>JANWYO010000065.1 GCA_025055215.1 Gemmataceae bacterium
TTGGCCATCGCCAGAGACTGCCTCGAGTTGCACCGACGACGCCGTCAGTTGGAACTTCTGAGGTTCAGGCGGCTTGTTCGACTTCGTCATCGACGGGTTCCTCGTTGGAATTGGGTTGGGCCTCTTGCGCCGGCGTCAGGCCAAGTTCGCGCTTGAGCGCGACTTCCTTGGCCCGCTGGCGCAGGGCTTCTTCCCAGTCCCGGCCCTGCCGGGCGTATTCGTGAGCCAGCGTGGTCGTGTGGTTGGCCAGGCGGGTCGTTCCGAGCCGCCGGTGTGAGCCGGCGGTGTCCGCAAACGAGGCAGAAAGCCGGGAATGAGGGCGCCTCATCGAACCACGCGGCCAGGAGGCGGTCGAGGACGACAGCTTCCAAGTGGGCTTGCTCAACCCGGATCGCCATGAAGTAGGTCTGGTGGTCGAGCCGGCCGGAGGCGTAGTTGTAGCCCGAGGAGTTCCCGGCCGCGACGTTGAACGGCATGTTCAGGCAGCGGGCGATCTCGTTGAGAATCTCGTGCTTGAACTCGGCATAGGTGGTGGCGGGCTGTTGGGCCTCCAGTTGGCTCATCTTCCAGCCGCCCGGCATGGTGACGAGGGCGCGCTGCTCCAGCTCGATCGGTTCGAAAGGCTCGGCGGCGTCGGCCCCGCCGCCGGCGGGCGCGTCGGTGTAGAGGATGCCGGCGAAGTCGGCAGCGGTTTCGGCAGCGGCAATGACGGCGAGGGTGAAGCGCCGCAGTTGCGCAAACAATGGCAGGGCCGGGAGGATGTCGGGCACGCCGCGGGCTTGGCCCGGCCGATCGGCACGGAACCAGTGCAGCATCGCCGCGGCGGGACAAACGTGAGTTGGAATCGGCCTGTTGCGGCTGAAGCTCGATGTAGCGTGTCAGCAGGTCCGGGCCTGACCCTCTAGCCGACGCCTCTCGGCCCGCACCGTCTGCGGGGCGTCAGGGTCAACGGAGGGTGGAATCTGCTCGGTGCCAAGGCCTGGACTGTCGCCCCGCCGGCTGTCCACCATCAAACGCTCAACGGTAGATCTGGCACCCCGGCAACGCCTTTTGCAGCTCGGCGACTCCCGCGTCCGTCACCGGCGTCTCGCTAAGGTCCAGCGATTGCAACCCCTTCAGCCCGGCCAGTTCCTTCAGCCCCGCGTCGGTAAGCCGCCAGCTGCTTAGGTACAAGCGGGTAGGCGGTTCGACCGCTGCCAGATAGTGCTTCAGGCCAAGATCCGTTCGGGCTTGGTCCGGAATGTACAACTCCTTCAGTTTCAGCCCGGCCAGTTCCTTCAGCCCCGCGTCCGTCACACGCGTCCCTAAGAGGTCCAGCGATTGCAACCCCTTCAGCCCGGCCAGTTCCTTCAGCCCCGCGTCCGTCACACGCGTACCGCCAAGGGCCAGGCCGAACGCTCGACCCGGGTCGGGCAACTTCGCTATCACGCCCGGCCGCCACGCCAAAACCCGAAACCCCGGCACCGCTTCGGTCAGCCTGTCCTTCGTCGCAGCAAACCTGAGGAAGCCGTACTGTTCTTTCCCCAGCCAGCCGACCTCCGCCCCGACTTCTTTCCAGGCACGCACCACCGCCTCCGGCAACGCGGAATCGGCCGTCGCTTGGGCAGCGAGCTGCCCGGGATCAACCAACGCTCCTGCCGTGAGCAAGAGCGCCAACCACCAGCGGCTGCCACAATCAGATTGCATCATGGGAGCGACCTCCTGAGGGGAAGGGAAGCGATGTTGGGCCGACCCGTCGATCCGTAAACTTGCCGCAATTGTACCCCCTGCTGTGTACCCCGTAAACTCGCAATCGACTCGGCGGTCTCCTCGGGCAGAGGCTCGTTCTGGTACTCGGCGAAGAACGCCGCCTCGTCCTGTAGCTTCAAGTTCATGGCGTGCTGGATGGCCGACAGTTCGTCATGATTGAAGCGCTCGGGCCAGGCGACGACGGCTCCTTCGTCCATCGCCGCTTGGTGCTGCCGGTAGAACTCGGTCGCCCCCTCGCCATGCCGGCCGGCCCGCAGGCTCTCGGCGCGGATTTCGGCGTAGCGCTGCCAGAGCTTCTCGTGGGTGGGGAACCGGTAAACCAGCTTGGTCCGCTCGCCATTCCATTCCGGGTGCTTGTCGCGGTTGAGGATGTTGTCGGCCATGTCGCCGGGGCGGATGACCGTGCAGGGCATGATGCCGGAGATCTTCTTGCCCGGGCCGGCCAGGCCGAGCACCGCG
>JANWYO010000192.1 GCA_025055215.1 Gemmataceae bacterium
CAGCCTCCCGGCGGCCTCGGGGCGATCGAAGTTAGTCTCTTGGTAGTAAACCGGCCAGGGGTTGTCAAGCGGCCTAAGACCTTTTCCCGACGCGACCTGAAGCCGCCGATAAACCGCGATTTTGGGTCGGTCTGGGGACCCGTCGCGGCCAGCACAGGCCTGTCGGCGCGGCCCGAGCAGGGCGGTCGCTGCCCAGGGGCGCGGGCGGTGTCGGCAGGCCGCCAGGGCGGCCCGCCGACCGCCGTCCGAGCACGACACGGCCAGAGGCGAAAGTTCCCCCCAGGGGTCTTTGACTCGGCGGCTGGCGTCCGTTATGATGGAAGAGGTTAGAAGGGGCATGCTGATTGCACCGCTCGTGCAGATGCCGGCCGACAAGTCATCGCCCTCCCGTCGACCTTGGCCGCCCCGAAGGCCGTTCCGGAGATGTCGCGGACCATGTGGCTCGGCCTGGTCGATCGCACACGCCGATGGCTGCACGAGCTGGGCGCCAGGTGGTGGCGAAGTCGGTTCGAGGCCGACCAGCGGCAGGGGGCATCGCAGCCTGTCGCTCTGGCCCGCCTGGAGCGCGTGGTTCTCAGCGACGGTGTGGGCCGCACCTTGTTCGAGGGATTTGCGGCCCACCGCGACAGCAGCCGAGGGCACGAAGAAACCGGCTGGGTCCTCCTGGGGTTGCGGGAAGAGCGGGAGGCGATCGTGCTGGCGACGTTGCCGGCCGGGGCTGCCCGTCAGGCCGGGGTGGCCCATGTGAAGTTCAACGAAGATGCCCAAGCCCTGGCCAGTCGGATCGTGCGGCAGGTGGACCGTCGGTTGACGATCCTGGGCGTGGTGCACACCCACCCGGGGAGCCTGCGGCACCCGAGCGACGGGGACTATCGCGGTGACGCGGTGTGGGTCGGACAACTGCGGGGGCAGGAGGGGGTCTTTGGCATCGGGACGGCGGACGGGCGGGGGGGCGAGCGCCCGTTGTTTGCCCGGCAACCCCGGCCCAACGTCCAGTCCTTCGGCAAGTTGACCTTTTCCTGGTACGCCCTCAAGCAAGGAGATGCCCACTATCGACCGCTCCCGGTGGTGTTGACGCTGGGCGACGACTTGGCCCGGCCACTGCATCCGGTGTGGGAGATCATCGAGGCACACGCCGATCGACTCGATCGGCTGGCACGCCAGCAAGCGGGCGTGACATTCGACGTGGTGACAGAGGCAGACGGTCGCGCGCTGGTGGTGTCGATGCCCTTGGCTGAACCAGGCCACTCCCTGCGGGTGCTGGTGCGGGAGCGGGAGGTACGCTATTACCTGGTTCGCGGCCCGGACTTGGTCGCGGTCGATCCGCACGAATCGCGTGTGGATCAAGGCGTCTATCTCGTGCTTGCCGATCTTGCCGCTCAGGATTGACAAGCGCTGATTGTCAGGTTTGTTTTCTGGAAAGGAGAACGTCGATGGACTTCCGACCCTTGAGCGACACGGAGCGACGGCAGCTCATCAACGCTCTGCGCGGCAATGCGGAGCACGACCGCGCCATCCTCATGGACCGGCGTGATACCAGCTTCATCGGCACCACCGACGAGGTGACCGACGAGGAGGTAATCTCGGCCATCCGTTCGGTTCCGTGCCACTACTGAGTCCGGTCGCCAGCGTGCCTTCGGCCTCGGCCCGGGCGACCCGCCCGGGCCGAGGTCCGGCATTCCCAAACGGCCCTCGCCATGAGCTTGTTTGACAGCGAAGCCGGCAAACGGCGTCTGCTGACCGTGGAGATACCGGCCATCGAGCGCTACAACCAGGACCGCGACCCGCTCTACAAGATCCAGGTCGCCCGCGTGGGAACGAGCTTGGTGCTCCGCTATCGGCTCAAACCGTGCCACAATATTTACAAGCTGGAAACCCGGCTCCTTTCCAGCTATCCCACGGTGCCACCCGAGACGCGGGTGATCACCCCCGTGAAACACTGCCCCCATCTGCTGGAAGGCCAGACGCTCTGTCTGTGGCGGCAAGGGAGCACCCGGGCCAGCAGCCGGTGGGATCCCTCACGCTTCACCTGCATCTTCGCCGTCCAGGCCGCCTGGCGGTGGCTGGCCTGTTACGAAGTCTGGCACGAGACCGGCGAATGGCCCCTCCCCGAGGCCAAGTGACGCCGGTGTGCGGCCATTCCCCCACGGAGGGTTTGCCATGGCCCATGTGTTTCAAGTCGGCGCCGGCAGCGGTGGCATGCCCGTGCTCGATCTCATTTGCCGCGACCGACGCATCGATCGTGTTACCCTCGTCGAGCCAGACGTCTACAAGCCGCACAACGTCGAGCGCCACCTGTTTCCGCCGGCGGCGGTGGGTCAATTGAAGGCCGAGTTGGCCCGGCTTTGGCTGCGGGAGCGTCGGCCGGACCTGGAGGTCGCCATCCTGGTCCACGATTTAACCGACCCGGGGTGCCAAGAGAGCATTGAGCGGGCGGTAGCCGAGGTCGACATCGGCGTCTGCGCCGCGGACAACGAGCCGGCCAAGTATCACTTCGACCACCTGATGCGCCGCCACCGCAAACCCTGGACGCTGGGGGAGGTACTGAGCGGTGGCATCGGCGGCTTCGTCCACTGGTTCGTGCCAGACGGGCCATGTTACGGCTGCGTTGCCAGCTACCTGCAACGGGCGATGACCGTCGAGCCGGCCAAGGCCCCCGACTATTCCCAACCGGCTGGCCCGGTGGAAACCACCATCCCCGCCAGTCGCGCGTCGATCGAAGCCATCGCCTCGTTGCACGCCTTGGTCACGTTAGGGCTGCTCAGCGACCCCGCAAACTACGCCCCCGGTTTCACCAGTCTTTTGTGGACTTTGCAGCGCGTGCCGGACGTCTTCGACGAGGCGTTTCGGCCGTATCGCTTTCGGATCCCGCGCTCGCCGGCCTGCTTGATCTGCCGGCCGACGCCGCGGGAGGCCATCGCGGCAGAGGACCTCGATGTGGCTCTGGATCAAGCGCTGGCGCGACTGGGCAATGCGTGAGCTCTGGCCGATGCACCGACTGGGCCTGCGCCCCCAGGCCATGCACTTCAGCTACGAGAAGGCCGGCCTGACCCTCGCGCACCAGCCCATCCCCTGGAATGCCGAAGCGATCCTGGTGGAAGCCCAGGTGCGTCTGACCGCCGGCCTGCGCCGCAAGAGCGATTTTCAACTGCGGCTGGCCGGCAACACCGTCGTCCCGGCCGAAAGCCTCCGCCGCGAAGATGCCTGCCGCTATCGGGTGTTTTTCCGCCTTCCTCCCCTGCCCGAGTCCACCACCGCCGAACTTCTCTGGCGTGACCGGGCCGTCCCGGGAGGTCAGATCGCGCTCCCCGTGTTGCGCCGCGAGGAATTCCTCCAGCAGCTCCGCCTCCAGATGCCGACGCTCAGCGTCCGACTGGGGGAGCAGAGCGTCGCATGCCAAACCTTTGTGTCCACCCAGGGCAAGGGCCTGATCGCCAGCGCCCTGCTCGCCAGCCCCACCAGCCTGGCCCCCCTCGCCGACCTCGAGTTGCGCGTCGAGTTCCGGGCGGAGCCCGATGGGCCGGCCGTCACCGTCCCCGTGCCCCTGACCAGCACCCAACTTGCCGGCCGGCAGGCGCTGGTCACCGTGCTCCCGCGGCTGCCCAAACGCATCGGCGTGTGGACCGCCACTTGGTTTCTGGCCGACCAACTTCTGGTCAGCCAAAAAATTCGGGCTATCTCCCAACGGCAGTTCGTCCGCTCGTTGCGCCTCAGCGACACTCGCTTCGTCATCCGCTCCGCCAAACAGGGGATCGGTCTACGGCGGCAGCTGCCGCCGCTCGAGCCCAACGACCATGTCGGCCCTTGCTTCCTGGTTTCCAGTCGGGAACCGGGCATGGCGGGGATGTGCGTCCTGGAGGTCTGCGCCCAACTTTCCGGGAAAGACACTCAACCACTACGCTTACAGCAGGAAGTCCTCATCACCGACGGGCCCTCCGTGGTGGCCCCCGGGCTGGTCAGCGTCGCCGACCTGGCCCACATCCACGCCTTCGAGCTGCGGCGACGCGACAAGGTCCTCGGCGTCCTGCCGCTCAGCCCCGCCCCCACCGCCACCTTCACCAGCGAGGGCGGCTTCCGGCCGCCCGAGCATTTCGTCTGGTCCGCGGCCGCGGAGGAGGAGCTTCAGGAGCGCCTTGCCCGCCTCCTCGAAGGATCCGGTCCTCCGGTATGACCCGCCTCAAGCGGACCGAGTGGCCCCGGGAGCTTTCCTCGCAGACACCCGTCCGAGCTCCCTTGTGGCAACGGTCAGACCGACCAGGCCTCTTTCGTGACGGAAGATGGACCGGGGTGCGACAAAACGCAGCCCCGGAGGTCGCTTTTTCGGCAATCCAGGGAGTCTACGCCAACCCACCCGCGATCAGCCCGGCGAGTACCTCATACAACCCCTGTCTTCGCTCAACTTTCCCCAATCCGTCAGACGATAAGGAGAACACTGACTCCGCTCCCGGGCGAGGATTCTCCGGATGGAACCGATCGCGACGCCACCGACCTCAAATCCCGTCGCTATGGCCGTTCCCGAGCAGCCTGAGCTGATCGTCCTCAACGGCCGACGGAAGGGAAAGGCCCAGCCGCTGGTTGGCGGTCTGACGTTGGTGGGCCGCGCCGCGACCTGCCACATCCGCCTCAACGTCCCTGGGGTGAGTCTGTTTCATTGTGTTCTGGGGGTCGGCCCCGAGGGGGTGGTGCTGCGCGACCTCGGCAGCGAGAGCGGCACCTTCCGCAATGGCGAGCGCGTCAGCGAGTGTGTCCTGCAAGACGGCGACCGTCTGACCGTTGGTCCTTTTGAGTTTCAGGTCCGCTTGCCAGCCCACTCCCCGGTCGTGGCCTGGCCTATCGTTCAAGAGTTCTTGCGGCAGCAACGGGCCGAGTGTGAGCGAACGCTGGCCCAGACGTGGGAACAGGAGCGGGCTACCTGGGAACAGCGGGCGGCCGTGCAGTGGGAGCAGGAGCGCGCGAGGCTTCGGCTTGAAGCGGAGGCCCGCATCGAGCGGGAGCGGACCGCCGCCCGGCAGGAGGCCGAGGTCCGCATCCAGCAGGAACGCGAAGCCGCCCGGCAGGAAGCCGAGGCCCGCTTCGCGGCGGAGCGCGAGGCGCTCCGCCAACTCCACCAGGCCCACTGGGCCGCCCAGTCGCAGGCGGAATCGTCGTGGGCGCGCGAACGAGACTGGCTGCATCAGGAGTTCGGTACCCGCCTCCAGGTCGAGCGCGAGGCCCTGCGCCGCGAAGCCGACAGCCGCTTGGCCGAGGAAAAAGAGACCCTTCAGCGCGAGTCGGAAGCCCGGCTGTCGTGGGAAAAGGAAACGTTGCGGCGGGAATTTGACGAACGGCTGGCCCAAGAGAAGGCCCTTCTGCGCCAAGAGGCCGAGGCCCGCATCCAACAGGAACGCGAGGCGCTGCGCGAGGAAACGGAAGCCCGTGTCCGCCAGGAACGGGAGCGGCTGCGCCAGGAATCTGAGCAGTCGCTGGCGGAGGAGCGGGCCGCCCTGCGGCGGGAAGCGGAACGCCGCCAGCGGGAAGAGGCGGACGCCCAGCGTCGGCGGGCCGACGCCCAGCTGGAGGCGGCGCTGCGCGAAGTGGACGCACTGCTCCAGCAGGAGCGCCAAGCGTTGCAACGAGAGTTCGACGGCCGCTTCCAGCGTCAGAAGGAGGCCCTGCAAGCCCGGGCGGCCGCGCTGGTGGCGCGGCAGCGGGCCTTGGCCGAAGAGCAGAAGCAGCTGCGGCAGCGCTGGTTGACGCTCGATCGCCAGCACCGCGAGGCCGCGGCCGAACTGGACCGCGAGCGCACGCTGCTGCGGCTGCAAGCAGCGGCCCTGGTGGCCCAGCAAGCCGCCCTCAACGAGGAAGAAATCCGCCTCCAGCAGCAACGGGTGGCGCTCCAACAACAGGAGGACCAGCTCGTCGCCCTCCTGGATGAAAGGCAACGGCATTTGCTCTGGGTTCAGGACCAGACCCGGGCCGCTCGGACAGCGTTGCAAAACGAGCGGACAGCATTCGAGGTCCAGGCCCAGCAAACGCGCACGGAGTTGACCCGGCTTCGCCGCGAGCTGACCGACGCCCGCGATCAGGTCGAAGCGGAGCGGCGGCGGCTCCGCAACCTCCGCTGCCGCCTGCGGCGCCGCTGGCGGCGGCACTGGGATGCCGAACACGCCGCTATCAAGGCCCGCGAAGCGGCAGTGGCCCAGCTCCAGCGTCATCTGGAAGACGCCGAAGCCCGGCTGGCCCGCGAGCGGGATGCCCTGCGCCGCGACGCCCTCCGCTTTAATGGCGAGGTGGAGCTCGGGCGCCGCCAGCTCCAGGAAGCCTGGGAACTCCTGCACCAGCAGCAACGCCAATGGGCCGACGAGGTGGCGCAGGAGCGCGCGGCCCTCGACCGCCTGGCCCAGACTGTGCAGCAGCGCGAATGGGTCGTCGCCGAGGCCGAACGACTTCTCCACCAACAACAGCAGGAGTGGCAATCGGGCCGAGCTGAGCGGGACCGCGAATGGGAACTCTTGGAAAAGCGTATTCGCAACTACCGCTTAACAATCGCC
>JANWYO010000206.1 GCA_025055215.1 Gemmataceae bacterium
CGGCTCACCGCCGAGCGGCCGATGGTACACCTTCTCGCCGCAGATCGGATGCCCCTGCTCCGCCAAGTGAATGCGGATTTGGTGGGTCCGCCCGGTCTCCAGGCGGCACGAGACCAGGGTGTATTCCCCTAACGCCTCCACAATCTCGACGTGCGTGATCGCTTCCTTGCCGACACCGGGCACCCGGCTGCTGCCCCGTCGGCCATCGCCCCGGTCGCGGACCAGTCGGCTGACAATCCGTCCCGGGGTGGGTGTTCCGTGGACCAGGGCGAGGTAGCGGCGGGTGACGGTATGGCGGTGGAATTGCCGACCCAAACCCTGCTCCGCGGCTACCGTGCGGGCCAGCACCAGCAGCCCGCTCGTCTCCTTGTCCAGCCGGTGGACGATCCGAAGCCGAGGGATGGACGTAAGTGGCCGTTTCTCGCGCTGGGCAATCAATCGGGGCACCACGTCTTCCAGCGTGGGCGTCAGGGCCTTGCGACGCTCCGGCCAGAAGCGTTCGCTGGGATGGCGCGTGCTCGACAGACCGGCCGGCTTTTCGACCACAACCAGGTCCGCGTCGAGATAGCGCACGACGACCGCCTCCGCCAGCCGGGGCACCGGGGCGGGGCGTGCTGTCAGTTCCACCGCGTCGCCGAGCTTGACGCGCCGGGCCGGGTCGAGGCACAGTTCGCCGTTGATGCGGACTCGCCGCGTGGCCACCAGTCGTCGGACCTGCGACCACGAATACGCCTCCAAGTGGCGCCGCAAGAGGGCCGCCAGCGTCAGGCCCACCTCCGCGGGAAGCACCACGGTCCTCAGTTCCTGCGACATGACCCTGATTGTATCACCCGGTCCCTCCCGAACGGCGGTGCCGAAGCGGCGGACAGGCCCCGGCCGGGGGGCCTTGCCCCCGGCCGGGCGGGGCACGGCGGCCCGTCGAAAATTGGGGTTCCGACGCCGAGGATGCACCGATTCTTTAAGCCGGGGTCGAGCACTCCAGGCGGCGATGTTCGCCACTTCGCCATCTCCGCGGTTCGGGCTCGCTGGGAACGCCGCGAGGGCGAAACGCTAAATGCGGCTGTAGCCATAGTGTCTCTCACCTCCTCGCCCAAGCGGGAAGCGATCAATCTCGCTGGTTCCCCCGGCGCGAGTGTCTCACTTCGTCATGTGTACAGGTGCACACAAAAACGGCGGCTGCACCCTCCAACATCCGAACATCCGACGCCGGTTGCGGATTTGACTGCGGCTTCGGGTCTGCTATAGTGCAAGATGACAGAAAACGCATCGCGCCGCCCGCTCCGCACGGGATTTCAGCATCGCCTGAGCAGTTCCACCGTCGTCCTTTCGGGTGGTGCACCGAGCTGAGCCGCCGACGGCTCGCGATCGTGCCCTGTGCTCCAGGTTCGGACGATTCACGGCTCTTTACTCGCTGGAAACGAGGTGGCCACATGGCCTTGTCCCTGGCAATCGGCAAGTGCACCTTGCTGGGCAACTACCGGGAAAACAACGAAGACTCCATCGAAGTCAAGCAGTTCCCCGACCTGACGGTGTGCCTGGTGGCGGACGGCATGGGGGGACAAGCAGCCGGGGAAATCGCCAGCAAGCGTGCCGTCGAAGTCATCCCGCGGGAGTTGCGCCGTCACCTCCAGCCGCAGACGACGCACGACGCCGCCAAGGCGATCATCCGCAAGGCGGTCGTGCAGAGCAATGAGGAAATCCTGGCAATGGGCGCCTTGGACCGCGACCTGAAGAACATGGGTACGACCATCGTCTTCACGGTCTGGCGCAAAGGCAGCTCGATCATGTACCTGGCTAGCGTCGGCGACAGCCGCGCCTACCTCATCCGCAACAACACCATCAAACAGCTAACCGTCGACCATTCGCTGGCCCAAGCCCTGGTCGAGGCCAAGACCATCTCCGAGGAAGAGGCCCGCGAGCACCGTTTCCGCAACGTCCTGTGGAAATACCTCGGCAGCAAGGAAGTCGGCGACGGCCCCGAGGTCCAGGTCATCCAACTCCACGTCGGCGACAAGTTCCTCTTGTGCACCGACGGCCTCACCGGCGTGGTGCCCGACGACAAAATCCTGCAATTCATGCTGGAACATCCGGACGTGCAGGAATGCGCCGATGGCTTGGGCCAGCTGGCGCTCGACTCCGGCTCCCGTGACAACGTCTCCTGCATCGTCATCGAAGTTGTCGAGGGACGTTGACCGCCACGCTCAGATGTACAGCTGGGTCGTCGGCTTAATCACCAATTCCGGCACCGAGACCCGCGGCGGCAGCCGCGCTACAAACAGCACCGCCGCCGCCACGTCCTCCGGCTGAAGCATCTGCGCCCGCTGGGCCTGGGTGACGGCCTGCGGGCGAGCTTCGAGAATTGGCGTGTCCACTTCACCCGGATAAATATTGCTGACCCGGATACCGCTCTCCCTCTCCTCCGCTGCCAGGCAGATGCCCAAGGCGTGCATGCCGAACTTGGAGGCGGCGTACGCCGCCCCGCCCAGGGGACCGGCCCGCTTCCCGGACGTGGAGACGATGTTGATAATGAGGCCATCGCGCCGCTCCAACATTCGCGGCAGGACGGCATGGATGCAATAAAAAGCCCCGTCGAGATTGGATCGGATCAACAGCTGCCACGATTCCGGCGTCAATTCCCGCATCGCACGTCGCTTGATGTTGGTGCCGGCATTGTTGACGAGGATGTCGATCGGACCGAAGGCATCAGTGACACGGCGGACCAGGGCTTGGACCTGGTCCGGTTGCGAGACGTCCGCGGTCTGGGACAGCAGGCGGTCGCCGCCGCCCAGCGTCGCCGCCGCCGCCAGGAGTTTGGCCTCGTTCCGGCCGGTAATGGCCACCCGGGCGCCGGCCTCGAGAAAGCCGCGGGCTGTCGCCAAGCCGATGCCGCTCCCACCGCCGGTGATCAGCACGACCTTGTTCGCCAAAATGTCCATGAGCCGTCACTTCCTACCTGGGGTCCAGATTCGGGTCAGGCGTCGTCGTTCGGGTCGCCACCGCCGTGCGCCAGGCCACCGGGGGGCGGTGCCGCCGGTTGTCGATGTCGGGGTGCTGCCCCGACGCGCCAGCCCACGCCGATGGATCGATCTGGGAATTGTACAACTCCAACCGGCCATCTTCGTCGGCAGTTCCCATCGGGTTCCTCCGTTTTCGGAGCAGCCTGACGTCGGCCCTTTGTGTCGGCGATCACCGCGAGCACCGGTACGCGACCACCGGACGCATCCGTTGACGGGCTTGGTGTGCTGGCGGATGGGCCATCTTGTGGCGAGATGTGGGGCGGCTAGAATCGGCGCAGCCGGGGTTGGGCCGGCGCGGGGCCGGAGCCATCGCCTGGGCATGGGCTTATGCGGGGGAGTGTGCCATGGCAGCGGTGGATAGTCGTCGTCGGTTTTTGGAAAAGTGTGCCTGGGCGGCGGCCGGCGCCGCCCTCGGGGGGCTGCTGCCGCGCTGGGTCCCGGAGGTCAGCCAGGCCGGGGCGGCCGACGACCCCCTCAGCCCGGAAGCTCGCCTCAAAGCCCTTAACCTTCAGCTGCCGGCCCTGCCCAAGGGTAAAGGGACCGCCACCCTGGTACCGACCGTCCGCGTCGGCGAGCTGTTGTTCGTCTCGGGCCAAACGCCCCGGCGGCCTGATGGTTCCGCCATCGTCGGCAAAGTCGGTCAAGACCTGACCGTGGAGCAGGCGCGAGACGCCGCCCGCCTGGTCGGCCTGCAAGTCCTGAGCACCATCCGCGCCGAGCTGGGCAGCCTCGACAAGGTGGTCCGCCTCGTCAAGACGCTCGGCATGGTCAACGCGGTGCCGGATTTCAAGGAGCAGCCCCGGGTCATCAACGGGTTCAGCGATCTGATGGTGGAGGTTTTTGGCGACACTGCGGGGAAAGGGGCCCGGAGTGCCATCGGTGTTGGTTCGCTGCCGGGCGGGGCGGCAGTCGAAGTGGAAGCCATTTTCCAGGTTCGGGGAGGCTGATCGGGCCGGCACGGACTCACTCTTTCAGCTCCATGACGCAGCAGAGGGGCTCGCCGGCAAGCACGCGGGGAAAGGTTCGCAAGAACACGACCAGGCCGTTGTGCGGGGCGCGGACCGTATGACGCGTAGTGCCGAAGGCATCGCAGATGCGGCCAATCTCCTCACCCCGCATCACGCGGCTGAGGACTTGGACTGACGGCTCGAAGATGCCGCTCACCGGGGCGCGGAGTTGCGCCTGGAGGATACCGGCCTGCGGGGCGTTGTCCTCGACGTGCCACGTCGGCTCGACGGGGGTGGGCCGATCTTGGGTCAACCCGAGGTGCCCCATCAGGTTTTGCACGCCCGTGACGTAGTCGAAGACGTCGTCTTTCAAGCACCGGCCTTCGCCGGTGATTTCGGCGTAGATGGCGGGCACGCCGAAGTCACCGGCCATCGTCAGAGACCGGCCGGGCAAGGGAGGCGTTCCCCAAATCAGGGGGAAACCGAACGCCCGTGCCGCTGCTCGCTGGGCCGACAACAGCGGCTCGGGCCGAAGGTGGTAGCCGATCAGCGGCGGCATCTGGTAATAGAGTCCTGCGCTGTGCAGGTCGCAAAAAAAGCTGGCGTGCCGGATGAAGCGGTGCGTCAAGGTGAAGGCGAGTTGTTCGGTAACGGTGCCGGCCGGGTCTCCGGGGAAGACCCGGCCGATGTCTTGGTGATCGTTGGGGTTGGTGCGCGTGCCGGCCTCGAATGCTGGGGGGTTGCCCACGGGCACGGCCACGAAGGTGCCATGCAGTTCCGCAGGGTCGAGGGTCTCGAAGACGCGCGGCAGGGCAGCGGGCCCCTCGAATTCGTCGCCGTGCAGGCCGGCCGTCACCAGGAGCGTGGGGCCGGGATGGGCCCCACGCGCCACCAGCACCGGCAGGCCGATGCTCGAACCGTCGGCACGGACCGCGACCGGGAAGGTGAACGTCGTTTTCGTGGCGGCGGGGACTTCGCCCCAGGCCGGGTGCAAGTCGGCCATACGCGGTGTCTCCGTCGAAAATCAGGTTGCCGGGCCTTCACCGGCAGCATAGCTTGTTGCCGTATGAAAATCACGCAGCTACACGCCGTCACGGTACGGATTCCGCAGAAGCCCCCCATTGCCCCGTATCAGTCCCGCTACCGCGCGACCTCCGAAAAGGAAGCGCTCCTCATCCGCCTGGAGACCGACACCGGTCTGGTCGGCTGGGGCGAGACGCCGGTCGACTGGCTGGGCAAGTCATTCGAGGGCACGCCCGAAGACCTCCTTCGCCAAGCGGTGCTCGGCCGGGACCCGTTCGACCTGGAATCGTTTTATGCGGAGAACCGGCTGGGGAGCTACCTGGCCAGCGGCGTCGAGATGGCGATGTGGGACTTGATGGGCAAGGCCACAGGTCGGCCCGTGTACCAACTCCTGGGCGGTGCGGTGCGGAAGACGGTGGAACTGGCCGCCTGCATGGGGATTCGCCCCTACCATGAGGCCAAGGAAATCGCGCGGCACTATCTGGCGATGGGCTTCTCGACGCTCAAGACCAAGGCGGGCCGACGGGCGGAGGAAGACCTGGAGATGGTCCGCGGCATCCGCGATGGTGTCGGCGACCGGCTCAAGCTGCGGATCGATCCGAACCAGGGTTATCCGCCGGAAGTCGCCTTTCCGTTGGCCCGCGACCTGGAGCCGTATCATCTGGAATACTTCGAGCAGCCGATGCCGCTGGGGCTGATTGCCGACGCCGCCCGGCTGCGGCGGCAGACGCGGACGCCGATCGCCCTGAACGAGTCGGTGACAACCCTGGAGATCGTGCTCCAGATCATTCAGTTGGGGGCGGCCGACGTGCTGTTGCCGGACACATACCAGTGTGGTGGCATCCTGGGGGTGAAGAAGGTGGCCGCCCTGGCGGAAGCCGCCGGACTGCCGTGCGTGTTCCACTGTGCCCACGACCTGGGGCTGAAGACGGCGGCCATGCTGCACGTGGTGGCCAGCACGCCCAACTTTCCGTTGGCCAACGATTGCACCTACTACGGGCTGGTGGACGACATCATCACGCCGATGCATCGCATCGAAGCGGGGCGCATGGCGGTGCCGGAGGGGCCGGGGCTGGGCGTGGCGGTTGATGAGGCCAAGGTGCGGCAGTACCAGGTGTGAGCGGCGGTCGGCCGTTGGCCGACCGCCGCTCCCGCGCGGCGGCTACTTCCCCACCGCCGGGGTCGTCGGCAGGGTCGGCTCCGGACGTCCCACCACCGGCGGATGCGTCTTCTTCCATTCCGCCACCTCCTGCTTAAGCACTTCCACCGCTTTCTCCAACTGCGGATCAAGGCCTTGGGCCAACTGGTCGGGGTGCGGCTCCACCAGCACGTCCGGCATCACTCCCTCTTTCTCCATGTTGACGCCCTTGATGGTGTACACCCCAGTGCGCGGAATCCGGAATGTCGAGCCATCGATCAACCGCACCGAAGACGTGCCGATGACATACCCGCCGGTGGGTTGGCCCACCAGTTTCCCCAGGCCCAGGGTGCGGAACGCGTTGGGGAAAATCTCGGCGTCGCTGTACGAGCGGTTGTTGATCAGCAGGACCAACGGCTTGGTCCACTTGCGGTCGTACGACCGGAGGACCAGTCCCTCGCCGCCATGCCGTTGGCGAAAGATGGTGTGCTCCTTGGCGCCGAGATAGTTGAGCACCTGGTCGTGGGTGAAGCCGCCACCGTTGAAGCGCACGTCCAGGACGATCGCTTCCTTGTCGAAGTTGTCGGAGTACAACGCCCGGACAAAGCGGTCGAGGCCAGCTTCGTCCATGCTGGGGATGTGGATGTAGCCGAGCGTCCCGTTGCTCAGTTCCGCGACCCGCTGGGCGTTTCGTTCCACCCAGCGGTCGTACATGAGGTTCGCGACGTGCTCCCGCCGCGCCGCCGTCAACTCGATCCGCCGACGGTCTTTCGGATCGTTGGAACCCTCCTTGGCGACGTGCAGCACGACGACTTCGCCGGCCTTGCCGTTCAGCAGGTGGCTGATGTTGGTCTGGGGGGTCAACTCGACGCCGTCGATGGCCACGATAACGTCACCGGGGCGCAGGGCCAGGCCGCGGCGGTCGGCCGGCCCGCGCTTGAGGATTTCCGCGATCTTCAGCCCGGGGCCGGCATAGCTCTCGTCATAAATCAGCCCCAACTCCGCCGTGGGCTCGTCAGGGCTCGTCGTCAGCCCGCTGATCCCCAGGTGCGAGGCGTTCAACTCGCCCATCATCAGGCTGATCAGGGCGTAGAGGTCTTCCTTCAAGGCCACGTGCTTGACCAGCGGCCGGTACTTCTCCCGGACCGCGTTCCAATCGGTGCCGTGGTAGGTGGGGTCGTAGAAATTCTCGGCCAACGCACGCCAGCTCTGCTCGAACATCTCGGCGAATTCCTCGTCGCGGCGGATGGTCATGCGGGCCAGGAACGGCACGCGGAGCGGCTCGCTGGTGGGGGTGCTGAGGCGGGCGAGGCGCAGGACGCCGTTGCCGTCGCGGAAATAGATGACGTCGGTGAGCTTTCGGGACCAGCGGATTTGCTGCGGCCGTTGGTTGCCGCTGGTCAGCCGCGTGAGTTGGCCACCGCTGCTGCCGACGACCCAGAGGTCGTCGCCGCTG
>JANWYO010000253.1 GCA_025055215.1 Gemmataceae bacterium
GGCTGGCAGCGTTTCGGGCCGCTCGCCCCGGCCGAGGAGGCGCACCGCGCAGACTGCGTCGTGCGGACCGAGGCGGTCGAGGATGCGGTCGAGAGGGGCGGGACCAGGGGCCAACACCAACACGCGCTCACCGCGCAGTGCCGCCTGAAGGACGATCTCGGCGGCGACGCGCGTTTTGCCGGTGCCGGGCGGTCCCTGGATCAGGCAAAGATCGGGGGTTTGCAGCGCCCGAGTCACCGCTTCCCGCTGGTCCACGTCAAGCACCGGGTCGCCTTCGGCGACCGGTGCCGCCTCGGGGGATGGTAGGTCGGTGACTTGGCCATTGAGGATCGACGCCAGGAGCGTGCGGACCGAGTCGTCACCCGTGCCATTGAGAGGTGGGAGTTGATGCGCGTAGATGACGCCTTGCCGCTGGGCCAAGGTCAACAATTCACGGCGGAGGTTGGGCGGCAGGGCCTGATAAAACTCGTCCCACGGCCGCGGGGCGTTGCTGTCCGCCTGGGACGGGCCTCGGGAGGCCGACACCGTGGCCGGAGACCGAGGGACGGCCTCCGACGGTACTCCTCCGGAGCCATGCCGCTCCCGTTGCATCATCGACAATCCTCAGATGCCGTCCCCAGGTCCATCCGTGAGGTCCTACGCTGCCTGCGGACTGCCCGCCCTGAACCTGGGCGGAGACCATCCTGGAAGTGTGTCGTGCCGGCGATCCGTTCCGCGGCTGGCCGCCGAGCCGGCAAGGTTCGCAGCCTCAGGATCGGCCGCCGCGTGGGCGGCGCGTCCGCGCAGCGGCCTTGGCCGAAGACGGGCCAGACCACATTCCGCCACAGTATAGACGTTTTTGCCAAGTCAAGCTATCCATCCCGTTGCCGGAATCGGTCCGGGCAGGGCAGGGTGTCGGCTTTTTCCGGGCTGCCCGATTGCCTAGTCGGCGTCCATGACCCGGAGGATCTCGATTGTCGGCTTTCCGAGCATCACGCGCATGACCGGCAACAACGGCGTCAGCGATTGCACGTCGTGCCAGCTGTGGTCGGTGATTTTGAGGTGGGAGGCGCCGACCGACCCTTGCCCCAAGGTCGCGTCCAAGGCCAGCCATTGGCCGCGCACCCAGACTTCGGTCCACATGTGGTAGGCCAGCACCGGCCGGCCTTGCAGTTCGGTGTACACCAAACCAATCGCCGTGCGCGAGGGGACGTTGACGGCCCGGCACATGGCGGCGGTCAACATGGCGTATTCGCTGCAATCGCCTTCCAGGGTACGCGCGACCTCGTCGGCGGTGGCCATCGCCTCGGTGAAATTAAGCGATTTCATGCGGCTGTGGACCCAGCGTTCGATCCGTTGGGCCTTGCGCCAGGGGTCGGACTCCGAGCCGACCGCCTCCTCGGCCAGCCGCCGCACGCGGGCGTCGGCGCTGTTGATGAAATAATTGCTTTTGAGGAACTCGTCTCCCGGCTTGACGGCGGAATCGTCCGCTCGCGGTTGCCGCACCGCGCGGACGCGCAACTCCACGCTCTTGCCGCGGACCGCGGCGACGGATTGTCGGCCGTCCTGGGCGAAGGCCGTCGCCGGGTTGTCATCGTGGGAAAGGGTAATGCGGTAATCGATGGCGTCGTGGGCGTGAAGGCGGGGTAAGCGCCGGTTCAGGGGGAGGGCTTGGCTCAACCCGATGTCCACGCGAGCATTGGTGGGAGCCAAGGCAATCTCCCGGTTGGCCCGGTAGAGGACGACCTTGCCCAGGCCCGGCAATTCCGTTTGCGTGCGGATCGGCTGGCCGCTGCGGTCGAGCCAGAAGCTCATCGCCGGCAACTGCACACTGCCGCCCTGAACTTCGATCTTGTCGGGCACGGCGTCCACCCGGAACAGTCGCATCTTTCGCTGGAAGACCTCGACGTCCTCGTCGCCTCGGGCCGTGACCGTGACCGACACCACGGTGTTGAAGGGGGCCTCATAGCTCAAGTAGCTGAAGCGGTCGCCCGGCGCCAGCTTGCGGTCCTTGAAGAGTTGCTGCTGGCGGTACAAACCGATGACCTTGTCGTTCCAGCGAATTTTCTTGTCGATCTGGTACTGGCCGGTGACCTTGACGTGGAGCTGGTCGCCGACGACCTGGCCAGTGAGCAGCATCTGCTGCTGCTTCCCCAGGTATTGCCGCATGAAGACGCTGACGACCTTCCCCTCCGCGGTTTCGTCGTTGCCGGTTTCCATCCGCATGGTCACGGTGTCGTTGAAGCGGCGCAGCGTCAGGCTCATTTCCAGGACGGTGCGGTAGAGCGTTCGGCCATCCTGACGGATTTCGTGCACCACGGTGTGGAAATAGCCGGCTTTGTCCAGTCCCTGGTTGGCGTTTTCCAAGTAGGCGGCGTCCCACAGGTCGGCCACCACATTGCCGACGACCGGCTCCGCCGCCGGGGCGGGGGCCACGAGCAGCAAGACGGCCAGAGTGCCTAAGCTCCAAGGGCGCATGGGAGACTCCTTGCCCGCTTGTCAATTGCCAGGCCGGTGCCGATCCCCGAGCGGCCGACCCCGGTTTTCTCCGCCTCCATCATACCCGCTCTTCGGCCGGAACCAACGGCAGATAGGCCCAATCGGGTACACCTATCTTTTGGGACGGGGTTGCGCGTCCCAGGCGTCGGTTGTTCTCCAAGCCCCGCCGATTCCTCTTTTCGCGCTCCCTCCGTGTCCACCACGGGTCTTCCATGCTCGCGCGAGCATGAACCGATCAATCCTTTTGCGCCCCTGCACCATCCCTCCCGGAATCCGCAGCGAAACTCGCCGAATCTGCCCGCGATCTACTCGGGAAGTGAGGGGGGCTGCGCAAGTTATACTCATCCTGATGGTTTGCCGCCAGAGGTTGCCGCTGCCTCCCGACACCCCCTGGGAACCGCTGTCGAGGCCCCGTATGGCAAGCCAACAGGATCGCAAAAAGGCCCGTCGCGAGCCCCCTGACCCGGTCGCCGTGGCGGAACACACCGGGGCCGTGGGCGGCGGGAAGGCCGCCTCCCACGGTCGGCATCGTCAGCATCATCCGCCAATCCGCAACCATCGGGCTTTCCCGCCCGAGAATTCCCCTATAATTCGCTGGAGACGCTCGGCAGCAGCGGCATTCGCGGCCTATAGTTTAAGTGCCGTTCTCCGGCAGTGCCGAGTGCCATGTCTCATCTGCCACTCTCGACCCAGGGAAGACCCGTGAAACTCGATCCCCTTTCCCGGCATGTCCAAGTCGATCGCTATGGTGAGTTCTGGTTGACGGAGGCAATTCGACCCTCGCTCGACCTCCAGGTGGTGCCCCGGCAGGGCTATCGGCTGGGGACGTATCGTGACCGACAGGCAGGCTTGCGCGTCCCCGTGGTGGCGGCGGCCGTCTCGCGGGAACGCCTGTTCGACGTCTTCCTCGACATGCTCGACCCGCTAGGCGAGGTGGTGGATGTCGTCTTGGAAACCAGCCATGACGACCCTCATGGCCGGCATCGCGACCTCCGCCGCCATGCCATCGACCTGCCGGTGCTCAAAAGCCATCTGTGCGATTTCGAGGAGCTGCTGCTGCACGATGGCTGCACCGGGGTGGCGGTAATCGCCCGACATCTGCCGATGGAACTCCAGTTCGACGAGCACAAGCTGCTGATCGTTTATGCCCGTGACCTGACGCCGTTTGTGGACATCCTGGAGGCGGCGGGCGTCGCCCGGGACGACGATTTACGGCTGATTTCCGAAGGGGAGCATCTGCACAGCACCGAGGCGCACCATCGGCTGTTGTTTGAGGAGTTGGCGAATCGCCTGGGGGTGGGCGACGCGGCGGAACCTGTTCGCTGGTAGCGAGGGCCGAAGGGGGCCTGAGCCGGGCCACCGGCCCACGCCCCCGTCATCCGCCCAGCCCATCCTCGAAGCGCTCGATCTTCTCCACCCGGCGGGCGTGCCGGCCGCCCTCGAACTCCGTCACCAGCCAGATGCGTACCATGCGCTCGATCAGCTCGTCGCCCAACAGGTCTGCGGACAGGCAGAGGATGTTGGCATCGTTGTGCCGACGGCTCATCTCGGCGGTGATGCTGTCGTGGCAGGGGGCAGCGCGGACACCGCGGGCCTTGTTGGCCGCTATGCACATCCCGATTCCCGTGCCGCAGATGAGGATCCCCCGATCGACCCGCCCCTCGCTGACGGCCAAGGCCACTTTGAAGGCGAAATCGGGGTAATCGACGCTGCCGACATCGTACGGCCCGAAGTCGATGACTTCGTGCCCCAGGAGATTCAGCAAACCATGAATGCGGCGCTTGACGTTGAAACCTCGGTGGTCGCTGCCGATCGCGATTTTCATGATGGGACAAGCTCCGCCACAAGCCCTTCGACGCAGCGATAAATGTGCTCCGCGCATTCGCGGTAGACCGGCAGTTCCTCACCGATCGGGTCCGGAACGTCGCCGCCGGTCGGGTCGAGGAGACGGGCCTGGCCGGCCAAGTCGGGATAGCGAGCGTCCAGCAGTGTCAGGTGGCTGCGGGCCAGGGCGATCAGGACATCGGCGCCAGCCGCCAGTTCGGGAAGGAGCGGCTGGCTGAGGTGCCGGCTCAGGTCGGCCCCGAACGCCCCCGCGACCTCCACCGCTTCCGGCGAGGCCCTCTCTCCCATCATCGCCGCCATGCCCGCCGAACGCACGTAAAATCCGTGGCGCGGCAGCTCCTCCGGTTGACATCCGAGCCGCTCCGCCAGGAGCTTCTTGCAGAAGGCCTCCGCCATCGGGCTGCGGCAGGTGTTGCCCGTGCAGATGAAGACGATCCAGCGGGCGCTCCAACGCTCCAGGTCGGTCGCCGACACCACCCCCTCCCGCAAGAGTTGCCAACGGTCGGCTTCCACCCGCACGACGCTCGATGGCCGACCGTAGTGGGTCGGCCCATCATCCAGGACCAACGGCACCCGGTCGCCGACGGCGGCCACGACCTGGTCAGCAGTAATGGCGTCGGGTTCGCCGCTCCGGTTGGCGCTGGTGAGGACCAACGGCCCGGGTAAGCGGTCGAGCAGGCGCAGCACGGCCTCATGATCGGGGATGCGCACGCCCAACCAACCCTGTGGGCAGACCCATTTGCGGACCTTGTCCTCACCGGCGGGGAGCGGGCTGTGGGCTTCGTCGAGCGGGAAGACCAGCGTCAGAGGGCCCGGCCAGCCACGCCGGGCCAAACGTTGGCCCACCAGACTCTGCCCCAGTCCCCAACTGAGCACCCGGTCGGCATCGCCCACGGCCAAGGTCATCGGCTTGTCTTCCGGCCGGCCCTTGGCATGGGCCAGCCGTTCAACCGCGGCGGCATCCAGGACATTCGCACCCAGTCCATAGACGGTTTCCGTCGGCAAGGCGACCACCTCGCCGGCAAGCACCGCCTCGGCCAACCGGGCCAGGACGGCCTCGGGATCGTCACTTGCCCAGGAGAGACGCTCGGCCATGGCGGAGTACCTCGTCTCCTTGACTCACGGTTGCTTCTTGACGAATTTCTGGGCCCGCTTCCCTACGATGTCGCCCACGTAGATGTTGCCTTGGGAATCGGTGGCAATGGCGTGGACCCAGTTGCACTCGCCTGGCCGCTCCAGGCCGTCGATCCCCTTGGGGACGGTCCACAATTGGAGCAGCTTGCCGCTGGGGTCAAAGCGCATAAAGAGTTGGTCCTTGGGGGGACAGCCCAAGGCGTTGTCGGTGGCCCGCCACTGCATCGGCGACGAGCCGCAGACCCACAAGGTGCCATCCGCCTCGACGTGGAAGCCCCACGGCGTCACCAGGTTGTGCCACACGTCCAGCAGCCTCCCGTCCTGGTCGAAGACCTGCACGCGGACGTTGTTGCGGTCGGCGACGTAGAGCCGGCCCTTGGGATCGACCGCGATGGCGTGGGGGATGCTGAATTGGCCCGGTTTACTGCCGAGGGTGCCCCATTCTTTGACGTACTTGCCGTCTTTGTTGAAATGGACGATCCGGGCATTACCGTAGCCGTCGGAGACGAACACATCGCCCGCCAGGGTGATGGCCATGTCGGTGGGGCGGTCGAGGTGAGTGGCGTCGCAACCGGGATGACCTTTCGTGCCGATGGCCAGCAGGAGCTTGCCTTCAGGCGTGAATTTCATCACCTGGTGATGGCCGATGTCCGCCACCCAGACGTGGCCATCGGGGCCGATCTTGATGTGGTGGGCAGAGCCGATGATCCCTTGCCCCCAGGCCATGAGCAATTTGCCGTCGGAGGCCCGGTAAACCTGGACCGGCGGCTGGGCCCGCGTGAAGACGTAAACCCGGTCCTGGGCATCGACGGCAATCCCGGGGACCGGCCCCCAATGGTAATCGGCCGGCTTTTGCGGCCAATTCGGATCGACGACGTAGGCGGTGGCGACGTTGACTCGCGGATACGGAGCATCGGCGGCACGTCCGCCTCCGAGAGTTGCGAGTCCGGCGAGGAGGATGGTGCCAACGGCGCGCAGCTGGCCTGACATGTGGCGATGCTCCTGAGTGGTGATGGTTGCGGGTCGCCGGCGGGGGGCCGCGCCGGCTTCTGCATGGTAACAATGACGGGACTGGGAGCCAAGCCGGGGAGCCGGTTTTCCGGCGTCGCGGCGTGGCCGCCGCCACGCCGCTCAGCGCCCCCGCCAACCACTGCCCGGACGATCCGCCCGGAATTGTACCAGCCGCCGATGTTCCACCTCGGTGACATACACCGTCCGGCCGTCCGGCCCGCCAAAGCACAGGTTGCTCGGCCGCCGTCCCAGCACGTCGATTTCCCGAAGCACCTTTCCCTCCGGCGACACGACCACGACCGTCCCCTTGCCGTAACGCGTGATGTACAGGTTGCCGTCCACGTCGCAGCGCATGCCGTCAAAGCCGTGATCGTCGAACTTCGTCACGAGCCGCTTTCCCCCCAGCGAGCCATCGGCGCGGATGGGAAACGCCCACACGGTCCGCTGCACCGACTCGTTGACGTACAGGGTCTTGCCATCCGGGCTGACCTCGATGCCGTTGGTCGTCCCCAGGCCGTCGGCCGCCAGGGACACCTTGCCATCGGTGCTGATGCGCCAGATTCGGCCGGTCGAGGCCTTCCAGTCGGGATCGCTGGCGTACAGCGTGCCATCCGGAGCGATGGCGAGGTCGTTCGGCTGGCTCATCTTCGGCTCGTGAGCGAAGACCTGCACCGCGCGGGTCTTCGGATCAATGCGCAGGACGTTGTGCCCGGTGTAGTCGGCCACAAACATGATTCCGTCACGGTCGAAGACGATGCCGTTGCCCGCGCTCCCGCGCGGAAGCTCGACGAACAGCTCGATCTTTCCCTCGGGCGTGACCCGGGCGATGTCGGCGGGCTTGGTCAGGGCGACGGCGTAGATGTTGCCCGCCGCATCGCAGGCTGGTCCTTCGATGCCTGCCGTGAAGGAATTCTTCTCGGTGAGGGGCATCGCCTGCCACAGGGGCGCCGGTTCGCCCGCCAGCCCGAGGCAGGCCGCCCAGACTGCGAGGAATGGTCGCGTCATTCGGGTCCGCTCCTGTAAGTTTGCCGGGCCAAAGAGGCACGCTCCCTGGGATTTTCCGCCTGGCTATCCCCGCATTGTAAGCCGGAGGGCCGTGGCCGCGTAGTCCTCGCGGGGCGGGCCGGGAGGGCCCGGCCCGCCCCAGCGGCGCGCCGCCGCCGTTGTCAACTCCTCGCCATCCCGCTATGCTCGTTGTCGCCTCCCCCAGGCTCGAACAAACTCCTTCGGAGAACCCCACCATGACGCGACTCTGCCTCGTCGTTTGCTTGGGTCTGGGCCTCGTCTCGGCGTTCGCCGACAGCGACGGCTTCGAGCAGCAGCGGCTGCGCCATTGGCACCAGTGGCGCGGCCCGTTGGGGACCGGCGAAGCCCCCTTCGCCCGTCCCCCGTTGACCTGGGACGAGAAAACCCACATCCAATGGAAAACGCCCATCCCCGGCCGCGGCGCCTCCACCCCCATCGTCTGGGGCGACCGCGTCTTCGTCCTGACCGCCGTGGACACCGGCCGACAAGCCGACCCCAAAGACCTTCCGAAAGTCGATCCAGGTTTCGAGGTGAAGACCCGGCCACCGACGACGTATCACCAGTTCCTCGTCCTTTGCCTCGATCGCCGCACCGGCCGCGTGCTCTGGCAGCAGCTGGCCACCGAGGAAGTGCCGCACGAAGGCCACCACGAAACCCACAGCTACGCCGCTTTTTCGCCGACTACCGACGGCCAAAGCCTGTACGTTTCCTTTGGCTCGCGCGGACTGTACTGCTACGACCTGGACGGTCGGCTCCTCTGGAAACGGCGGCTGGGCCTGATGCACACCCGCTACGGCTGGGGCGAAGGTGCCTCGCCCGCCGTCCATCGAGGCACCTTGGTCGTCAATTGGGACCACGAAGGCGACTCATTCATCGTCGCCCTGGATGCGACCAGCGGCGACATCCGTTGGAAGGTGGACCGCCCCGGGGAGCCCTCGTCCTGGGCCACGCCCTTGATCGTTGACCATCAAGGCCGCCCCCAAGTGGTCGTCAACGGCGCCCGCAAGGTGCGCGGCTACGACCTTGCCACCGGTCGCGTCTTGTGGGAATGCGGCGGCCAGACGATCAACGTCATTCCCAGCCCGGTTCGGCTCGATGACCTGGTGATCTGCATGAGCGGCTATCGGGGAAGTTTCGCCGCGGCCATTCCCCTCTCAGCCAGCGGCGACGTCACCGACCGTCCCTCGTGGCGCTACGACCGCGGCACCCCTTACGTCCCCTCGCCCGTGCTGGCCAACGGCCGACTGTGGTTCACCCAGGGCAACACCGGCCTGCTCAGCTGTCTGGAAGGGCGAACAGGGAAGGTGGTCCTCGACCGGGAGCGCGTCCCCGGGCTGCTGAGTGTCTACGCCTCGCCGGTGGCGGCCGGGGACCGAATCTACCTGACCGGTCGCGATGGCCGAACCATCGTCATCAAGCAAGGCGACCGCTTGGAGGTCCTGGCCAGCAATCGCGTCGGCGAAGGGGTGGATGCCTCGCCGGCCTTGGTCGGCAACCAGCTTTTTCTCCGCGGCGAGCGGCACCTGTTCGCCATCGCTGAGGAATAAGGCCCGCCTCCGGTGGGGCGGCGGGCCGGGATCATCCCCAGCAGACCAAGCCCGGCTCGAACGGGTTGGCCAATGCCGGGTGCTTGGGCAGCACCCGCACCGCGTAACCGTGTTGGCCACTCGCGCGACAGGGGATGCGTCCACTGTAAAGCCAGGTACTCCCCTCGTGGTCGCCGTTGTGGCTCATGGGGATCGCCTGGGGCTGGGGGATGTCACCGAAGGAATCGACCGCCCCGTGGAACAGTTGGACCTCGACCTCGTCGGGGCGGAAGGGCCCGATATTGACCCGCGCCGTGACCTCCAGCTCGGAGCCGACGTGCATCGGGTCGGCCCCGTTGGCATCGACATGCTCGACGCGCACCTGTGACCAGCCCTGGACCAGCCGCCGCCGCCAAGCAGCCAACTCCCGCGCCTTGGCCAGGTTGTCGGCCGCGAGCAGGTTGTAGCGTTCGGCCGAGGGCCGGTAGCACTTCTCGGTGTACTCCTGGACCATGCGGTTGGTGTTGAAGACGGGGCAGTTGGTGCCGATAGAGCGTTTCATGACGCGGAGCCAGCCGCGGGGGATACCGTCAGAGGAGCGGGTGTAGAAGAGGGGCACGATTTCTTGCTCGAGCAGGTCGTAGATGGCGCGGCTTTCGACATCGTCCTGGTAGTGAAGGTCGGTGTATTCTTCGCCGGCGCCGATGGCCCAGCCGCAGCCGCTGTCCAGGGCATAGGCTTCAACCCACCAGCCATCGAGGATGCTGAGGTTGATGCCGCCGTTGCAGCAGACTTTCATGCCGCTGGTGCCCGAGGCTTCCAGCGGCCGACGCGGGTTGTTGAGCCAGAGATCGACCCCTTGCACCAGGTAGCGCGCCACGTTCATGTCGTAGTCTTCGATGAAGACGATGCGGCGGCGGAATTCCGGGCGGCGGGCCACGTGCAGAATGTCGGCGATCAGCTCCTTGCCGCCGTGGTCGCGCGGATGGGCTTTGCCGGCGAAGACAAACTGCACCGGCCGGTCCTTGTTGTTGATGATCGCCGCCAGGCGCTCGAGATTGCGGAAGATCAGCGTCCCTCGTTTGTAGGTGGCGAAGCGGCGGGCAAAGCCGATGGTCAGGGCTTCAGGGTCGAGCACCTCTTCGGCACGGGCAATCTCCGCCGGCGGCGCGCCGCGGCGGCGGAGCTGCGCCTTCAGCCGGTTGCGGGCAAATGCCACCAGCCGTTCCCGCCGACGCTCGTGCGTCCGCCAGAGCTCCGCGTCCGGAATGTGGTCAACCCGCTTCCAGATCGTGTGGTCCGAGGGCCGCTCTTCCCATTGCACCCCCAGGTAGCGCTCGTACAGTTGCGACATCTCCGGGGCGATCCAGGTGCGGGTGTGGATGCCGTTGGTGATCGACGTGATGGGGACTTCCGCCTCAGGGAGGTCGGGCCAGATGTTCCGCCACATTTTCCGCGACACTTTGCCGTGCAGGGCACTGACCCCGTTGGTCACGTTGGCCAGGCGAATCGCTAAGACCGTCATGCAGAACGGCTCGTTGTGGTCGCGGGGGTTCTGCCGGCCCAGGCCGAGGAATTCGTCCCGGTCGATCCCCAACTGGTGCATATAGCCGGAGAAATAGTGGTCGATCAAATGAGGCGGGAAGACGTCGTTGCCCGCCGGGACCGGGGTGTGGGTGGTGAAGCACGAACCAGCGGTGACGGCTTCGCGGGCCGAGGCGAAATCCAGGTGGTGTTCTTCCATCAACAGACGGATGCGTTCCAGGCCGCTGAAGGCGCTGTGACCTTCGTTCATGTGGCAGACGGTGGGTTCTTTGCCCAAGGCCCGCAAGGCCCGCACACCGCCGATGCCTAAGATCATTTCCTGGCGGATGCGCATGTCGGCGTCGCCGCCGTACAGCTGCCCAGTGATGGCCCGGTCTTCCGGGCTGTTCTGCGGGATGTTGGTGTCGAGCAAGTATAGCGGCACCCGGCCAACTTGAATCCGCCAGATCCGCGCCCACACGTCCCGTCCGGGAAACGGCACGCTGACCAACAGCGGCGAGCCATCGGCCTTGGTTTCCGGGATGAGCGGGAGGTTGAAGAAGTCGTTTTCGGCGTACCGCTCCTGTTGCCAGCCGTCTACGTTCAGGTATTGTCGGAAGTATCCTTCGCGGTACATCAGTCCGACGCCGACCAGAGGGATCCCCAGGTCGCTGGCCGCCTTGAGGTGGTCGCCGGCGAGCACGCCGAGGCCGCCGGAGTAAATCGGGATGCTTTCGTGGATGCCGTACTCCGCCGAGAAATAGGCGATGCGGATCGGCTTGCGGTCGCCGTAGGTTTCCTGGTACCACGTCGGGCTGCTCATGTAGCGATTCAGGGCCGCCTCGACGCGATCGAGGTGGGCGCGGAATCCATCGTCGGCCACCAGTTCGTCCAGCCGGCGTTGGCTCAATTGTCCCAGCAATTTGACCGGGCTGTTTTCGACTTCGGTGAACAGGTCGTCGTCGATGCGGCGGAACAACATGACCGCGTCATGGTTCCAGCTCCACCACATGTTGTACGCCAGCTTCTGAAGCCCTTGAAGACGCTCGGGCAAATGGGGCAACACCGTGAATGTGCGAATCGGACGGGACGCTCCGGCCATCTCTGTAACCTCAACCCCAACCATCGGTCCCGACTCAGCGCGGCAGCGACGTGGGGCCGCAAGACAAACACGCAGCGCCTTCAAGGATTGCTTGCCGGCGCTGCGTGTTCGCCACGACCGGTCGGCGCCGCGAAGCGCCCCCACGAGGACGCTCTCCGCAGCGGCCGGTCACTGCCTGCTTTCGAGACGTGGGCCTGACTATAGAATAGCCCGACAGCCCGGTTTCATCAATTCCGGTTTACCGATGGCGGAACTGGGGCAGCGCAGAAAGGATGCGCCATGCGCACGCTCATCACCGGCGGTGCCGGGTTTATCGGCTCGCACCTCTGCGAACGGTTCCTGGCCGAGGGACACGAGGTCATCTGTGTCGATAACCTCATCACCGGCAGCCTCGGCAACATCGAGCACCTCCGCAACCACGACCGCTTCACCTTCATCCGCCACGACATCTCCCACCCGCTGGAAATCGACGGCCCTGTCGATAACATCCTCCACTTCGCCTCCCCGGCCAGCCCGGTTGACTATCTCCGCCATCCCATCCCGACCCTGAAAGTCGGCTCGCTCGGCACGCACAACACCCTCGGCTTGGCCAAGCTCAAGCGCGCCCGCTACCTGCTGGCCAGCACCAGCGAAGTCTATGGCGATCCCGAGCAGCACCCGCAGCGGGAAGATTATTGGGGCAACGTCAACCCGATCGGCGTCCGTGGCGTCTACGACGAAGCCAAGCGCTTCGCCGAGGCCATGACCATGGCCTATCACCGCTTCCATCACATCGACACGCACATCGCCCGCATCTTCAACACCTACGGCGAACGCATGCGCCTCGACGATGGCCGCGTCGTGCCCAACTTCATCGGCCAAGCCCTCCGCGGCGAGCCGTTGACCGTTTACGGCGACGGGTCACAAACCAGAAGCTTCTGTTACGTCAGCGACCTGATCGAGGGGATCGTCCGGTTGCTGTACACCGACTTCCATGAGCCGGTCAATCTCGGGAACCCCGACGAAGTGACCATCCTGCAATTCGCCCAAGAGATCCTGGAGCTGGCCGGCCGGTCCGGCTCGATCGTCTTCAAGCCGTTGCCCACGGACGATCCGCGGGTGCGGCGTCCGGACATCACGCGAGCCCGCACGCTGTTGGCATGGGAACCGAAGGTCGGCCGACGCGAGGGGCTTAGTCGCACGCTGGCGTACTTCCGCGAACGCATCGCGGGGCAGCGGACCGGGTGAATCGGGCAACAACTCGGCGAGACCGGCGTGAAGCCGGCGAAGGCCGGCGCAAACAAACCGCCGGGCAGCAGCTGCCGCCCGGCGGTGTGGAGACGAGCCGAAACGGCCGGGGTATCAATCCGGCTTCAGGCCACCCAGCTCCCGTTTGTACAGAGGCAGGTGCCGATAGTAGACTTCGAGCGTCAACAGACACAAAGACGTGACCATGAGCCGGCCCCCGGCGGCGCCAAAGCGATCGCCATCGGGCGACCAGCTCCCTTTCTGATGCGGCACATCGCGTCCCTGGTCCTGGCGATCGATGAGGGTGTCGCGCATCTTGACGTTCCAGTTGTTCCACGCCTCGCCACCGAAGTGGTGCAAGACCTGGGTGGCGTAGTAGTAGTAGTACATGTTGTTGTTGTAGGGCTGAGGCGGCATCCGCTTCAGGTGCTCGACGCCCTTGATGAGGCCGGGGTTCTTCGGGCCCCAGCCCATGTACTGGCGGCAAAGGAGGCCGGCGGCCGTCATGGCCGACGGGCCGGAGCCGGGCCCCTGGTAGCCGTAGGCACTGCCGTCGGGGCTGGAGCACTGGTCGAGGAACTTGCTGGCCCCGGCCAGGGTTTCCTTGGGTACGGCCAAGCCCGACATCTGGGCGCTCTTCAGGGCCTGGATCTGCCAAGCAGCCACCGAGAGGTCGCCGGGCTGTTTCGGAGCATACCGCCAACCACCCCCTTCGGCGTGTTGGGCGGACACGATGAAGTTGATCGCCCGCTGCGCCGGCCCCTTATACACCGGATCGGAGGTCAGGCCGTATGCCTCGCAGATGGCGATGGTAGCGATGCCGTGAGCATACATGCCACCGCCGAAGTTCCCGTCCCGGTTCTGCTTGCTGACGAGGTACTTCAGCGCCCGCTCGACGTTCTTGTGGTACTTGCTGTTCTTATCGACGGCCCGGTGCGTTTGGCCACCTGCCAACAGCGGCAGCAGGCCGAACGCCGTACCAGCAATGTCGTTGTTGTGTGTTCCGGTCCCTTTGCACTGGCAGCGGCCATCGACGGGGAAGTTGTTGAGCGACCAGTGGCCATCGGGCGCCTGGTGATCGACGAGCCATTTGAGGCCCATGGCGACCGCTGCTTCGGACCGGGCGTTACCGCCACCTTCCCGGAGCATTTGCTCGCGGGTGGCACCGCTGCGGCCGGCGAAAGGATTCATCGGCGCTCCCAGGCCGGTGGCAAAACCGCCTTGCGTGCCGAATATGGCACCGGTTCCCACACCGCCATCTACCCCGGCCCCGTGACCGACGCCGAACCCTACCGGAGGCGGCACGGTCGTCGGCGGCCCCTCCGGCGCTCCGACAAAGCCAACCTTCTCATCGGGATTCACTTCGCCCGGGACGCTCACGTCCTCCAAGCGGGGCACGTTATAGTTCGTCGGCAAATCAGGGTCGATGCCGATGTCTTCGTTTTCCAAGTTGGCATCCTGAGGAGCCTCTTCCACTTTCGTTTCCACTACCTGCTGTTCCGTCTCCAGGTTGGCGGCATCCGTGTTGGTCACGGAAACCAGGAACAGAAGCAGCAGCAGTCCACAGTTCAAAGCGGTGCTCACCATCACCGCCGAACACAACCGGAGAATGTCCCCAAAACCCAGGGCCGACGGCCGCACCGGCGGCCGGATCAAGACCGGAGGCACCGGCCGAGCCGACGGCTTACCATTCTGGACCAGATTGTCTTGGCTGGCCATGACACCAAGCTCCTCAGCTGACTTGGGCAGCCCGTCCTCCGCAGGCAGGGCCACCGTCCCTAATCCCGTTAAGAGTGGCTCAAGATCCCGAACTACTTACCCCGAACCCGAGAGCTGGACATTCACATCACTTTCTCTTAGGTGGCAACGGGTCGGGCGAACTCTGGGTGACCGGCTTTTCTCGATCCCAGGCCTCTTCTGTCCGATAATAACTTATTCTGCCACGCCGACACGGGGCGTT
>JANWYO010000274.1 GCA_025055215.1 Gemmataceae bacterium
CCCTTCTCTTCACTCCACTTACATCCCTTTCTTTCACACCCCCCACACCCCCCCCGGCTGGGGGCGCGCCGCCCCCCCCCCCCCCCCCCCCGCGACCGAACTCCCCATCTTTCGCTTTACGCCGGCGGCACTGCACAGTTCGTGGGGCATTGCGTCTGCCGGCCGGGGTTGTTCCACGGCATCCGCGCCAGCAGCATCCCCATGGCACACGAGTCGGTGATGCCGGCGTAGACCAGCCCAACCCCGACAAAGGCCGCCAGACCGATAGACGCCGGGTGGACGAAGTAGCCCAGGGCACACCCGAGGAGGATCAACAGCCCGGCGGCAATCCGCACCTGCCGCTCCAGCGACATCACCTTTCGACCCCGGACCACGGGAAGGCCGCTCTGCTCCCACGCCAGGATCCCACCCTCGACATTGACCACATTCCGGAACCCGGCAGCCATGAGCTTTTCACAGGCCTGCCGCCCCCGTCCCCCCGAGCGACACATGACGTAAAGCGGCCGGTCCCCGCACGGGCCCTGAGCACCCAAGAAGGCCCGAGGATCAAGCTCCGACAACGGCACGTTGCGGGCGAACGGGCAATGGACTTCCTGGAATTCCGCTGGCGTGCGGACGTCGATCAGGTCAACGGGCTCACCCGCCTGATGCTTGGCAGCCAGCTCCCGAGGCGTGATGGTAGCGACGTTCATGGCTTTGTCTCCTGACATTTCGAGACATCGCGATATTGAGACTCTTACGACCACAAAATACCGTGGCGGTCGTTAGCCGCGCAGCCCCGCGAAGCGCTCCCGGATGCAGGCGAAGAACTTGGCCAAGCACGGTTCGAGAATCGTGTAGTAAACGTTTCGCCCCTCGCGTTCCGCGGCGAGGAAGCCACAACGTTGCATCAATCGCAAGTGCCCGGAGGCGATGTTGCTGGGGATGCCGCACGCTTCGGCTAGTTCGCCGACCGTGTAGCGGTCCTTCAGCAGCATCTCCACCATCCGCAGCCGATGCGGATGGGCCAGGACCTTCAAGCACTCAGCGGCCTGCGCCAAGCGGTCAAGTTCGATCAGGGAGCTGCTTCGCATGGTTCACCTCTACACACAAATATATCTCGACTTTCAGACATGTCAACTTGAAAATTCAGGATGGAGACGGGCCGGGGGCCACTCTCGCGACCAAGCAGCCTCAGCGAGTGAGGTTGCGTCGGCGTCCCGGGTGTGGGAATCAGCGGTTCGTTCCCGGTGAGCGGAGAGGTGTGAAGTCCCTTGGGCGCGAAGCCGGCCCTGATCCCGGAGCGCTGGGGCCGCGCTCAGCTGATGCACGGAGGATTGTCCGGAGCCGGCTTGGAAAAGATGTCGAGGCGACTACGCTAAGAGGAGCAAGTGTTTTCCGAGTAAACAGGCTGGATCGAGCGACAGCAACGCCACGCTTGGAGGTGTCCCATGACAGGCCGCCTGGTCATCGCACTCGGGATGCTGTTGGCTCAGGCCCCCGCGGCATTGACCGCGGAGGGCCGGCTGAACGTGCTCTTCATCATTTCGGACGACCTGAATAATTTCCTGGGATGTTACGGGGATCCCCGGGCCAAGACCCCAAACATCGACCGCCTAGCGGCCCGGGGCGTTGTCTTCGAGCGGGCCTACTGCACCTTCCCCCTCTGCGCCCCAAGCCGCAATTCCATGCTCACTGGACTCTATCCGAACAGTACCGGCATCCTCGCTAATCAGCAGATTTTCCGGCAAACCATCCCTGGCCAGATCAGCCTCCCTCAAGCCTTCCGGCGGGCCGGGTACTTCGTCGGCCGCATCGGCAAGCTCTACCACTACAATGTTCCCAGCTCAATCGGCACAGCCGGCCACGACGACCCGGCCTCGTGGGAGCTGCAACTCAACCCGGCTGGCTGCGACCGGCTGGAGGAAGAACCGCACATCTTCTCGCTCCTTCCAGGGCGATTCGGCGGCACCCTCAGCTGGTACGCCTCGCCCAAGAGCGACGAACATCACACCGACGGCATGATCGCCGAACAGGCCGAATGGGTACTTGAGCGCTGCGCCCGGAAAAAGGACCGGCCTTTCTTCCTGGCGGTCGGCTTCTTCCGGCCGCACACCCCCTATGTGGCCCCCAAAAAGCCCTACTTCGACTGGTATCCCGAGAAGGAGATGCCGGTGGTTCAGGGGATCAAGGAAGACCAGGCCGACCTGCCGCCGGCCGCGTTGGGCAGCCACAAGAAGGAGCAGGAAAAACTCACCGACGACTTGCGGCGACAGTGCGTGCAGGCCTATTACGCCAGCATCAGCTTCATGGATGCTCAGGTGGGGCGGGTCATTAATGCCCTGGATCGCCTCGGCTTGGCGGACCATACGGTCGTGGTGTTCACGAGCGACCACGGCTACCACCTGGGCGAGCACGGCTTGTGGCAGAAGATGAGCCTGTTTGAGGAGAGTGCCCGCGTGCCGCTGTTGATCGTGGCGCCCGGGATGTCACGCAAGGCGGTGGTCAAGGCACCCGTGTCGCAGGTCGATTTGTATCCGACGTTGGCAGAGCTGTGCGGGGTGAAGGCCCCGGACAATTTGCAAGGGCAAAGCCTGGTGCCGATGTTGAAGGACCCGTCGTTTGTCGGTCGAGGTTGGGCGTTGACCCAGGTCATGCGGGGCGGCGGCATGGCGCGGGCGACAGTATCCACCGACGTCGGCTCCGAAGGCCCCCGCTTCTTCGGCTACACCCTGCGAACCGCTCGCTGGCGCTACACCGAATGGGACGAGGGGCGGAAGGGACGCGAACTGTACGACCACGACACCGACCCCAAGGAGCTGCGCAATTTGGCCCTCGATGCGGCTTACGCCCGGACGGTGGAAGAGCTGTCGCAGCAGCTGCGGGCCGCGGTGAAAAGCTCGTTCCCGCCCTCGGGGCAGCGGCCGGAACTCCAGCCCGGCACTTGGCCGCCGACGCTGGTGGAGCCGTAGGGCGAGCGCCATCCAGGCGGTGCCACTGACGTTCACCGAATTTTCAAGGGCTGTTGTGATGCGGAGGTTGCTCTTCGGACTTCTCCTGGGGCTTGGCTGCTTTGGGGTGCCGGCGGCTGGGGCCGCCGGCACCGCCGACCCGGCCTCCGCCGGGCGCCCCAATGTCGTCTTCATCGTCGCCGACGACCTGGGCTACGCCGACCTCGGCGTCCAAGGTGCCCGCGGCTTCCGCACGCCCCATCTCGACCGCATCGCCGCCGAAGGCACCCGCTTCACCCATTTTTATGTGGCCCAAGCGGTCTGCACCGCCTCCCGCGCCGCCCTGCTGACCGGCTGCTATCCCAACCGCCTGGGCATGCACGGCGCCTACAACCACACCAGCCGCGAAGGCATCGCCGACGAGGAATGGCTGTTGTCGGAGATGTTCCAAGATCGCGGCTACGCCACGGCCATCTTCGGCAAATGGCACCTGGGCACCCGGCCCCGCTTCCTCCCGTTGCGCCATGGCTTCGACGAGTGGCTCGGGATTCCGTATTCCAACGATAACTCCAAGTATCATCCCACGCTCGCCGCCCAAATGCCGCCGTTGCCCCTGTACGACGGCAATCAAGTCGTCGAGCGCGACCCTGACCAAGCACTTTTCACGCGCCGCTTCACCGAACGCGCCGTTCGTTTCATCGAACGCCACGCCGGTCGGCCGTTCTTCCTTTACCTGCCCCACGTCATGCCCCATGTCCCCATTTTCGCCTCGGACGCCTTCCGCGGTCGAAGCAAGGCCGGGCTGTATGGCGACGTCATTGAAGAGCTCGATTGGTCGGTGGGAGAAATCCTGAACACGCTGCGGCGGCTACGACTCGATGAACGGACCATCGTCGTCTTCATTTCCGACAACGGGCCATTCCTGTCGTATGGTGAGCACGCCGGCTCGGCCCAGCCATTGCGGGAAGGAAAGCTCACCACCTTCGAGGGAGGCGTTCGCGTTCCCTGCTTGGTGCGCTGGCCCGGCCAAGTACCGGCCGGGCGGGTCTGCGAGGTCCCCTTCATGGCCATTGACTGGCTGCCGACCTTAGCCGAGTTGATTGGCGGCAAGGCGCCGATGCTGCCGATCGACGGTCGATCGGTCAAGCGCCTGCTCCTGGGTGATCCGGGGGCCGGCCCGCCGCACGAGGCCTTGTTCTTCTATTCCGGAAATGCCCTGCATGCGGTCCGCAGTGGGCCGTGGAAGTTGCATTTCCCGCATCCATACGTGACGCCGGCGGGCGAGCCGGGCCGCGGCGGCAAACCCTCCAACTGGGGCCAGCTGCCGCCACCGAGGCCCATCGGCCAATTCGACATCGAGGGGATCGCCACGCGACACGGCTACCGCATCGAGCGGATCGACTTGTCGTTGTTCAACCTGGAAACCGACCCGGGCGAGCGGCACAACCTGGCCGCGACCCATCCCGACATCGTGCGTCGGCTCAGCACCCTGGCCGACGCCGCTCGACGCGACCTTGGCGACTCCCTGACCGGCGTGGCGGGCCGTGGTTTGCGGAAGCCGGGTGTCGATCATTCCGCCGAGACCAATCGGTGAGCCGGGGGCCCGGTTGACAGGTTCGCTTGTTGTATTCATCGGCCGGGGCTAAGGTGAATTCACACCGGATCGGCAGAGTAGCGGCTCGCGTCAGGGGCGGGGTGGCGGGTAGCGATCATCTTTGCGGCCCGGGTCGGCCAGACCTCCCATGCGTGTCTCCCTCACCATGATCGTCAAGGACGAGGAGGCCGACCTGCCTCGCTGCCTCGCGTCCGTGGCGGATTGCGTGGACGAAATCATCGTCGTGGATACTGGCTCGACCGACCGGACCAAGGACGTGGCCCGGCGGCATGGGGCCGCGGTTTTCGACTTTACCTGGGTCGACGATTTCGCCGCCGCTCGCAACGAAGCGCTGCGGCACGCGACAGGAGACTGGATCCTCTGGTTGGACGCCGACGACTATCTTGACGACGACAACCGCCGGCGCCTCCGGGCCCTCGTGGCTGACTTGCGCGACGAGAACGCTGCTTACGAAATGGATTGCCTCCTGCTCCACGATGCCGAAGCGGGGAAGGAGACGATTCGCGTCGGCCACGTTCGCCTCTTTCGCAACGACCCTCGGGTCCGCTGGCAGCACCGCGTCCACGAGCAAGTGCTGCCGTCGCTCTGCCAGCTCGGCATCGACGTCCGCTGCACCGACATCGTCATCCGGCACGGCGGCTATTTTGACCCGGAGTGGACTCGGCGGAAGCTGGAGCGGAACTTGCGGCTGTTGCGGCTGGAAGACGCGGAGCGGCCAGGGCATCCGTTTGTCACATTCAACCTGGGTTGGACGCTCTATTTGTTGGGCCGGTCGGCTGAGGCGTTGCCGCTGCTGGAGCGTGCCCGGGCGTGGGCGACGGCGGAGCAACCGTTCACCCGGCAGCTCTATCTTCTTCTCGCCCAAGTGCTGGCGCAGTTGGGGCGGATCGCGGAGTCTTTGGCGGCGTGTCATGCGGGCTTAAGGGTACTGCCGAACGAGCCGTCGCTGTTGTTGGAGGCCGCCATCCGCTACTACGAGCTGGGGGCGTGGGACGAGGCGGAGCGCGGGTTCCGGGCGGTGCTTGCCAGCACCGACCGGCGGGCGCGCCGCGAGACGGCCCGACACAATCTGGCAGTGCTGCTGCTCCAACGGGGAAAGGTGGCGGAGGCCGAGGAGCAGTGGCGGACCTTGCTGCAAGAGCGGCCTCAGTTCAACCTGGCGTGGTCGAGTTTGGGCTATGTGTGGGCTCAGCAGGGGCGGTGGGCGGAATTGGAGGAGGCAGCCCGGTGGCTGGAGGGTGATCCACAAACCTGGGCCGATTCGGTCGTACTCCGTATCCGGGCGCTGTTGGCACGGCGCGACTTCGCCTCGGCCAAGGCGCTGCTCCAGTCGGCCATCCGGCACAATCCGCGGTCGTTGGCCTTGCGCATCGCCTGGGCGGATGTCCTCCTCACTGAGGGGAATGACGGTGCCGCGGCGGAACAGGCGCTGCAAGATGTCTTGACCCTCAATCCGAACTATGAGCAGGCCCGCCAGCAGCTGGCGGCCCTGCGGCAGCGGCCGGCCTCGTCCCCGAGTATCATGGTGAGCTGGTAAGTGCGCTCCGCCAAGCGCCCGGGTCGTCGTGTCCAGGATGGCCCACCTTCTCGAGTGCGGTGCCTCCATGCGCGTCTCGCTGACGATGATCGTCAGGAACGAGGAAAACAACCTGCCTGACTCCTTGGGCGGCGTGGCGGGACTCGTGGACGAAATCGTCGTCGTGGACACCGGCTCCACCGATCGGACGCGCGAGGTGGCGCGCCGCTGGGGGGCGCGAGTGGTCGATTTTGCCTGGATCGACGATTTTGCCGCCGCTCGGAACGAGGCACTGCGGCATGCGACAGGCGACTGGATCCTCTGGCTGGACGCCGACGACCGTCTCGATGCCCTCAACCGCGAACGGCTGCGGGCAGTGCTCGCGCAATTGCCTGACGCCAATTGGGGCGTGGGCATGCGTTGCGTCTCGCTGCCGCCGCCCGGCCGACCGGGCCGGGCGTCGTGCACCTGGCAGACGCGCCTCTTCCGCAACCATCCCCATATTCGCTGGCAATACCGGGCCCACGAGCAAATCGAGCCGGCCATCCAGCGGACCGGCGGGACGTTTGTCCAAACCGACGTCGTCATCCATCACCTGGGCTATCAACAGGACGAGCTGCACCGACAAAAACGGCTGCGAAACTGGCGACTGTTAAGGCTGGAAGCGGCCGAGCGGCCCGACGATCCGTTCGTCCTTTATTACCTGGGACGGACATGCGTGGCCCTGGAGGAATATTCCGAGGCCGTGCCGCCGCTGGAGCGCTGTCTGCGCCTTTCGTCTCCCCAGCTGCCGCATGTCGCTTCCGCCTTCGCGCAGCTGACGCAGGCCCTCACCCGGCTGGATCGCAAAGCCGCGGCCTTGGCCGTCTGCCTCGCGGGGCGTCGGCATTTCCCGGCCGACGCCGATCTCTTGTCGCAAGAGGCGGTCCTGCGTTTGGCATTGGGAGATTATGCTGGCGCCGAGACCTGCTTTCGGGAATTGGCCCGGCAGCCCCCAGAGGAGGTGGAAGGCGTCCTGATCGATCGTGGCATGCCGGGCTGGCAGGCCCGGCATAACCTGGCCGTGGCCTTGCGCTGTCAACGTCGTTGGGCCGAAGCCGAGGCTGTCTGGCGGGCCTTGCTCCATGAGCGGGGCGACTACACCGAAGCCTGGCTCGGCTTGGCGGACCTGTGCCTCATTCAGGGGAAATTAGCCGAGGCAGAACGAATCCTGCATGAGACGCCTATTCCCCCAGCGCTGGCGCCGGAGGCGTTAGTAGTAGCAGCCCGGCTTCGGCTGGTGCAAGGACGCTTGGAGGAAGCGCGGCAGCTGGTGGGGCAGGCCATCGCCCTGGACCCCCGAGCCGTGCCGCCGCGGGTCGTGCTCAGTCACGTGCTCTTGCGCGAAGACCGGGATGCGAAGGCCATCGAACAAGCCTTGCGGGACGTGCTGGCCTTGCAGCCCGATCACGCCGAAGCAGGGCACAACCTGGCCGTCTTGTACCGACGGCTGGGGCGCTGGACCGAGGCCGAGGCCATCTGGCGTACCGTCATCGAGCGGCAGCCGGCCTACACGGCGTCCTGGATGGACCTCGGCGACTTGCTGCGGCAGCTGGGGCGCCGGGCGGATTGGCTCGCCCTGATCGAGCGGGCCGAGGGCGACCCCAACCGTCGAGTGGAGGCCGCCGTGCTGCGGGCCAACTGGCTGCGGCACCACGGCGAGTTTACGGCCGCCCGGCAGCTCTTGGAAGAGGCCATCGCCCACAACCCCCAAGCAGTCGTGCCCCGCATTGCCTTGGCCCACGTCCTGCTCGATGAAGGACGGGATTGGGACGCCGCCGCAGCGGTCCTGCACTCGGTGCTGGAACTTCTGCCCGGCCATGCCGACAGCCAGCGCCTGTTGGAGTTCGTCCGGCGACGCCAACGGCCGGCCTTGGCCGGAGGATCGCCTTCATTGCCTCCCCGGGTTTCGTTCCAGGGCGGCGGCCCTTGACCGGGGCGCCGCCGGAAGGAGCAGCTTCGCCGATGCGCGTCTCCTTGACGATGATTGTCAAAAACGAAGAAGCCGACCTTCCCGGTTGCCTGGAATCGGTCGCTGATCTGGTCGATGACATCGTGGTCATCGACACGGGCTCGACCGACCGGACGAAGGAGGTTGCGGCGCGCTATGGGGCCAGGGTCTTCGACTTCACCTGGATTGATCATTTTGCCGCGGCCCGCAACGAGGGAATCAAGCACGCCGTCGGTGATTGGATTTTCTGGATGGACGCCGACGACCGGCTTGATGCGGACAACCGAGGTCGGCTCAAGCAGCTCTTCGCTGGCTTGCGCGACGAACTGGCCGGCTACATGATGAAATGCGTCTGCCGAGCCGAGGGGGCGGCGGGTGGCGTGCTCGTCCTCAACCACATGCGCCTTTTCCGCAAGCACCCCGAGGTCCGTTGGCAATATCGCGTCCACGAGTTGATCCGCCCCGCACTCCAGAAAGCCGGCGGCATTACCTACTGGACCGACGTCGTCATCCAACACACCGGCTATCAGAGTTACGAGGACTACCGCCGCAAGGTCGAGCGCAACCTCCGGCTGCTGACCATCGAGCACGCCGAGGAGCCGAACGACCCGTTCATCCTATGCAATCTGGGCCGGACGCTCATGGGCTTGAAGCGGCCGGCGGAGGCGATTCCGTACCTGCGTCGCAGCCTGGAGCTGTCGCCCGACACCGCCAACTATCTGACCAAGCTCTACGTCTTGATCGGCCAAGGGTACGCCATGCTGGGGCAGAAGCGCGAGGCCCTGGCGGTGACGCAGGAAGGTCGGGCGCGCTTCCCGGACGACTCGGAACTGCTGTTTCGTGAGGCGGCGCTGCGTCTGGAACTGGGTGACCTCCCGGGCGCGGAGGCGTGCCTGCTGGAACTGTTGCGCCTGCCTCCCGAAGCGACCCACACCATTGCCGTCGATCCAGGTCTGCGGGGCTACAAGGCCCGGCATAACCTGGCGATTGTCTACCATCGGCAGGGTCGCTTCGCGGAGGCGGAAGCGCAGTGGAACCAAGTGCTCGCCGAACGGCCCGACTATCTCGAAGCCTGGATGGGGGCGGCCGACCTGCTGCTGAGTCAGAAGCGGGTGGCCGACGTGGAGCGGCTGATCGGCGAGCTGCGGGCCCATCCGCAATTTCAGTCGGAAGCGGCGATGCTCCAGGCCCGGTTGCACCAGGAGCGTCGGGAGTTCGCTTCGGCCCGCGCCTTGCTCGAAGGGGTGATCGCCCGCCAACCGACCGCCCTGGGGCCGCGGGTGGCCCTCAGCCAGGTGTTGTTGCAGGAGGGGCGGGACCTGGCCGCGGCCGAGCGGGCGCTGTTGGCCGTTCTGGAGTTGGACCCCGGCTACGAAGAAGCCCGCCGCAGCCTCGCCCTGCTGCGGCAGACGCGACGGCCCGCCCTCGCCCCAGGGAGCATTACCGTCAGCTGGTAAAGGCGACCGGCCGGCGCCGCCCGGCCCGGTATCTCTGGGCCGGGCCAGGGAGTTATTGCCATGCGGGTGTCACTCACCATGATTGTCAGGAACGAGGAGGCCTCCCTTCCGGCTTGCCTTGGTGGCGCCGCCGACCTCGTCGATGAAATCGTCATCGTCGATACCGGCTCCACCGACCGCACCCGGGAAATCGCCGCCCGTTTCGGCGCCCGGGTCATCGACTTCGCCTGGATCGACGATTTCGCCGCCGCCCGCAACGCCGGCCTGGACCAGGCCACCGGCGAATGGATCTGGTGGCTCGATGCCGACGACCGCCTCGACGATGCCAACCGTGCCAAACTCCGCCAACTCTTCGCCCAACTGCCGGACGACAACTCCGCCTACCTCATGAAGGTCCTCTCGGCGTCGGGCCCTGTCGGCGGCAGCCGGATGGTCTTCGACCAGATTCGACTCTTCCGCAACCACCCGGCCATTCGCTGGCAGAACCGCATTCACGAGGTTGTTCGGCCGTCGATTGTGCGGCTGGGAGGCCGAATCCATCCCACGGACATTGTCATTGAACACACGGGCTACGAGGACGCGGCCACGCACCAGCGCAAGCTTCAGCGGAACCTCGACCTGTTGCTCCGCCAGTTGGCCGACCAGCCGGACGATCCCCACACGCTGTTCTTGATTGGCCGATCCTACGCCGGCATGGACCGCGGCGAAGAAGCGCTGCCGTGGTTGGAGCGAGCCCTGGCCCGGGCCGCGGCGGGGGCCAATTACCTACCGAAGCTCTACGGCCTGCTCGCGGGTTGTCTCGAGCGGCTTGGGCGGCTGCGTCAGGCTTGGGCCGTCTGCGCCGAGGGGCGTCGCCGTTTCCCGGCCGACCCCGAGTTGCAATACGAGGAAGGCATCCTTTGCATGCAGCTGGGTGACTACGGCCGGGCGGAGGCGGACTTCGTCGGACTGCTCCGCGGACTTCCCCCCGGGGAAAACAGCGTGGGCGTGGACGTCGGCATTTTCGGCTACAAGACCCGCTTCAACCTCGGCCTCGTCTATCTGGCCCAGAACCGGCTCATTGAGGCCGAGCAGCAGTGGCGGGCGGCGGTCGCGGAGCGCCCCGACTTCCTGGCGGCCTGGGATGCCCTCGGCGACGTCTGGCTGGCCCTGGGGCGCTTCGCCGACGTCGAGCAATTCCTGGCTCGCCTCGATGCCGACCCCGCCCGGCGGCTGGATGCCGCCGTGCTTCGCGCCCGCATGCTCGGCACCTGCGGCCACTTCGTGGCCGCCCGGCAGGTGCTGCAAGGGATCATCAGCCAGGCACCGACTCACCTGCCCGCCCGAGTCGCCCTGGCTCAGGTCTTGCTCCAGGAAAACCGCGACCGCCCGGCGATCATCGCTGCGTTGCAGGCGGTCTTGGCCCTGGAACCGAACCATTTCCAAGCGCGGCAATGCCTGGCCCGGTATCTGCCAAGGGAAGGTCCCCCAGCCTGACGGGGCGGCGGTCAGTCATCCCTGTTGCTGGAGGGCCTCCGCGCTGCTGGGGAGGCCGTGTGCCGCCCGAATGCGATCGGTTTCCCGGAGGACGGCGTCGAGGATCACGGCATTGCGCTGGAGGCTGCGATATTCGATGACGAAGGCCCAGCCGTTGACCAGGAGGGTGATCACGGCGAGACTGGCGTGCACCAGCCAGGGCCATTCCCGCAGCTGGGCGCCCGCGCCGGCCGCCACGGTGGCGATGGTGATGAGCATCGCCAGGAGAGCGGGCGGGAACGCCGTCCGCTTCAGTTCGCGCGTCTCCCGGTGCCACGGCTGGTCGGGGAGGCAGTAGGCCAGCGTGACCTCCTTGACCCAGCGACCGGTGCCGAGAAAATAAGTGAAAATCAGGCAGTGGACCAGCAGCGTGCCGACGGCGGTGAACAGCCCCAGGTTGAAGTGCCAAAGGTAAGTCGGGTCGTGGACCGCCGTGGCTGCCCCGCGCAGCTTCGAGACGGTGCCGACGACGGCGGTGGCGAGCAGGGCGAGGGTGTTGAGCACGGCCAGGGTGGTGAAGATGCGGGTCATGAGGTTGTCCGCGGTGGCAGCTGGCGGCCACTGCCAGGGCTGACGCCCGCCGAAAACGGCGCGCGACGGCCCGGCCGGTTGTACCCAGCGCGTCGGACCGGCCAGCGGCGCCTGTCGTAGCCGCCCTGCCGGTCAGGCACATGGGAAGCAAGCACTCTTGTTGTAGCTTCTTTGTGGCGGTCAGACGAGCGGTTGTCCAGACTCGGGAGGCGTGCGGCGGACCGGGCCAGCCGTCCCTCGGTTATAATTGACCACGAGCGGGATGGCACCGGCCGCGCGATCCACTGACCCTCGGGAGGCCCCGCGGCCCTCCCCCTTCCTTTCGCGAGGCCCTGATGCACGAATTGCCGGTCGGCGAAATTCGCCTCCTCACCTTCGCCGTCATCAGCGTCATCTTGCTCGGCGCCCTGGTAATTTACGCCGTGGACCGCTGGCGACGACGCCCCCCCATCGACCAGCGCTCCTTGGCCAATGAGCAGCTCAGCCAGTTTCGCGCCTGGTATGAGCAAGGGGAACTAACGCGCGAGGAGTACGAGACCATCCGGTCGCGGCTGAGCCAACGGCTGCGTCGGGAACTGGACCTGCCGGAGCGGCCGGCCGCCGTCCCGGAACCACCGCCCAGCCCGACCCCGCCGGAAAAGTCACCGCCGGAAACGCAGATTCGGCCTGGCTGAGCGGCCCGCGTCCGTTGTCGGCTCGTAACCGCAACCGTAGAATTGGGCGGACTTCGGAGCTAGCCGCGGTCTGGCCCCTGGAAGCGAGGGGGGGCCGAACAGACATCACCCGAACACCCGCTCGGTCCAGGTCCGACCCGCCTCGGCGGGTCGGACGGATCGGCGACGACGAAGGAGACCGCATGGCGAACAAAGATGCCGGCTCGGGAGGGAGCGGTCGCCGGCCCACCGGTAACACCGGACGAAATCGTAACGCCTTCTGTTCTTTCTGCCGCAAAAGTTACCGCGACGTCGGCCCGCTGGTCGAAGGGCCTGGCGATGTCTACATCTGCGGCGAGTGTATCGAACTGTGTCAGTCGATCATCGACCAGGAGAAACGCCGCCGCGGCGTCACCCGGGCCCCCTTCGCCAATATCCCCTCCCCCCGCGCCATCAAGGACAAACTCGACCAGTACGTCATTGGCCAGCACCGCGCCAAAAAGGTCCTCGCCGTCGCCGTCCACAACCATTACAAACGCCTCAGCCTCGGCGACCAGATCGGCCACAGCGACGTCGAAATCGATAAGAGCAACATCCTCCTCATTGGCCCCACCGGTTCCGGCAAGACCCTCCTGGCCCGCACGCTGGCCCGCATCCTCGACGTCCCTTTCGCCATCGGCGACGCCACCACCCTGACCGAGGCCGGCTACGTCGGCGAAGATGTCGAAAACCTCCTCCTCAAGCTCCTCCACGCCGCCGACTTCGACATCGAGGCCGCCCAGCGCGGCATCGTGTACATCGACGAAGTGGACAAAATCGCCAAGACCAGCCAGAACGTCAGCATCACCCGCGACGTCAGCGGCGAGGGCGTGCAGCAGGCCCTTTTGAAAATGCTCGAAGGGACCCTGAGCAATGTCCCACCCCAGGGCGGCCGCAAACACCCCGAACAACAGTACATCCAGGTCGATACCACCAACATCCTCTTCATCTGTGGCGGTACGTTCGTCGGCCTCGACAACATCATCGCCCGCCGCATCGGCCGCAAGACCATCGGCTTCGCCAGCAATCCCGAGCAGCGGGAGCATCAGTTGGGCGAGCTTTTGGCCAAGGTCACCAGCGACGACCTGATCGAATTCGGCATGATCCCCGAGTTCATCGGTCGACTGCCGGTCATCGCCCCGCTCGATCCGCTGGACGAAGACGCCCTGATCCGCGTGCTCACCGAGCCGCGCAATGCCCTGGTGCGGCAATATCAGAAGCTCTTCGAGATGGAGGGGGCCGAGTTGGAATTTCACCCCGACGCCCTACGCGAGATCGCCCGCCGGGCCAAGGAACGCGACACCGGCGCCCGCGGCCTGCGAAGCATCGTCGAAGAGATCATGACCGACATCATGTTCGAGCTGCCCGACCTCGAGCCTAAGGGCAAATACGCCGTCACGCCGGCGGTCGTCCGTGGCGAGGTGCCGCTCTTCCAGAAGGCCCCGGCCGCCGACAAGAAAAGCGCCTGACTCCGCTGGCCTCGCCGCCCGGGCGGCCGGTCCCCCCGCCAGGGGGGACCGGCCACAGTGCTATTCCCCGTTCACGGCCCCGCTCCCGGGTCGATTCATTGTCTCTTTGTCGCTAATTTAAGCTTCCTTCACACCTTCCTCACAGCCAGGGCGTACAACGCTCTTCACTTCCCACCCGGTCACCTCGCACCGGAGGTGACGCGGCCCCGACGCCGGCCCCGAGGTACGACGCCCGGGGTGGCGGGACGGCCCAGGCACGGAAGCCGTGCTCACGCAGACTCGCGCGGTGACTTCACGTTGTTTTCAAGCGGGAATCACCCTTTTTGAAAAACGAGCCGGTACAACCGGAGACGCCGTCAGGCCTGCTGCGACCCTGCGGTGGCCAACCGGAATCGCCGCCGCACCCGGCAGATGATCTTGCACCTGGGAGGCTGACACCGATGTGGAAACTGCTCTTGACGCGTTGGGCTCGCTGGCTTCGACCGACCCCTGGCAAGGCGCGGCGTCGCCGGCCACACAGCCGAACGCGCACCTCCCGCCCCTGGGTGGAACAGCTGGAACGCCGGGAGCTGCTGGCCGCCTTCACGCCAGGCAATCTGGTCATTTACCGCGTTGGCGACGGCTCGGGAGCCCTGACCAATGCGGCCACGCCGGTATTCCTCGATGAATACACCACAGCCGGGACCCTGGTGCAATCCATCCCTCTGCCGACGACCGTCAGTGGTTCCCATCGCCGGTTGACCGCCAGCGGCACGGCCACCTCGGAAGGGCTTCTGACGCTGTCGCCTAACGGGCAATTCCTCGCCGTGCCGGGTTATGACGCCGCCGTCGGCACGGCCAACGTCGCGACGCAGCCGAGTTCGTCGGTCAATCGGACGGTGGCCATCGTCGATCATACCGGTGCCATCGACACCACCACCGCACTCAACGACACGGGGAATAATAACCACCGCTCGGCGGTTTACGACGGCAGCAACATTTGGGTCACCACCGGCAACGCCGGCATTCGCGCCACCACCTTGGGCGGAATTACCTCCACGCAATTGAACGGCACCTTGACCAACATCCGTCAGGCGAACATCTTCGACGGACAGCTTTACATTTCCACCGGTTCCGGCTCTACTCGGGTAGCCACGGTGGGGACAGGAACGCCCATTACATCCGGCCAGACGATCACGAACTTGCCGGGGTTTCCCACGGCCGGTAGCCCCTATGCTTTCTTCTTTGCCGACCTGAGTGGTTCCGAGCCGGGCGTGGACACCCTTTACGTTGCCGATGACACAACACCAGGCCAGGTGCAGAAATGGACCAAGAGCAGCGGCACCTGGGGACCAAGCGGTACAATCACCTTGGCAGCGGTCCGCGGGTTGACCGGAACGGTCAGTGGGACGACGGTTACGCTCTACGTCACCGCCGGGCCCGATAGCGCTCGCACACTCAGCCGCATCATCGACTCGAGTGGTTACGGTGGAACATTATCCGGCTCAGCGACGACGCTGGCCACCGCGGCGACCAACACCGTCTTCCGCGGCGTGGCATTTGTGCCGGTTTCCGGTGGATCGCCGAACGGGCCGCCGGTCAACACCGTCCCCGGCCCGCAGACCATCAACGAGGACACCAACCTCACCTTCACCGGAACCATTTCCATTTCCGACCCCGACGCCGGCAGCAACCCCGTCCAGGTGACGTTGACGGTCACCAACGGCATCCTGACGCTGAGCGGGACGACGGGGTTGACGTTCAGCAGCGGCAGCAACGGCTCCAGCTCCATGACCTTCACGGGCACCATCGCCAACATCAACAACGCTTTGAACGGCATGGTCTTCACGCCGAATGCCAACTTCAACGGCACGTCGGTGCTCACCATCACCACCAACGACCAGGGACATAGCGGCACGGGTGGTCCGCTGAGCGATACCGACTCGGTCACCATCACCATCAACGCGGTGAACGATGCCCCGGTCAATAGCGTGCCTGGGTCGCAGAGCACGCCGATGAACACCAACCTGGTCTTCTCCACAGCTAACGGCAACCTCATCTCCATCAGCGATGTTGATGCCAACAGCAACCCGATTCAGGTGACGTTGAGCGTAACCAACGGCCTGCTGACGCTGAGCGGGACGACCGGGCTGACGTTCTCGGCCGGCGACGGCACCGCCGACGCCACCATGACCTTCACCGGGACGCTGGCCAACATTAACGCCGCCCTCAACGGCATGTTCTTCGCCCCAAACACGGGCTACACCGGGCCAGCGACCCTGACCGTGGCGAGTGACGACCAAGGCTTCAGCGGTGCCGGCGGCCCGCTGACCGACACCGACCTCGTCGCCATCAACGTCGCCGCCAGCCCCAATGGGCCGCCGGTCAACACCGTCCCCGGCCCACAGTCTACCAATGAAGACACCAACCTGACGTTCACAGGGACGATCTCCATCGCCGACCCCGACGCCGGCAGCAACCCCGTGCAAGTGACCCTGACCGTCACCAACGGCGTGCTGACGCTGAGCGGAACGACGGGGCTGACGTTCTCCGTCGGCGACGGCACGGCCGACGCCACCATGACCTTCACGGGCACCATCGCCAACATCAACGCCGCCCTGAACAACATGTTCTACACGCCCATGCCGAACTTCAACGGTACGGCGGTGTTAACGATCACGACCAATGACTTGGGTCACAGTGGCTCGGGTGGCCCGCTGAGCGACACCGACTCGGTGACGATCACGGTCAACCCCGTCAACGTCGCGCCGGTGAGCACGGTGCCGGGGCCGCAGACCGTCATCCAGAACGGGACGCTGACGCTCTCAGGCGGCAGCGCCTTGTCGGTGGCTGACATCGACGCCGGCAGCAACCCGGTCGAGGTGACACTGACCGTAGCCAACGGCGTGCTGACGCTCAGTGGCACGACCGGGCTGACGTTCTCCGTCGGCGACGGCACGGCCGACGCCACCATGACCTTCACGGGCACCATCGCCAACATCAACGCCGCCCTCAACGGCATGTTCTACAACCCGAACCTGATGTACGCCGGGCCGGAGACGCTGACGATCACCGTCAACGACCTAGGCCACTCGGGTTCGGGCGGCCCGCTGAGCGATACGGACACGGTGACCATCACGGTCCTGGCCCTGCCTCAGATCCGCATCAACGAGGTCTTCGCTAACCCGCCGGGAACGGATGCGCCCAATGAGTACGTCGAGATCCGCGAGATCTTCGGGGCCAGTGTGACCTTCCCAACAGGGATTTACCTGGTCTTCGTCGAGGGAGACGCGGGTAGCAATCAGGGTGACGTGCAGAACATCTTTGATCTCTCGGGCAAGTCCACCGGCAGCAACGGCTTCCTGGTGCTGGCGCAAAAGTCCAACACCTACACCTTCCACCCGGCGGCCCAGGTGTATGTGAACTCGGGCAGCGGCGCCGGCTTCGGCAACGGCCCCAGCAGTTCGATCGGACACACCGCCGATGGCACGTCCACGGACATTGAGAACCCCTCGTTCACGGTGTTCCTGATTTATGCCCCGACGCCGCCGACACTGACCGACGACATTGACTCGGACAACAACGGCACGCCGGATGGCAGCGTGTTTGCGAGCTGGACGATCCTCGATTCGATCGGCGTGCTGGACGGCAACAATGCCGGAGACATCAGCTACGGAGCGATCAACTTCATCGGCGGTTCGGGGACGGGGACCTCGACGACCGGCACCAACGTGAACGTGGCGTTCAATGCTCAATATGTGGGCCGGATTGGTAACTCGACCGGATCGGCCCCCGCTGATTGGGTGGCGAGCGATTCCCTGGGTGGGACGGCGCCGAACTTTGTGCTCGGGTCGGCGGCCAACACGGAGCCGTCGTCGCTGACGGGCCGGTTCCTGAATCACCTCGGTACGGTCAACTTCTCGAACCAGCCGCCGGTGAACACGGTGCCGGGGCCACAGAGTACCAATGAGGACACGAGCCTGACGTTCACAGGGACGATCTCCATCGCCGACCCCGACGCTGGCAGCAACCCCGTGCAAGTGACCCTGACGGTCACCAACGGCGTGCTGACGCTCAGCGGCACGACCGGGCTGACGTTCTCCGTCGGCGACGGCACGGCCGACGCCACCATGACCTTCACGGGCACGATGGCCAATATCAACGCCGCCCTCAACGGCATGTTCTACACGCCCACGGCGGACTTCAGCGGCACGGCCGTTTTGACAATCACCACGAACGATCAAGGCAACACGGGGACCGGTGGCCCGTGGAGCGACACCGACACCGTGACGATCACCGTCAACGCGGTGAACGACGCGCCGGTGAACACGGTGCCGGGGCCGCAGAGCACCAATGAGGACACGAACCTGACGTTCACCGGGACGGTGTCGATCAGCGACGTAGACGCTGGCAGCAATCCGGTGGAGGTGACGTTGACGGTGACCAACGGCATCCTGACGCTCAGCGGGACGACGGGGCTGACGTTCTCGGTGGGGGATGGGACGGCGGACGCGACGATGACGTTCACGGGGACGATGGCGGACATCAACGCTGCCCTGAACGGTATGTTCTTCGCACCTAACGCCAACTTTGCCGGCACGGCGGTGCTGACGATCACGACGAACGACCAGGGTCACAGCGGCTCGGGTGGTCCGCTGAGCGACACCGACTTGGTGACGATCACCGTCAACGCGGTCAACGACGCGCCGGTGAACACGGTGCCGGGCAGCCAGAGCACCAATGAGGACACGAACCTGACGTTCACCGGGACGGTGTCGATCAGCGACGTGGACGCTGGCAGCAATCCGGTGGAGGTGACGCTGACGGTGACCAACGGTGTGCTGACGCTCAGCGGCACCAGCGGGCTGACG
>JANWYO010000290.1 GCA_025055215.1 Gemmataceae bacterium
CGGGAGGGGCGCGAGCCCCTCAAGGTGCTCGAGAAGGAGGCTTTGGCCCTGGAGGTGTACCAGCAGCGGTATAAGCAGCTGCAAACCGAAATCACCGACGAACAAGTCAAGCTGGCCAAGCTGGTCCAGGAAGAGAACGCCTTGACCGCCCAGGCCCAGAACCTGCGCAAAGAAATCGCCCAGGAGCAGCTGGCGGAGCTGCGCTCCCGCGAAGAGCAGGCACTCCTCCAGACCATGCGCTACAACACCGTGGCGGAGGGGGAGTTGCTCTTGAAACGGCGCCACGCCCTGGAGGCACGGCTGAAAGAACTCTTGGGCACGACCGCCGCCGCGCCCCGGTGAACTGGCGTTGACACGCCACCCGGCCGCCGGCATAGTCCCGCCCGCTGATACGCGGAGCGACGACCGCCAACGCCCTTCCCCCGGATCGGCCTCTCCGATCCGGGGCAGCCGACGACGCCTGCCGTCGGTTGGGGGGAGAGGGCGTTGATTCGGGCTAGGGGGAACGATCATGACCACTCTGGGCAAGATCCTCGTCTTCATCAATCTGGCGTTCAGCGTCTTGACGGGTGCCCTCATCATCATGGTCTATGTCACCCGCACGAATTGGCACGCCGGCTACGAAAAAGTCGCCGCTGAACTGGCGGCATCCCGGGCCGAGTCGGCTCGGCTGACGACCCAGCTGCTTAATCTCCGCAAGGAACGGGACAACGAATTGACCAAGATGAAGGCAGACCTAGACCAGCTCGCCCAGGAGTTGAAGACGACCCAGGAAGCCCGGGACGACTTCAAGAAAAAGCTGGAGGAAGAAGCCGAGCGCGCCAAGCGAAGTGACGCGAACACCATCGTCAGCGCCGCCGCGGCGGCCCAGAGCCAGGCGCTGATGAAAGACCTGCAAACCCAGGTCGAGGAGTTGAAGACCAAGCTGGTCGCGGCCAATGAAGAAACCAAGTCCTGGCGGGAGAAAGCCATCAAGTTTGAGATCGAATTCAACAGCGCCAGCGACCGGGCGCAGAATGCCCTGACCCAGCTGGAAGCACTGACCCGGGAGTTCGAGAAATACCGCGGACGGGGCAACGTCACGGGAGCTTCGGCCAGCGGCGCCGTCGCCCACAATCCGCCCCCGGAGGACGTCCGCGGTCGCGTCACCCAGACCGACCCCCAGAGCGGCCTGGTGACGATTTCCATCGGCAGCGATTCGGGAATCAGTCCGCAAAACACGCTGGAAGTCTATCGGCTGGAGCCGAAGCCGACTTACGTCGGCCGGCTCTTGATCATGGACGTTCGGCCGCACGAGGCAGTCGGAAAGTTAATCACGACGCAACGGCGCGGGGTGGTTCAGGTGGGCGACGAGGTGGCCTCGAACATCCTCGGCAAACGCTGAGTTGCGTCCGCCGTCCGATCGGATGACGTGAGGGAAGCCATGCCGCCGATTCGCAGTCGCTATGGCACAGCCGCCCCCAAAGTGCAGGCGAAGAATGATGCTTACACCGCGATCCTGGCCGTGTCGCTGGTGGGGATGGTGACGGGCTGCGTGCTGCTGTTCCTGGATTACAGCCAGTACCCGGACATGAAACCGCCCCCTGTGCCGAGCCCGAGTGCCAAGGCACCGGCACCACAACAAGCCCCAGCCCCGGCCCCGCCTGCGGGCGGGGCCCCGATGCCGCCCGCGGGTGGGGCGCCGATGCCGCCAGCCGGCGGCGGGGCCCCGATGCCGCCCGCGGGCGGGGCGCCTGCCGCGCCGGCAGGCATGCCTGGCGGCGCGGAGAAGAAATGATGGCATCTGTGCCCCCTCCTCGGCTGATGGTCCGCCGACAAGCAACCGGGGTTGAACGCACATGGATTCCAAACCCCGTTCTGCCCAATTGAACCATCCCAGTCCCAGGCAAACCCTTTCTTACCTGCGGAACCTGTTTGACGAGCGCGGCATCCGCCCCAAGAACAAGCTCGGCCAGAACTTCCTCATTGATCTGAACCTCATCGACCTGCTCGTGCGCAGTGCCGAGCTGGATCGCAGCGATTTCGTGCTCGAAATCGGCTGCGGGACCGGCAGCCTGACCACCCGGCTGGCGGAGCAAGCCGGCCTGGTCCTGGGCGTGGAAGTCGACGCCGCCTTTTTCGCCCTCGCTCAGGAGATGGTCCAGGGTCGCGACAACGTCGTCCTCCTCCATGCCGACGTGCTCCGCAACAAGAATGAGCTGAATCCAACCGTGCTGGCCAAGGTGGACGAACTGTGGCGGCAGGGCCGGTGCGCTCGCATGAAACTGGTATCCAACCTGCCTTACGCGGTGGCCACTCCCGTCATCGCCAATTTCCTGCTCACCGACCTCCCCCTGGAGCGGATGACCGTCACGGTGCAATGGGAGATCGCGGAGCGGTTAATGGCAGCACCGGGCACCAAGGACTACGGGGCCTTGGCGGTACTGGTGCAGAGCTTGGCAGACGTGCGGCTGATCCGCAAATTGCCGCCGTCGGTCTTTTGGCCCAAACCGGAAGTCGCCTCGGCGATGGTGTTCATCCGGCCGGTGCCGGCCAAGCGTGAGCGCGTCGGTCAGCCGAAGCGCCTTCGCCACTTTCTCCGCGCTTTGTACGCCCATCGTCGCAAGAACCTCCGCGGTGTGCTGGCGTCGCTGTACGCGAGCCGGCTCTCTAAGGAGGAGGTCGATCGTCAATTAGCGGAACTGGGTATCGATGGCTCGGTCCGGGCCGAAGACCTCACCATCGAGCAGCACCTTCGCCTGTGCCAAGCCTTTGCTCCACCCGAGGAGGAGTCGGCCAGCTCGCCGGACACCTCCGACTCGTCAACATTTGAGTGACGGTGGGAATTCCGGGAAACCCGTCCGGTGGCGAAGTCAGGCTGCGCCAGAGTGACGAAGCTGAGAGAAAGCCGGCGGTGAGAGTCGAACTCACGACCCGTGCTTTACGAAAGCACTGCTCTACCACTGAGCTACGCCGGCAAGTGTTCCGGTTGCTGCCGTCACTCGGAGAAGCGACCCCGAACGGGGCCTGCGGCTGCGTCAAGGGATCCTTGCTTCTTGGATGCCTGGCCGCTGGCAGCACCGGGTCAAGCTAGCAGCAGAGAGTATGGTTTTCAAGTGCGGCTCGGGGGTGTACCTGGCGTTTGGGGCCGAGTTGAGCGCTCCAGCCGGCGGTTTTCCACCGCTGCGTCGAGTCCTCTTTTGCACCGCCCCACCGGGCGTTACTTCCCATCAAGACGACCTGTCCCGTCCCTTGCGGCTTCCTTACGAACCCAAGCACGGGGCGCGATATTGACGGCGGCGTTGCGGGACACCATCCTGTAAACAAGCAGCAGTCCGTGCCTTGGGAGTAGCCAAGGCGGTGCCGACGGGTGGCACCGCAACGGGGCGTGGTTCGCACCGAGCACAGACGACGGGGGAACGCCATGAACGCCCGTTTCCTGGGGTTGGCGGTTTGCAGCGTCATGTTGCCGCTCGTCGGTCTCGCGGATGAGGTCATGAAGTCCGGGCCGGCAGTGGGAGAATTCATCCCGGCCCCGTTCCATCCCCTCAATCTCACGGGCGACCGCGCCGGCAGTCGGCATTGCCTCGTCTGCCGATACGGCCTCCACCCGGTCTTGGCGATCTTCGCTCGGGAGGTGCCGGGCGCCGACCAACCCCTGGCGCAGCTGCTGAAGGATTACGACTCGGCCATCGCCCGCTACCCCGACGCTTATTTGGGAGGATTCGTCGTCTTCCTGAGCGACGCGCCCCCGGCTGAGCGCGACACGCTTGCTGCCAAGATCGTTGACCTGGGCAAGGCCCTGGAGTTGAAACACGTCGTGCTGTGTCTGGACGGTCCCGACGGGCCGGAAGGCTATGCGCTGCACAAGGACGCGACGGTGACGGTGCTCTTCTACCGGCAACACAAGGTGGTGGAGAACCGCGTCTTCACAAAGGATCAGCCGATGATGGGGCAGGACGTGCAAGCGCTGATGTCGGTCGTGGAAAAGCTGGTGCCGAAAAAGGAGTCGATGCGCTGACGGCGGCGTCGGCCGTCAGCTGCTGGCGCTGCGGTAGTGCCGCAGCGCCGCCCGGAAGACGCGGCGACTCAGCAGGACCATGAGGATGCTCATGGCCGCGGTGAAGGCCACCAGCCGGGGGTCATCCAGCAGCTGCACCATCAAGGCTGCCGGGACGTAAACGACCAGCAGGATCGGCACCACGAAGGAGAAGAACCAGCCCAGCGGCGCGGCCCAGTCGTTGAGGAAAACCTCCCGGGGATAGCGCATCAGGCTGGTGAACAACCACCACATTTCGTAGAGGCTCTGGTTGCGCATCAACCACACCGAGGCGGACGTCAGCATCAAGAGGAAGCTGTACGCCAGGGCCATGCCGCAAGCGAACAGCAGCACGAAGGCGACAACGTTTGCCCACGAGACGGGGGCGTCGAGTTCTGCAAGGGCCAGGACCATGACCCCGGCGCCCATCAGCAGGTTCGGGGCCGTTGACCAGTCGATGTTGCGGCAACTGAGGAGGAATTGTTCGTCGATCGGCTTGAGGAGGTAGAAGTCGAGGTCGCCGCTGCGGACCAGGTCGGCGAATTCGTTGCAGTTTTCCAGGAAGAGCGTCTCCAACACCCCTTCGAGCGCAAAGTAGCAGCCGACGAAAAACAGATACGCTGGCTCCGACCAGCCGGCGACGATCGACGTCTTGGCGAACACGGTGCGGTAGAAGATGAGAAGGAGGAAGAGCCACAGGACCTCGACGAAGATTTTGACGAGGAAGTTACCCCGGAAGGCCAATTCGCGGGCCAGGCTGAAGCGGGCGAAGGCGAGGTAGAGGCGAAGATAGCGGAGCATGAGGGAGAATGTATGCGGCTGGGCCGCACCGGCCCAGCGCCGCGTCGGCCGGCTGGCTGCCGTGGTAGGAATTTACAGGCGCTTGGCCCCCGGGAGGCATCCCGTGTTGCCCAATCGGCCGGGCCGTCGGTCAGCGGGGAGGTCGAGGAAAGATGGCGAGCCGAGCCGCGGCATTCGTCGCCGCGGCATCGAAATTGCTCCCGCTTCGACCGATTCTTGCACCGCCGCAGGGAAGCGGCGGACAATCTGGCCAAGGAGCGGGTCATGAAGACGTCCTGGGCGGTGGCGGCCGCGGCCGCCGCCACGCTGCTGACCGGTTGGGCCATGCGGCATGTGGGGCCTCCGCAGCGTCCGAGCAACCGTGTCATCCATCCGCGTCGGGCCGAGATCCGCACGGTCTTGCAGGCTCGGGCCCGGGCCGTGACCGGGCCTGATCGCTTGGCCGAGCCTCCGGTCCATTGGCGCGATTGCCTCCTCCGGCACTGACGCCGCCGGCCCCACGAGCCGACTGCTTCGCTGCGGCGTCCCTGGCCTCCACCTCCTGACCGGGTCAGACCGGCTTTTCGCATATAATTCAGGGGCACGTTCTCCGGCCCATACCAGCTCCTGAAGTGTCGGGAGGCGATGGGATGACCCATCAACGGCCAGCAGTCCTGTGGTTGCTCCTGCTGACGGCGGGCGCCGTCCGGGCCCAGGCACCGCTCCTCCCTCCCGGTGAGCGGGAACCGTTCCTCCGCCTGGAGACGGGCGGGCCCACCGCCGTCGTCACGGGCCTGGCCTTCAGCCCCGACGGCCAGATGCTTTACGCTGCCGGCTGGGACAAGGTGGTCCGCGTCTGGGTCCGCGAGCCCCGCACCGGCCGCTACCTCCTCGCCCCTCATGCATACCGCGTCCCGATCGGCCCGGGCTTAGACGGCGCCATCAACGCCCTGGCTCTGTCATCCGACGGTACCTGGCTGGCCGTCGGCGGCCGCGGCGTCGTCCGGGGCGAGTCGGGCTTCCGCGACGTCGGCCTGGTCATCCCCACCGCCATCGGCAGCCTCACCCCCGAGCGACGCCTCGATCGCGGCCTCATCTACGTGTTCAACACCCGCACCCAGGCGGTGCGGCTGTTGCGCGGCCATCGCGGCCAGGTCCTTAGCCTCGCCTTCGCCCCGAGCCGGCCCGGCCAGCCCCCGCTCCTTGTCTCCGTGGGCCAAGATTGGGACGACCAGACCGGCAAGTACGTCGGCGCGGTTCGCCTGTGGGACTTGACCCGGGACGAACCGCAGCAGGCTTTTCAGGACCACCTCCCCGACCCGGGCAACACCCGGCCGGGACTGGTGGTCACCGCCAACGGCGAGGCCGACGTCTCCGCCGGCCTCGCCTGGGGTGACGGCCGATTCCGCCTCTGGCTTCCCCGCCGGGATGCTGCCGCCGTCCAGGCCCAGGAGGATGGTCGCTTCAACAGCGTCGCTGCTGCTCAAGGCAGTCTGGTCCTTACCGGGAGCATGGTCGGTTACAGCGGCCGACTTCAGGTCTGGTCCCTCAACCCCTTCCGGGCCGATCCCCAGGGCCAGGTCGTGTTTCCTCCCCAAGGAAGTGTCGCTTACTTCCCCCGGGCGCTGACGCTGCTGTCGTCGAAACCCAACGGCCCGACCGATCTCGCCGCCGTTGTCCTCCGGGCGGGGTCCCAGCCCCCGTCCTACCGCCTCGACCTCATCGACCTTCGGCCGACGAGCTTCGGTCAGGTGCGGGCGCGGCTCGACCTGTGGAAAGGGAGCCTCAAGCAGCCGGTGATGGCCGCAGCGCCGGGCGGGACGATGCTCGCCGTCACTGGGAACGACGAGTTTGAAATCTTCCTCTACCCGATCGCCGACCTCCTGGCTGGCAAGGCCGAGCCGCAGCGCCTGCGCGGCGTGGGGGCGACGTTTCGGTATGTCGCT
>JANWYO010000016.1 GCA_025055215.1 Gemmataceae bacterium
TGTCACGGCGTGTTCCTGCATCGCCTCCAGCAGGGCGGATTGGGTCTTCGCCGGGGCGCGATTCACTTCGTCGGCCAGCAGGACCTGGCAAAAGATCGGCCCGGGTCGCAGGACGAAATCGTTCGTCTTACGGTCGAGAACGTAAGTCCCCGTAACATCGGCGGGCAGGAGGTCGGGGGTGAATTGGATGCGTTGAAACTGGATGCCCAGGACCCGAGCGAAGGTCTTGGACAAGGTCGTCTTGGCGACCCCAGGAACCCCCTCCAGCAAGACGTGGCCGTTGGCCAGCAGGGCGATCAGGAGTTGTTCCGTGACCTCGTCCATGCCGACGACGACCCGGGCGACTTCGGTGACGACCTTGTCGCGGAGGGTGCGAACCTGCTCGGCCAATTCGCGGATGGGGCCGTCGCCAGCCAATTCTCTGCCGTTGCTCATGCGCGTGTCGCTCCGGGGCAGCTCGCGCCCCAGGTCTGCCGGGTCAACCGAGGCGCAGCGTGCCGTGGTTGGCGGCCGCCCGCAAATCATCGGCTTGGCGCAGCAAGGCGGTGAAGTCGTCGCGGGAGACGGGAGTGGGTTGGCCCCAAGCCAGCCGCCACAGTCGGTCCAACTGGCGGCGCAAGCGGCGGCGTTGCCGCCAGCCACCGATGACTTGGACGCGAGGTGCCGCCTCCGCCGTGTGTCCCAGATCCGCGAGAACCTGCCGGGCCAAGTTGCGGGCCGGTTCGGCGAGGTTGTCGTCGCGGATCATCGCCCGGAGGCGCTGCTCCGCGACTGGCCGCGGCGAGGCCGCCAGGCACGCCGCCAAGTCTGTCGCCTTGGTGGGTCGGCGAAAGCGTGCCCGGCTCAGCCGCCACAGCCCCCAGATCGCCGCCGCTAGAGAGGCGACCGTCAGCCCGACACGCAGCCAGGCATCGCCGCTGATGTCTCCAAAGAGGCCACTGCGGATGGCGTCTTCGCGTTCCAGCCGATCCAAGGCCGCGTTGATCCGGCCGACCAAGCCCTCCTTCTCCAGCTCACGCCCCAGGCGGAAGGCCCAGGGAAGAAGTTCCTGAATGGGCGGCAAGGGCGGGCCCAAGCCCGCTTCCCGCAGATCGACGTCGAAGGTCGGCATGATTTGGCCTTCTTCGTAGAAGAGGACTCGGGTTCGCCGACCGCCCGCCGACAGCCAGCCGACGCACTGATAGGCGAATTCGAAATTATCGTTATCGAAGGCCAGCATCATGTCGTTGATGAAGATGCTGTGATCGGCCAGCACCAGAATGCGTCCCGAGCCCCACTCCCCCCCAACTGCGAACACGGCGCCGCCTGGCAAAGGAGTCGGCAGGTCGGTCGGGGAGGAAATGCGTGGCACGACCATGCTTCCGCGGGCAAAGCGGGCTAGCGCGGCAAGGCGGTTTTTAGGCAAGGGCTGCAAAAAGCTCGGCCGATTGGTCGCCAACACTAACTTGTTGAAAAGCGGCGGTTGGCTGCCGGGAATGTCGCGAACCAGCGGGCAAGCAGGCAGGTTGCGATAATTGCGCGACGACTCGACGAAGCGCGAATCAAGAACCAGCCCCAGGACGTTCGGCAGCGTCCAACTCGGCGGCCAGTCGCGGTCGCTGGCCACCAGCACGGCGCCCCCTTTCTCCAAGAACTGATCGAGCTTCAACGGCAGGCGGTCCAGGACGTCAACCATACCGAGGACGATCAGCACCGTGGCCGCCGGGTCCGCCGCGAGGGCGTCCGCCTCGGTCAGTGCTGCGAGGTGCAGGTCATTCAGGAGTTTGCGAAAAGCGTGCGTGCCGTGGCCAAAGGGCGCGTGACTGGCCGCAGCCGCGGCTGCAACCGGGCTACCGAGGGTCAGCAGCAGAGCGGTGCACCAGGTGGTCAGTCCGGTCATGCGGCGGTCACTCGGGCCAGGAACTGAAGGTGGCGCCGGGCCGTGGCCACGGCTTCGTCGGAGAGCACGTCGCCCGGAGGGGCATAGCGGGCCTGTTCGTAGACGTCGGCCAACGCGCGGGCCGCCACCGCGTGGCGCGGCTCGGCCTCGGCCAAGCACCGCGCCACGTCGCGGTGATGGCGGCTGCGGGCCGCCACGCCTAGGCGATGCAACGCCAAGCACTCAAAGGCCCGCACCACATCGGCCCGCGATCGCACGTCGCCCCAGTCGATCGGCCACCCACCGGAACCCGTTGATGTCGTCGCCCTCCCGAACCAGTGCCGGCCCCACCGCCGCCAAGCCGCCCAGGCCAAGCCAACGATAGCGAGGGGCACCAACAAGTACCCTGAACGCCAGCCGCCGCCCGGGTCGGTCAGCGCATCTGGAGAACGCGACGCGGCTTCCTCCGGCGCGCCCTGTGGTTCCGTGATGGGGCGGGGCCGGGCAGCGCCCAACTCCAATGGGAACCGGAAGCGCCACAAATCCCCTCCCCAGGAACGCACCCGACTCAAGTGTTCGCCCCAGCGCGCCAGTTGAGCGTCAAGGGTATCGTTATGGCGCCAATCCGGCGATCCGTCCGCCGAGCGGCCGTAGCGGCACAACTCGTCCCAAGCCCGCTGCCACGCCGGCCCGCGCCCCAGCGGACCGGCCAGCTCTTCGAATCGGCGCAGCCAGCGGTGCAGCTGCTCGTACGCGGTCACGCGGCTCGGGCGCTCCTCGGGCAAAGTCGGCGGCACCGGCGGTCGTTTGAAGAAAGTGTCGGGCAACGGAGGACGGGGGCGCCCATCTCCTTCCGGCGGCGGGGCCTCGACCGCCAAGGGCGGCCGCACACGCCCCAACAATGCTTGCAGGTGCCACTGTTCCTCTCGGGAAAGGGGAGGCCAACGAATGTGCTCGCCGCCATGGCGCTCCAACAATTGCCGAACAAGCCTCTGAAATTGGTAACTTTCCAGGGGCAACTCGGCGAGGTGGGCCAGCGTGAACCTGTCGAGTCCGTAGCGGTCGGGATCTCGCTGAAGGTCCTGCACCAGTCGCCTCAGGCCGTCCAGCCGCGCTTGCCGGAGCCGTTCGGACCACAGGCGTACGACATCAAGGGACCCATAAGTGACATCCAGGGGGAGGTGCGAGTCCCGCCCTGGATCATCGGTGACGGATTTAGTGAGGACGCCCCGAATCAGCGATTGCAGAACTTGGTGATCGGGGTCGACATCTGGATCATCGGCGACCGATTGGGTAAGGACGATCTGCGCCGGAACCGACAATGGCGCCAGTAATCCGAACATCAGTGACAAGAGGGCGTTCCGCAGCGTCATGGGTGCTCTCCATCGGCCCGCGTCAGGCAAGGAGGGGCTGCACGATGTTTCCGTGGACGTCGGTCAGTCGGTAGTACCGACCTTGGAATTTGTACGTCAGCCGGGTGTGGTCGATCCCGAGGCAGTAAAGCAGGGTCGCGTGCAGGTCGTGGACATGGACCCGGTCCTGGACGATGTTGTAGCTGAAGTCGTCGGTTTCGCCATAAGTAAAGCCGGGACGGATGCCGCCGCCGGCGAGCCAGACGGTGAAGCAGCGCGGGTGATGGTCCCGGCCATAATCGTCGGCGGTGAGCTTTCCCTGGCAATAGACCGTTCGGCCGAACTCGCCGCCCCAAACCACCAGCGTGTCGTCGAGCAGGCCGCGCTGCTTCAAGTCGAGCACCAGGGCGGCGCTGGCCTGATCGACGTCGCGGCATTGGCCCGCAATCTGCTTGGGGAGGTTGGTGTGCTGGTCCCAGCCGCGGTGAAAGAGTTGGACGAAACGAACGCCGCGCTCCACCAGCCGCCGAGCCAGCAGGCAGTTGGCTGCGTAACTCCCAGGCCGGCGGGCGTCCGGGCCGTAGAGTTTAAACACCGACTCCGGCTCCGTCGAAAGGTCCGTCAATTCCGGTACCGACACCTGCATGCGGAATGCCAGCTCGTATTGGGCGATGCGGGTGCTGATCTCCGGGTCGCCGGTCTCTGCCCATTTCAAGCGATTCAGTTCGGCGAGGTCGTCGAGAAACCGGCGACGGGTGGCTGCGTCGATCCCCGGCGGGTTCGACAGGTAGAGCACCGGGTCTCCCTGGGAGCGGAACTTGACGCCTTGGTACTTCGACGGCAAGAAGCCGCTTCCCCACAAGCGATCGTAGAGCGGTTGGTCGGCCTGATTGCCCGAGCCTTGGGAGATCAGCACCACAAAGGCGGGCAGGTCCTCATTTTCGCTTCCCAGGCCGTAAGCGAGCCAGGCGCCGATGCTGGGCCGACCCGCGAGCTGGGCGCCGGTCTGAAAGAACGTAATGGCGGGGTCATGGTTGATGGCCTCGGTGTGCATCGACTTGATGAAACACAGGTGATCGACGACCTGGGCCGTGTGAGGCAGGAGTTCGCTGACCCAGGCGCCGCATTGGCCGTAGCGCCGGAAGCGAAAAATGCTTGGCGCCAACGGGAAGCTCTCCTGGGTAGCGGTCATACCCGTGAGGCGTTGGCCGCCACGAACCGAATCCGGCAGCTCTTGGCCACGCAGCGACGCCAGCCGCGGTTTGAAGTCAAACAAATCGAGCTGCGACGGAGCGCCGGACTGGAAGAGGTAAATCATCCGCCGCGCCCGCGGCCGATGATGCGGCAGCCCAGGCAGGCCTGCCGCCGCCGGCTGCTTTTGACCCAACAGGGTCGCCAAGGCGGCCCATCCCGTGGCCTGACTGAGGAAGCACCGCCGCGTTATCGCTTGCCGCACCTCATCGGCTGGATGCATACCGATCACCCCTCGGCCCGGCTCTTGTTTTGGCGGATATTGTAGCAAATTCTCCCGGCCGAGGCGGTCAAGCTGCCGGGTGTCCCTCTGGATTCAGGCGAGGTGAGGGGTGCAGCGGCGGAGAGGAATTGGTCGGTTCGCGCTCCCACGAGGATGGGAGACGCGGGCTGGCCACGGAGGGGCACTAATCGTCTTGCGCTCGCTGTCTGCCCAGCGAGGGCGAAACGATGGATCGGCGCGGCGGGGAGTGAACAAGAACCCTGCTTGGAGCGCCCAACCCCGCCCTAAACGAAAGGTGTACCCAAGCTGCCTTGCAACATCTCGACCGCGCCGCTAGCCTATCATCATAGCGTTTCCTGTCCCCGACGCTCTCCCAAAGCGTCTAATGTCAGGAGAATGAGTCGATGGCCCGACGCATCCTGAATCGTAAGGAACTTCGTGCTGATTACGAGGCGGCCGAACGCGCCAAGGCAGAGGAAGAAGAACTCGAGGAAGAAAGCGACGAGGAAGAAGACGAAGACGAAGACGAGGAGGAGGAAGAAGACGAAGATCTCGAGGCCGAGTCGGACGACGACGACCTTGACGACGACGAAGCGCCCCGGAAGAAGAAAAAGAAATCCTTGAAGACCAAGGCCAAGCCACGACCGCGGACGCCCAAGGTGACGCGGATGCGGGTCGTCTGGGGGGTCTTCAACAACTCCAACCAGCGCGTGGCCACGTTCGACTACCCCAAGCGCCGCGAAGCAGATGAACTGGCGGCCAAGCTGACGGCCGAGAAGAAGAACACCCACTTCGTCCAGCCGGTCAAGGAACCGATGGAAGAGAAGAAAGACAAAGGCTGAGCCTGGGTTTGCAGCGGTAAGACGCCCGCGCGGGCCGGGAAGCGAGCGAAGCTTGTTTCGCTGCGTCCCGGGGATGGGCCTCCGGGATTGTCGGGACGCCTCAGGAGCCCGCGAGGCTTAGCGTGTCCCCAAGCAGACAACGACCGTCGGTTTACCGGCGTAAGGGCCCTCGTGGTTGCATGTGACCACGAAAAGCTTGCCGTTACTGGCGACCGGTCCGGCAAAGATCATGCCGGGGGCCCGGACGGCGGGGTCGGCTCCCAGGTTAAGGGTCCAGCGCGCCTGCCCGTCGCTTAACGTTAGGGCATGGACGACGCCCTTGAGGTCGCCGACGATGACGGTGTCCCCGGCCACCGCAGGCGGGGCGAAGAGAGGTGCCTTGGCGTCGTACAGCCAACGGCGCTCGCCCGTGGCGAGGTCAAAGGCGCGGACCTTGCCGTCGGTGGCGGTGACCACGGCCAAGCCGGCTGCCAAGGCCGCCCCGCCGACGATGCCCCCCGGGACTTCCTTCCGCCAGCGCTCTTTGCCCGTGGCCAGTTCATAAGCAGCGATGTCTCCCCGAGCGCCATTGAGGGCCTTCGGATCGTAGCCGATGCTGCTGCCGGCCACGACCACCACCTCGCCGAGCAGGGATGGGCCGCCCCACGGGTTCAGCTTCAACGGTGTCCGCCACTGGACAGTGCCGCTGGCGGCATCCAGGCAGTAGAGGGCGCGGTCCCCAAGCTGTTCCTTGTCGAGAAACGAAGAAGCGACGAGGACACGGCTGCCCACCACCGCAACCGGAGCATCGACGTGCCATTTCCCTTGCCCCTGCTGCCACAGCCGACGGGGCGTCGGTTTGGGTAGCTGGTCCTCGTTCGGCGGAATGGCGAAATCGGGGTCCTTCTTCTTGTCGGCCTCATACTTGGCCTGCAACTCCCGCCACTTCTGGTCCAAGACCTTTTGCACAGCCTCCAGGTCGTAATCGCGGCCGTCAAGCTGAACCCGTCCCGCCTCGACACACAGCACGCCCGCCGAACCGCCGCCGATGATCGCTCGGCCATCCGCCACGGTCGGGGCCCCCTCGAGGTGGACCAGCTTCCCGGGGGCAGGCAACTGCCAGACGGGCAGGCCGGTGTCGGCCCGCAGGCAGTGGAAGATGGCGCCGTCGGTCTGGTGCATGCCATCGCCGAAGAAGAGTCGGCCTGCCGAGACGGCCGGCGAGCTGACGGTCGGAAGTTTCAGGTAGGGCGCGGTCTTGACCCAAGCCACGCGCTGCGGTGCGTTGCTCTCGACGTTCAGACACAACAGGCTGGGGACGTTGAACCCGCCCAGGCCCGCGACGTACAGCCGCTGCGCCACCGGAACGGGCGAGGCCAGAAAATGTTCCTGGGCCTTGTGGACCCACACCACGCGGGGACTGTCCGGTACCGCTACGCCATCGGTGCATCCCGTGCGCTGAGGATTGCCCCGGTAAGTCGTCCACGGCTCGGCGGCGACCGGCAGTGGCAGCCAAGCGACGATCACGCCGACGACCAGGAAAGGCTTCGTCGTGATCCCCAAAAAGGACGCGATGGTCGCTCGATTCTTGCCGCTTGCCCCACTCAAGACACCACGCGACAATAGTGCCATGAGCCAACTCGAACTTCTGGGCGTTGTCTGCATCCTTGGTTTCGTCATTGTCTTCGTTTCGGTAATCGTGGTCCAGTTGGTCGTGGTGGCGAGTCACCACCGCCGTCTGAAAGAGTTGGCCGTCCATCTCCACCGATTGGAGCTGGGGCTTCGCCAGCTGGAGGGCCGGGGCATCTCGAGTGCTTCGCCGGTTGCCATGCCAGCGGAGGAAGAGCGCATGACAACCTTGCCGCCACCTCCCACCTCCGAGGCATGGGAACCAGGACCGGAGCTGACCACCGTGGAGCCGGTGCGGCCCGCCGCCGTGGCCGCACCAGGCGCCGGCCTCGAAACCTGGATCGGGCGATACGCTCTGGGCTGGGTGGCGGCCATCCTGCTCTTGTTCGCCGGCGGTTTCTTCCTCAAGCAGGTGTTTGAGAACCGCTGGGTTGGCGAGTTGGGACGTATCGCCATTGGCATCCTCTTCGGCAGCGGCCTCTGCGCCCTGGGCCTTCGCCTGTACCGCCGCCTCTGGCCAGCACTGTCGCAAATGGCCACCGCGAGCGGCCTCGGCCTCCTTTATCTCGTCACGTATGCCGGTTTCGGCTACTACCACCTCGTCCCCCAACAGCGCGCCTTCATCTTCCTGGTTATCCTGGTCCTCGAAGGCGCCGCCCTCGCCATCTTATACAACGCCCCGGCCATCGCCCTGATGTCCGTGATCGGCGGCTTGCTGACCCCCGTACTCTTCCGCTCGGACTTCGACCAATACCGAGGTCTGTTTACCTACCTGAGCCTCCTGAACGCCGGCATTGTCGGATTGGTGGTCTCCCGGCGGTGGTGGGGAACCGGCGCTGTCGGCTTGCTCGGCACGCATCTGCTCTTTTGGCTCTGGTATTGGAACAATTACCATCCCGAAAAGTTGGCCTGGGCCATCGGGTTTCAGGTTGTCGTCTTCTCCCTTTATCTGGGCTCCGGGTTTCTCATCTCGGTGCTTCACCGGTCCCCGGCCCATGCCGAGGAATTGGCCCGCTTCGTCGCCAACGCCCTCTTGTTCGCCACGGCCGGCTACGTCCTTCTGGACGACTTCTATCACTATTGGATGGGGAGCCTGGCGCTCGGGTTGGCGATTGTGTATGCGGGTTATGGCTGGCTGTTGTCGCGGATACAGCCAGACGATCCGCCGCACCTCCTGGCGGCGGTGGCGGTGGCGATGGCCCTGGTGGCCGCGGTATTTCCCTTGCATGCCGCGGCGAATTGGATTGCCGTCGGCTGGGCGGTCGAAGGGGCCATGTTGTGGTGGTTCGGGCTGCGGGTGCGGGCACCGTCGTTGACCGTGCTGGGGGCCGTCCTCCTCGTGCTGGCTGCCGCGCGGACAGTCTTCGTCGATACGCCCTCAGGGGCCCGACCGTCGTTCGTGCCGCTGCTCAACTCCTACGGGCTTCCCGCCGCCATCGTGGCGGCGTGCCTGGCGGCGGCCACCTGGGCGGCCCGTAGGTTCCGCCCCCGTCTCGGAGTAATCGCCCCCCTCGCCGTTGGCGGGTTGGGACTGGTCACGGTGGGATTCATCTGGTTTCTCCTGTCCGTGGAGAGTTACACCTACGTCCTGGCCCAGACCGATGCCCGGGGATTCGGCCGCGTCTTCGACCGCCTGGCGCATGCCGTGCTTTCCGGTGTCTGGGCATTGTACGCGGCGGCAATCCTGGGTCTGGGATTCAGCCTGGGGAGTGCGCCGCTGCGTTGGGGCGCCTTGGGCATCTTCAGTGTGACCTTGCTCAAGGTCATCTCGTTCGACATGGCCGAGCTGCCGGGGCTTTATCGCGCGGCCACGTTTCTGGTGCTGGCGATGACGTTGGCGTTGGGGGCGTGGGCGTATCATCGCTTTCAGGTAGGTCGGCCGACCCCCTCGCTTGAGGAGCGCGGTCATGAAGCAGCTTCAGAGGTCTAGAGAGCTGGCGGCGACGCGGCGTGGCCCGCCACCGGGCCGCCACCCCCCCCACGCCCCGCGGCGCCCACCCCGGGTGGCGGGGGGCGTGGGCCAGCAAATACACCCCCCCGGGCAGCCCCCCCGGGCCCAGCACG
>JANWYO010000127.1 GCA_025055215.1 Gemmataceae bacterium
GGCGGGGTGGGTGTTGGGTTGGGGTGCGGGGGGGGGGGGGGGGGGGGGGGGGGGGGGGGGGGGGGTCGCGCTCCGGCCCCCCCCCCCCCCCGCCGATACCTCGCGGCGGCGGGAATCGGATGTTGAGGGGCTGCCTCATGAGAACAGGCATCGCCAGCGGTTGGGTCGGGGTTGGTCTCCTCGTCGGGGCGTCCTTGTGGGCCGACGGGCGCCAGGCGGCGCCGGTGCCCCCGCCGCTGTCGCCCATGGCTGCCCTGAAGACCTTTACCGTTGCCGAGGACCTGCGCTGGGAGCAGGTCTTGGCCGAACCAGCGGTCGCTCAGCCGATTTTCGTTGATTTTGACGAGCGGGGGCGGATGTGGGTGGTGCAATATTTGCAATATCCGTTCCCGGCGGGCTTGAAAATCCTCAGTGAAGACCGCTTCCTGCGAGCCGTCTACGACAAGGTGCCACCCCCTCCCCCGAACCACTTCCGAGGCCGCGATAAGATCACCATCTACGAATCGACCCGCGGCGACGGCGTCTTCGACAAACAGACAACGTTTATTGAGGGGCTGAACATCGTCACTGCCTGCGTCCGCGGGCGCGGCGGCGTCTGGGTGCTCAACCCACCCTATCTGCTGTTCTATCCCGACCGGAACGACGACGATGTCCCCGATGGCCCGCCGGTGGTCCACTTGGAAGGGTTCGGGCTGGAAGACACCCATTCCTGCGTCAACAGCCTTCAGTGGGGCCCTGATGGCTGGCTCTACGCCTGCCAGGGAAGCACCGTCACCGGTGCCGTGAAGCGCTACGGCGTGGAGGAGCCGAAAGTCCACTCGATGGGTCAGCTGATCTGGCGCTACCACCCGGAGACCCGCCGCTACGAAATCTTCGCCGAAGGCGGCGGCAACGCCTTCGGCCTGGAGATCGACAGCAAAGGCCGCATTTTCTCCGGCCACAACGGGGGCAACACCCGCGGCTTCCATTATGTCCAGGGGGCGTACCTCCAGAAAGGGTTTGGTAAGCATGGTCCGCTCTCGAACCCGTATGCCTTTGGCTACTTCGCGGCCATGAAGCACCCGAATGTGCCGCGCTTCACTCATCACTTCGTCATCTACGAAGGGGCCGCCCTGCCGCCGCGCTTCCAGGACCGCCTGTTTGCCATCCAACCCCTCCTCAACCAGGTCGTCCTCAGCGAGCGCCTTCCCGATCGCTCATCGTTCCAGACCCGCGATCTGGCGATGGCGGTGACGTCGGCCGATCCGTGGTTTCGGCCCGTGGACATCAAGGTGGGACCAGAGGGCGCCATCTACGTCGCCGATATGTACGAGGGGCACATCGCCCACCTGCGGCACCACGAGGGCAAGATCGACCCCAGCAATGGTCGAATCTACCGCCTCCGCGCTCCCACGACACCTCCGCTCGGCACCTTCGACCTGAGCCGGAAGACCACTCCAGAGTTGGTCGCGCTCTTGCGCCATCCGAACAAGTGGCAGCGGCGGATGGCCTTGCGACTGCTCGGCGACCGAAAAGACCCGGCGGCCATTCCGCTGCTGACCCGGCTGCTCGACAGCCCGAATGGGCAAGACGCCCTGGAGGGACTCTGGGGGCTGAACCTCAGTGGCGGCTTCGACGACGCCTTGGCGCAGCGGACCCTCCGCCATCCCGACCCGCACGTGCGCCTGTGGACCGTGCGCCTGTTGGGCGATGCCCGGCAGGTCTCGCCGGGCATCGCTGAGGCACTCGCCGCCCTGGCCCGAACCGAGCCGAATGTCGAGGTGCGCTGCCAGCTTGCCTGCACCGCCAAGCGCTTACCCGCGGCGGTCGCCTTGCCCATTGTCCGCCCCTTGCTGCGGCGCGACGACGACGCCGACGACATCTTCCAGCCGCTGCTGTTGTGGTGGGCCATCGAGTCGAAATGCGAGGCGGAGCGCGACGGCGTCCTGGATCTGTTCCAGGACCGGTCGCTTTGGGACGCCTGGATGGTCCGTCGGCACATCCTCCACCGCCTGATGCGTCGCTTTGCCCAGAGCGGCGTGCGCCGCGACCTGGCGGTCTGCGCCCAACTCTTGCAGATGGCGCCAGACGCCGAGCGGATCAAGATACTGCTGAAAGGCTTCGAGGAAGCCTATGCTGGCCGGCCGATGACCAACCTCCCCGACGACCTCACCGCCACCTTGGCGAAGTACGGCGGGGCGTCGCTTCCCCTTGCCCTGCGGCGAAACGACCCGGATGCGGTGACGAAGGCGCTGCGTCTCATTGCCGACGACAAAGCCGACAACGGCGAGCGGCTGGCCTGCATCCAGATTTTCGGCGAAATCGATCAGCCGCGCTGCGTTCCGGTGCTGCTCCGCATCGTGGAAAAGTCCGCCGACGACGCCCTGCGTTTGGCCGCCTTGACGGCCTTGCAGGCCTATCGCGACCCCGCCATCGCCCCGGCGGTGATCGCCGTTTACGGCAAGCTGACCGACGATGCCCGGGCCGCTGCTCAGACCCTCTTGGCTGCCCGCAAGCCGACGGCCCTGCTCTTGCTCCAGGCCGTCGATCAGGGGCGCATCGACAAAGCGACCCTCCCGCTTGACGTGGTTCGCAAGCTGACGATTTTCGAGGACAAGGAGCTTTCGCGGCTCATTGCCAAGCACTGGGGCAGCATCGAAGGGGCCACCACCGCCGAGATGCAGCGGGAAATCGCCCGGCTCGAAGCGGTACTGCTCAACGGCCAGGGATCGCCTTACCCCGGCAAAAAACTGTTCCTGAACAGTTGCGGCAAATGCCACCGGCTGTTTAACCAGGGAGGCGAGATCGGTCCGGACCTCACCACCTACCAGCGCCACGACACCGCCACCATGCTGGCGCATATCGTCAACCCCAGCGCGGAAATCCGCGAAGGATTTGAGACCTGGATGGTGGCGACCACAGATGGCCGGGTCCTCACCGGGCTGCTTGCCGACCGTGATAACCAAGTCGTCGTTCTCCGCGGCATCGATGGTCAGAACGTCACCATCCGCCGCGAGTTGGTGGACGAGATGGCAGCCGTCAAGAAATCGCTGATGCCCGAGGGGCTCCTTAAAGATCTGACCGACCAACAGGTTCGCGACCTGTTTGCTTACCTGCGAAGCACCCAGCCGCTGAACGATTGACCGGCTGCCAGGGTGGCGCCCATCGTTGGGGGCGAGGTTGTGCGCTCCAGGCGGCAGTTTCTCCTCGCCTCCGTGGGTTCTTCGTCTCGCGCCCAGGGATTCATTGCTGAGCGTTCGCCTGGTACGTAGGGAGCGCGAACCGATCAATCGTTAGCGCTGGTCAGTACCCGGCGCACCTCTCCGATCCTCGCGCGAGCGCGAACCGATCAGCCCCTCTCCGTCGCTGCACCCTCGCCCCGCCGAAAGCCAGAGGGACACCCGACACCGCAGACGACCTTGCGGGACGGGAAACTCACCGACTACCATAGGATGTTGATGGGGGTCATGGTGCGAACTCTGGTACTCGGCTGCGCGTTGATGTTAGCGCTCCCGCCTGGGTGGTGTTGCTGGGCGGCGGCGATGCCGTGCCCGGCGCCGCCGGATAAACCGGCGGCGCCGCTGTCTTGTTGCGGCGAGCCCAATGACGCGGCCGGCTCAGGTTCAGAGAGACCATGTTGCCCGGTGCCGGTCAAGCGGTGTCGCTGCCAACTGGACGCGACGCGGCCGCCGGACCAGGTGTCGGTGACAGCGGCCGGCGCGCCCGCCTGGCTGCTTGGGCGGACCGCGATACCCTCGCTCGGCGGTATCGAGTTGGTCCGGGATTTCCCTCGACCCCTGCCTTCCTCCGTTCCTTTAAACATCCTCCAGTGTGTGTGGCGTTGCTGAGTCGTCCGCGTTGAACCCTGCCAGCCCTGGCTCGGTTCGGGAATGCGCGATCGACGTCGATCTGGTTCCCACATTTCCCCTGGAGGTTCTTATGATGGGCAAGATCTTTGGTGACTTGCTGCTGGCGTTGGCCTTCGTCTTGGTGGGCCCAGCCATCTCCGTGGAGCAGCCCGCGGTGAAGGACTGCTGCCAAGCCAAGCTTACCTGCTGCGCGCAGAAGCGAGCCTGTTGTGCCACCAGCCTGAAGCTGGGGTGCTGTGCCCAGGGGCGGAAGTGCTGCGCAGCCGATGCCGCTTGTTGTTCTGCCCCGCAGGAGTGCTGCCGGCTCGGAGCCGCCTGCTGCGACGAAGGCAAGGCGTGCTGCGGCACGCCGCTCAAGAAGTGACGGCACCGCGACCAGAGACGCTGCCGCGCCACGAACCTTGGGCCGCCCGGCATTGCCGGGCGGCCCAAGTCGTTCCGGTGGGCGCAGGCGCCCCGCCTTGAATCCCCCGCCGGTGCCGCCGGAGTTGTCGGCCCCACCCTTCCCGTACAATAGGCGGCAGGTCATCCGTGGCTGTGGAGGCGTCAGACATGCGCGCAGCCTTGGTGTTGCTCGGACAAGTTCTGTGTGGGATCGCCCTGGTGGCCTGTTCTCCCCGGGCCGAGCCGAACCCTCCGCCCCGCGACCCGAGTGCAGCGAGCGACAGCGGCCCTCAACTTTCACATCCAAACGGTCCAGCACCTCAACCGCTCGGCGACTCGAATGCAGCGAGCGACAACGTCCCGGACCTCCGCACGCGCAAGACCGGTAGCGACTGGCCGGGCTTCCTCGGCCCGTTCGGCAACGGCGTCTCGCCGGAAAAAGGCATCCTCGCGCCGTGGCCGGAACGGGGCCTGAGAATCGTCTGGCAGCTTAAGCTCGGTAGCGGCTACGCCATGCCGTCGATCAGCCGGGGCCGGCTCTTCCACTTCGACCGCCATCTCGATCAGGCCCGGCTTCGCTGTCTTCACAGCGAGACCGGGCAACACCTTTGGACCTTCCAATACCCGACCAACTACGAGGATTACTACGGCTACGACGACGGCCCGCGCTGCTGCCCCGTGGTGGACGGCGACCGCGTCTACCTCCACGGCGTCGAGGGCATGCTCCACTGCCTGCGGGTGACGGACGGCCAACTCGTGTGGAAGGTGGACACCAAGAAAGACTTCGGCGTGGTGCAGAACTTCTTCGGCGTCGGCAGCACGCCAGTGGTCGAAGGAGACTTGCTGATCGTGCAAGTCGGCGGCAGTCCGCCTACCGACGCTACGGCCCCCCGCGAAGACCTCAAAGGGAATGGCAGCGGCGTGGTGGCCTTCGACAAGTACACCGGCAAGGTCCGCTACCGCGTCACTGACGAGTTGGCAAGTTACGCCAGCCCGGTGTTGGCGACCATCAACGGCCGACGCTGGTGTTTCGTCTTCGCCCGTGGCGGGCTGGTCGGCCTGGAACCGAGCAGCGGCAAGGTCGATTTCCATTTCCCCTGGCGCGCTCGCGACCTGTACAGTGTCAACGCCGCAAACCCGGTCGTGGTCGGCGATCTGGTCTTCATTTCCGAATGCTACGGCCCGGGGAGTGCGGTCCTTCGTGTCCGGCCCGGCGGCTATGAACGCCTCTGGGATGATGCCGGCGACTTCCGGCGCAAAGCGATGCAATGCCACTGGAGCACGCCGATCGCGCACCAAGGGTTCCTTTACGGATGCAGCGGCCGACACACCGGCCACGCTGAACTGCGCTGCATCGAGCTGGCCACCGGCCGGGTTCGCTGGCGCGAACCCGGCCTGACGCGCACCTCCCTGCTCCTGGTCGATGGCCATTTCGTCTGCCTCAGCGAAGACGGTATCCTGCGCCTCATCAAGGTGAATCCTGACCACTACGAAGAAGTGTCCCGCTGGGAAGTGGGCGGGCCCGAGCCGCTCCTCGAATATCCCTGTTGGGCCGCGCCCATCCTGGCCCACGGGTTGCTTTACGTCCGCGGGAAAGACCGCCTGGTGTGCCTGGAGTTGATTCCGCCCAAGCCCTGAAGAACGGTCAGCGGCTTCGTAATTCCGCCCGGCGCCGACACCGACCTGGCCCGATCCCGAGAGCCAATGCCATGCCCCCACCCCTCGCCAAACTCGCCTTGGAAGACGGTACCGTCTACACCGGCCGCGCCTTCGGCGCCACCGGCGAAACCTTCGGCGAAGTGGTCTTCAACACGAGCATGACCGGCTATCAGGAGGTCCTCACCGATCCCTCCTACCGCGGCCAGATCGTCACCATGACCTACCCGTTGATCGGCAACTACGGGGTCAACCATGAAGACGTCGAGTCGCGCCGGCCGCAAGTGCAAGGGTTCATCGTCCGAGAGCTGTCGCGCGTGCCAAGCAATTTCCGCGCCGAAGGTCGGCTCGCTGACTACTTGGCCGAGCACGGCATCATCGGCTTGGAGGGAATCGACACCCGGGCACTGGTCCGTCGGCTCCGTGTCCGCGGGGCGATGACCGGCGTGCTGTCCACCGAGGACCTCGACGACCTGTCGCTGGTGCACAAAGCCCGCACCGCTCCCGGCATCGTGGGCCGCGATCTGGTCCGCGAGGTCGTGCCGGAGAGGCCCTTTGAGTGGCGCGAAGGGTTCGTCAGCCCGTTTGCCTCGGGGGTGCTGCCGGCCCGGCCGCTGCGGCACCACGTCGTCGCCCTCGATTTCGGCATGAAGTGGAACATCCTTCGCTGCCTGGTGCAGGTCGGCTGCCGCGTGACGGTCTTGCCCGGTACGGCCACGGCCCGCGAGGTCCTGGCCCGTGAACCCGATGGCATCTTCCTTTCCAATGGTCCCGGCGACCCCGCGCCCCTCACTTACGCCCACGACACGATCCGCCAACTCGTCGGCCAGAAACCGATCTTCGGCATCTGCCTGGGCCACCAACTCCTCGGCCTGGCCTTGGGTGCGGAGACGTTCAAGCTCAAATTCGGCCACCGCGGCGCCAACCAGCCCGTGCTCCACTACCGCACCCAGCGCGTGGAAATCACCACGCAGAACCACGGCTTCGCCGTTCGGCTCGACAACCTCCCCAGCGACCTGGTACCCACACACATCAACCTGAATGACCACACCCTGGAAGGGATGCGCCACCGTCGCTGGCCGGTCTTCAGCGTGCAATACCATCCCGAGGCGTCGGCCGGCCCACACGACAGCAGCTATCTGTTCGAGGAATTCCGGGCTATGATGGAATAAGGCTCACAGGCGCGCCGCTCGGGCGGCCCAGCAGCGGAGTTGCCGCCCGGGTGGCAACTCCGCCCAAAGGGAGGATCGTCGCCCATGCGACCCGTGCTCGCTTGCGTCGTCGCAATCCTCGGTCCCGGCCCGCTGCTGGGCGCCAACCCGGCAGCGCTGCCAGTTGTCGAAACCGGTAGAGTGACCTTCCGACCCCTCGACGACCAACGCGCGATTCCTGAACGCTACCGCCTGGGGCCGCTGACCTTCGAGTACACCTTATCACTCAAGGCCGTCTTCCCTGCCAGCGGGGTAGAGGTGTATCGGCTGACGTTCCCGTCCCCCGTTCAGTCGCCGCATCCCGAAAACAACACGGTGCACGCCGAATACTACCGACCGCGGGCCGCTCGGAAGTTCCCGTGCGTCATCGTCCTCGACATCACCGGCGGCGACCAAAGCGTCTCGCGGACAATCGCGACGCACTTGGCCAGCAAGGGCATCGGCGGCTTGTTCGTGCAGATGGCATACTACGGACCTCGCCGACCACCGGGCAGCGGCCTGCGGCTGCTCAGCTACGATTACCCGCACACCCTGAATGCCATTCGCCAGACCGTTCTCGATCTCCGCTGTGCCACCGCCTGGATGGAAGACCGCCCGGAGATCGACGCTGGCCGTCTGGGCATCCTCGGCACCAGCCTCGGCAGCTTCATCGGCACCTTGACCGCCGAGATGGAGCCCAAACTCCGTCGCGTCGCCGTCCTGTTGGGCGGCGGCGGCCTGGTCGACGCCTATTACGACGATCCCCGGGCCGCCCCGTATCGCAAGCTCTGGGAGGCACTGGGGGGCAGCCGCGCCAAGCTCGCGGAGCTGATCGCGCCAGTCGATCCCATCACCTACGCCGAAAACCTCAAGACCCGGCGGGTGCTCATCTTGGCGGCGGCACGCGACGACATCGTGCCTCCCAGCGCCACCCGGGCGCTGTGGAAGGCCACCGGTGAACAGAAAATCGTCTGGTTCGATTGCACCCATTACGGCGCCGTCCTCTACCTCGCCCCAGCCCTGAAGCATGTCGTCGAGCACTTCGCGGCCGAGTGACCGTGCTCTTGTCAGTCGGCGCGGTTGCGGTTAAGCTACCGACAGCCTCTCGTTCGTCGTGGTTGAGTCTTTCCATCGCGTCAGGAGAATCACCGATGCACCGGGCCGATTTCCGTGGGACCTTCAAGCTGGCTGGCTGCGTTTGGATACTGGCGGCCACGGTCGCCAGCGCGGCGGATGATCCGCCCACCGAGGCTGAGGTCGTGCGCCAGGCCCTCGACCGGCCCATCACGTTGGAAGCGGCCGAACGGCCCCTAAGCGTCTTCCTCGACCAGTTGCGAGAGGTCACGCGCGTGACGTTCGTTGTTGATCGGCCGGCCCTGTTGTCGGTCAATGCTCCCGACGAGGCCATGCCGGTGAGCGTCAGCCAAAAGAATGTCAAGGCCCGGAACATCTTGCAGATGGCGTTGGACCAGTACAACCTCAGCTACGCCATCGTGCGACAGACTGTGATCGTGACGACTCCCGAGCAGGCCATTTACCGACAGATCCGCCAGCCGGTGACACTCCGCCACGACCAGGTGTCGTTGCGGGTGGTGCTGCGGGAGTTGGCGCGGAAGACTGGCACCAACATCGTGCTCGATCCGCGGCTGAAGAAAGAGGGGGAATTCAGTATTTCCCTGGAGCTTGAGGAAGTGCCGCTGGAAGTGGCGGTGCAGTTGGCCGCGGAGTTGGCCAACCTGAGTGCCGTCCAAGTGGGGAATGTCCTGTTTGTGACCACCCTTGAGCGGGCGCAGCGGCTGAACGCCGGGCCGTCGGTGCTGTCGCCCGTTACCGATGATGGGCCACGGGATCGTGGCGTGGTCGCGCCTATCGGCATGGGCGGGGTGCAAGCCGTGCCTTTGCCAGCCATCCAACAGCGAGCCAAACCCGAGTGAACTCACTTGTACCGGCCAGCCCGTCAGGACGTGCGCCGGCATGGTCGAACTGGACAACTTGACGGTTCGCTACGGCGACTTCCTGGCCGTGGATCGCCTGACGCTTCACCTGCGGCGTGGGGAACTTTTCGGACTGCTTGGCCCCAACGGAGCCGGGAAGACGACGACCTTGCGGGTGCTCATCGGCCAGCGTCCGCCCAGCGGCGGCCGGGCCACCGTGGCCGGCTTCGATGTCGTCCGCGACTGGGCCCAGGTCAAGCCGCTGTTTGGCTACGTCCCAGATCGAGAGAACCTCGTCGAGGACTTTACCGGCCGGGACAACCTCCGCTTCTTCGCTGGGCTGTACGGCGTCTCATCCTGCCGGATCGATGAATGCTTGGAGCTGGTGGAGTTGACCGACGCGGCCGACGTGCCGGTGCGGGCCTATTCGCTGGGGATGCGGCGCAAGTTGCTGTTGGCCCGCGCCCTGCTCCACCGGCCACCGATCCTATATCTCGACGAGCCGACGGCCAATCTGGACATCCACTCGGCCGCCGTCACCCGCCACATCCTCCGCCAGCTGGTGGGCGAAGGGGTCACGGTGCTGATGACCACCCACAATATGCAGGAGGTGGAGGAAATCTGCGACCGGGTGGCCATCCTTTGCCGCGGCCGCTTGATCGCCCTCGATACCCCGCTGGCCCTGCGCCAGGCCCACGCCGCCCGGCTGGTCGATGCCATCCTTGATGACGGCCAACGCCTGGTTTTCGACCTCGACCGCCCGGAGGAGCGAGCAGTGCTGGCTGAGCATGTCGCCGCCGGCCGGGTGGTCAGCCTCCAAACCCGCGAATTCAACTTTCACGAAGCCTTCCTTAAACTGACGGGGACGGTGTTCGAGTGAAAACCGCAATCTGTTTCCGGGCCGGAACAGGTCCCTTGGTGGAGAAGCAGGCGGCCGGGCATGAGATGGCACATCTTGCGGACGTTGTTGTGGAAAGAGAGCCGGCGCAACCTTGCCAATCGCGGCGGGGTGATCTTCGCCAGTCTGCTGATCGTGGCCGCCATGCTCCTGTCGTTTTTCGGCCGCGAGAACACCCCGGTCAGCGCCCTCTTGGGGGGCGTGCAGTTGTGCTACGTCGACTACGCGGTTGAAGGCCCGTGGATTGAGCACCTGCGGAGCCACGTTCCCGAGGCGTGGCAGCGAGGACAGCGCCTGCGGTTCCGACCACTTGACCAAGCCCCGCTGATCGGCGGCCGGATCGTCTACCCGCAAGGCTCGGCGGCCATCCAGATTCGGCCGGACGAGCCGCGCCCGGATGGCACGCCGCGCTACGTCATCATGTTCTGGCATCACGGGGCGGAGGCGAGCGGTCTGGCCCCCTACGAAGCCTGGTTCTGGCAGGAGACGCAGCGATTTTTCCGCCAGCAGGCCCTGGCCGCCGGGGCCCGGTTGCCGCCGGAGCCGGAGACGAGCACCGCGACCGACCCGCTGTGGGCCTGGAAACGAGCCTACCAGCACCTTCAGGCAGAGATCGCGGCCGGGTCCGAGTCGCTCCCTGGCGAGGTCCGGGCGGCGGTCACGCCGCCCGACCTCGACCCGCAGCGGCACCGCCTCGAAGGGGGCAACGTCGATGTCCGTTCGTCGCTGGCCACCAGCCTGGTCCTGTTTGCTCTTTTTTTCACCTGCGTGTACACCCTGCCATCGCTCACGTGTGAGGAGCGGGAGCGCGGCGTGCTGCTCGCCCAAATGCTCTCGCCTGCTTCGCCCTGGGAAATCCTGGCCGCCAAGTTCCTCTTTTACCCCGTGGCGGGCATGGCCTTGGCCGTGCTCTTGGCCGGCTTTTACCGCCCCGCTGCCCTCCTCAGCCTCTTTTTCTGGCTCGCCTTGACGGTCTCTGCTTTCGCAACCATGAGCGTCGGCTTGTGCATCGCCAGCCTGGCCCGGACGCAGCGCGAGGCGAGCATGGCCGCGCTGTGCTACATGCTGGTCATCGCCCTCTTTCTGCTCATCTGTCAACAGAATCGCATCCCCTTCCTCCCGTACTTGGCCCTGGAGTATCACACGCCTCGTATCCTTCAGGCCATCCTGGGCAACGAGACGGTGCTGTGGTACCACTGGGGCAGCCTGGGCGGCGCGACCCTGCTAGGCGTCATCTGGGCCGGCTTGGCCGCTTGGCTGTTTCGCCGCCGCGGCTGGCAATGAGGGTCACGGATTTGGTTGCCGATCGGCCCTCACGTCGGTCACGGGGTGGATCAGTATAACGACCGCGACCGTGTTGGTGGGCCTGCGACGGACGTGCCCTGGTGGAGGAACGGATCGCGGGCTGCCACCTGGGGCCGGCACGGGCCGTCGGCCCGTGCCGGCCGCCAGCGCCGCGGCGGCCCCGGCTTCCTCGGAAGGAACTCAGACGATGGATCAACCGTGGCTGATCGTCCTGGCGACGATCGGGGCGTTGCTGCTGCTGACAGTCGCCGCCTGGCTTGCCCTAAGCGGAGGTAACCTCGACCGCGGCTGGCTGGCGATCCGGGCCGCGCTGCGGATCATGCGCTGCCCCGACATGGCCGACAGGGTTCGGCCCCTGCTGGAACCACCGGCCCAGCCATCCCAACCGGCCAAGCCGTCCGGCGCCCCGCTTCGAGTGCTCGGCCTGCTCCAGCGCGAGGGCCGACTGGTCGATTTCCTTCTCGAAGACATCCGCAACTATCCCGACGAGCAGATCGGCGCCGCCGTCCGCGACATCCATCCCCACTGCCAGGCCGCCCTCAAGGAACACCTGACTTTCGCCCCGGTGCTGGATGCCGCCGAGGGAGACACCGTGGAAGTGGCCGCCGGTTTTGATCCGTCGGCCATCCGGTTGACCGGCAACGTCACCGGGCAGCCACCGTTCCGAGGCATCGTGCGGCACCGGGGCTGGCGGGTGGTGGAGATGAAGCTACCGGCACCGCCCGAAGGTCAGGATGAATTCGTCCTCATGCCGGCGGAAGTCGAGTTGCCGTGAGGAACGGGCCGACGCGCGGTGTAATCGGCCGCCCTCGCGCGCGGTGCCGAAGTCTTCGGCGGCGGTGATGGTCGAGGGGCCTGAGCAGGGATCTGGAGGAAAGGGCCTATGACCCTGAGCAACCGGCTTTGCCGTCTGCTGCTGCTCAGCTTGGTCCCGATTGGCGGGGCGATCACAGGCCATGAGCCAGCCAGGGTCGCCGAGCGGCCCCGGCTGGCCGTCCTGACCGACATCGGTGGCGACCCCGACGACCAACAGTCGATGGTCCGACTGATGCTCTACGCCAACGAGTTCCACATCGAAGCCCTGATCGCCAGCGCTTCGGGCACTCCCGGCCAATGGAAAAAAGAGGTCACCCAGCCCGAACGGATTCGGCAGATCATCGAAGCCTACCGCCAGGTCTTGCCCCATCTCCGGCGGCATGCCGACGGCTGGCCGGACGCCGAGACTCTCCTCCGGTGCGTCAAGAGCGGCAACCCGAAACGAGGGCGGGCGAACATCGGCCCCGGCCACGACACCGAGGCCTCGCGGTTCCTCATCGAGCGCATCGACGCCGGCTCGGCCGAGCGGCGCTTGAACATCGCCATCTGGGGCGGCCAGACCGACCTCGCCCAGGCCCTCTGGCGGGTCAAGCATGACCGCGGTCACCCGGGACTGGCGGACTTTGTCCGGAAGTTCCGCGTCTACGACATCAACGACCAGGACAGCCTCGCCGATTGGATGCGCCAGGAGTTCCCCGGGATGTTCTACATCCTGGCCAAGGCCCCGCCCGGCCATGACAAGCGCGACGGCACCTATCGCGGCATGTATCTGACCGGCGACCTGTCGCTCACGAGTCGTGAGTGGGTCGAGAAACACATCACTCCCAAAGGCCCCTTGGGAGCCCTCTATCCAACCCGCACCTGGACCGCGCCCAACCCCCACGGCTGCCTAAAGGAAGGCGATACCCCTTCGTGGTTCTTCTTCCTGCCGCGCGGTGGCAACGACCCGAACGATCCCAGCCGGCCCGGCTGGGGCGGACAATTCGAGCGCCAAAGCGACGGCTGGTATCGCGACCTCCCGCGGACCGACACCTTCGACCCGCGGACCACCGTCAGCCGTTGGCGACCTGAATTCCAGGCGGATTTCGCCCGCCGCATGAGTTGGTGCGTGCCGCAACCTTCCCCGGCCCACCCGTGAGCCATGCCGCACCGCGGCCAGCGGCAGCGGGCAGTCCCGGCTGGCTGATGGGGAGCAACGGTTGTAAGGGAAATGCCAGCCCTCAAACGCGGCGCATCACCAAGGCACCATTCTGGCCACCAAAACCGAAGCTGGTGGAGACGGCCGTGCGCACCCGCCGTTGGCGGGCCGCATTGGGCACATAGTCGAGGTCGCATTCCGCGTCGGGGTGGGTGAGGTTGATCGTCGGTGGCAGAACGCCATCGTGGAGGGTCAAGGCCAAGGCGACGGCCTCGACCGCGCCGGCGGCCCCGATCAGGTGCCCGACCATCGACTTGATGGAGGAAAGCGGCAACGCCTTGGCGCCCTCGCCAAAGACGCGCTTGACCGCCCGGGTTTCCATCAGGTCGTTGAGCCGGGTGCTGGTGCCGTGGGCGTTGATGTAATCGACATCGTGGGGATCGACGCGGGCCTCGTGGAGGGCGGCGGTAATGGCCCGAGCGGCGCCCCGGGCGTCCGGCTCGGGCTTGGTCACGGAATAGGCATCGAAGCTGGTGCCGAACCCGAGTACCTCGGCATAGATGGTGGCTCCCCGCCGTCGGGCGTGCTCCCACTCCTCCAGCACCAGGACCCCCGCCCCCTCGCCCAGCACAAAGCCATCCCGCAGGCGGTCGAACGGCCGCGACACCTCCTGCGCCGGCCGATCGCTCCGGCTCAACGCCCCCAAGGCGGTGTAGGCCAAAAGCATCAGGGGGTCGATGCGGCTGTCGGCGCCGCCAGCCAAGACAATGTCGGCGTCGCCGCGGCTGACCAGGCGGAAGCCTTCCCCCACGGCCTGAGTGCCTGCGACGCACGCGGTGGTGATGGTGCTGTTGGGACCTTGGGCGTTGAGCACCAGCGAAATGTGGGTCGCCACCATGTTGGGCAGGTATTTCAGGATCCACAGCGGGAAGAGCGCCCCATCTCCTTTCTCGCCCAGCCGGGTGGAATCGAGTTGCCCGTTTTCGTTGCAAGCGGCCAAGAGCATGGGGGCCAACTCCGGCAGGTCCATGGGCACCAGGCCGGTGCCCATGACCACGCCGACGCGTTCGGGATTCTCCCGGGCCAGATCAAGGCCGCTGTCGGCGACGGCCAGGCAGGCCGCCCCGACACCAAAGCGGGTCGCCCGCCCCATAATCTTCAATGACTTCCGCTGCTCCGGCGGGAGGAACGGGGCGACGTCGAAATCGGCAATTTCCGCAGCGATACGCACCGGGTGCCGCGAGGCATCAAAGCTGCGGATGGGACCGACACCGCTGCGGCCTTCCACGCAGGCCTTCCAGAAAGCCTCGCGGCCGATCCCATTGGGGGCCACGACGCCCAGCCCCGTAACCACCACTCGACGCATCGTTCTCCGTCTCCCTCTGTCGGGACGTGGGAGAAAAGGGGTGACGCCGCTTCTTGTTTCAACAGCACCCCGAGAGTTTCGCTCTCCAGCGTGAGCTGCCGTATTGTAAGGGAATGGCCTCAGTTTACCAGGACGCCTTCGTTGGATTCAATTTACAGCTGACGGAGATTCTCGTGATTTTCCTCGATTTTCACCTGCGCATTCGCTATAGCTGCTACTCATCTTCACCCGATTTCCCAACCTACCCCCCTTCAACATACTCCGCCAGGATCGTTGCCGGGTGCTGAGCCTCTCGGCCCAGGAAGTGGTAAATCTGCGAGCGGCATGAAAAACCCGCGGCGACTATGACGGCCTCCGCCGGCGCCCGGCGGACGGCCGGAAACAAGCGTTGCTCGCCGATTAGCCGGGAAATCGCGTAATGCTCCGACTCGTAGCCGAACGAGCCGGCCAAGCCGCAGCAGCCGGCATCGAGGTCGGCTACCTCTGCTCCTGGTATTCTCCGCAAAAGCCGTAAAGTCGGCCCCATGCCCACGAGCGACCGCTGATGACAATGGCCTTGGACGAGGATTTGCTTCGGTCCTGGGCGGAAGCGCAGCGCGGCCCGGGTGCTCAGGAGGCGGTCGAGGGCTTCCTCGAACGTCAGGCATGCGGACGCCACCGCCGCGGCCTTCTTCCGCAGTTGGCCCCGGAGCAGGGCAGGGTAATCGTCGCGGATGGTGAGGATGCAGCTGGGTTCGCAGGCAACGATGAGCTTACCTGCCCGTGCCCAAGGCCAGAGACATCGGACATTATGCCGGGCATGGACCACCGCCTCGGCCAGCATTCCATTAGAAATCAACGGTCGGCCACAGCAGCGAACGCCGGCCGCCCACCCCACGGGGACACCTGCGGCGTCCAGCAGCCGGAACACGGCCAAGCCGATCGCAGGCTCGTGATAGTTCACAAAGGTATCGGGGAAGAAGACCACCTCGGCCCGTTCCGGTGGTCGGCCCCGAAGCTCGGGCATCCGGTCGAGCGGCCGAGGGGCAAACGGCGGAAGGGGTCGATGCCGGCTGAGGCCGAGCAACCTGTCGGCCAGCCAACGGAGCCACGGGACCTGGGCCAGGCGGTTCGACCACGGGGTCAGCCGGCAACCCCACCGGGACCAGGAGCCGATGTGCCCGAACAGCCAGTTCCGCCACGGCAGCCCGTGGCGGCGGAAATACTGGTGGAGCACCTCGGCCTTCAGCCGCGCCATGTCCACGTTGGTGGGGCATTCGCTTTTGCACGCCTTGCACTCCAGGCAGAGGTCAAGGACGTCCTTGATCGCCGGGTCGGTCAGGCCGGCAAGGCCGGCCTGACCGGTCAGGGCCAGCCGCAAGGCGTTGGCTCGGCCGCGGGTGACGTGTTGTTCGTCGCGGGTGGCCTGGAACGACGGGCACATGGTTCCGTCGCGACGCTGACGACATTCGCCCACGCCGGCACACAATTCCGCCGCCCGCGTGATCCCCCCGTCGGCGGTGAAGTCGAACGTCGTCGGCACGTCGGGGGTGACGTACTCGGGGCCATAGCGGAGGTTGGCGGTCAACGGCGGCGCATCGACGATCTTTCCGGGATTAAGCAGGCCGTAGGGATCGAAGGCTGTTTTCAGCTGGCGAAAGGCTTGATACAGCACCGGGCCAAAGATTTTCTCCTGAAACGGGCTGCGCACCAGGCCGTCACCGTGCTCGCCGCTGAGGGCACCGCCATACCGGAGCACCAAGTCGGCGACCTCGTGGGCCAGGGCCTCGAACAGGCGCAGCCCCGCTTCCGTCTTCAGGTCCACCACCGGCCGCACGTGCAGACACCCAACCGAGGCATGGGCGTAGACGCCCGCCTTGGTCCGGTGGCGACGAATGAGTCCCAGGAACTCGGCGATAAAGTCGTGCAGCCGCTCGGGGGCCACGGCCGTGTCTTCGACAAACGAGATCGCTTTGGCATCTCCTTTCTCGACCATCGAGAGGCCCAAAGCGAGCTTGCGCAGCTTCCAGATGCGGGCCTGCGCCAGAGGGTCCAAGGCGCGATGAAGGTGATAACTGGCCGACCGCCGACTCAGGTCGGCGGCCAAGGCATCGAGCCGCGGCGCCAGCTCCTCGGCCCGGTTGCCGGACAGCTCGATGATGAGGATGGCCCCCGGGTCTCCTTGGAGAAAATCGCGGAGTTGGGCCGCCTCGGCATTGAAGCGGGTGCTGTCGAGGATGTAGCGATCGATGACTTCGACCGCCGAGGGCTGGTGCTCCAGGATGACGGGCGTCGCCGCCAGGGCTTCGAGCAGCTCGTGAAACTGGGCGACGAGCACCACCCGTGCTCGGGGCAGCTCCACGAGGTTCAACCGAGCCTCGAGCGTCAGCCCCAGCGTTCCCTCGGAGCCGACCAACAGGTGCGCCAGATTGCGCGTCGGTCCGGGGCGAGTCATCAGGTCCAGGTTGTAGCCTCCGACGCGGCGCAGGATTTTCGGGTAGCGGCGTTCGATCTCCTCACCGTGCTCCGTGACCAGGCGGTCAACGGTCCGGTAAAGCTCACCTTCGCGGTCGTCTTGACGGCACTTGGCTTGCCATTGCTCCAAGGTGAGCGGTTCGAGGTCGAGGACGGTGCCATCGCACAGGGCGACTTTCAGGCCGAGGACGTGGTCCACGGTCTTGCCGTAGACGATCGAGCGGGTGCCGGAGGAATTGTTGGCGATCATGCCACCGATGGTGGCGCGATTGGAGGTGGAGATGTCGAGCGGGAAATGGAGGCCGAGAGGTTTCAGGCGAGCGTTGAGGTCATCGAGCACGACCCCGGGTTGAACGCGGACCCACTTTTCGTCCGGGCGGATTTCGAGGATTTGGTCCAGGTACTTGGAGCAATCGACGATCACACCGGGGCCGATGGCCTGACCGGCCTGCGAGGTGCCGCCGCCGCGTGCAGTCACGGGGACGCGGAATTGCCGGCAGACGGTCAAGGCGGCCACCAGGTCGTCGGCGGTGCGAGGCACCACGACACCGAGCGGCACGATCTGGTAGACGCTGGCATCGGTGGAGTAGAGGGCGCGGCTGAGGCGGTCGAAGCGGACCTCGCCCCGGATGCGGGCCGACAGGGCGGCGCGCAGGGCGGCAACGTCAAGTTCGGGGACGGTCGCTAACGGCGTGCGTGGCATCGGTGGGGCCTTCCTAGCGGGCCGGTTCTCGCAGGGGTGCGGTCAGCGCGGGGATGGGGCCGGGCTGTGCCGCCAGGCGGCACAG
>JANWYO010000181.1 GCA_025055215.1 Gemmataceae bacterium
CGGCGTCAAGTTTGCCCTCGGTGAAAACGTCAAGCGGACTGACGGCCGGTTCCCCAACACCCGGCTGAGCGTCGAGGCGGTCCTGGTGCGGGCGTTTAGCGAGGCCCAGGCCTACCGTCGCCTGTGGGAGGAATATCGCGCCGCCGCCTCGTCGTTGCACCCCCTGCCGGAGCCGCGCCGCGACCTCCGCTTGGAAGCGTTGGCCGACGTCCTCCGCGGCGACCTGAAAATCCACTGCCACTGTTACCGGGCCGATGAAATCCTGATGCTTCTCCGGGTTGCCGACCAGTTCGGCATCAAAATCCAGTCGCTCCAACACGTCCTGGAAGGCTACAAAATCGCCGCGGAAATCGCCGCCCACGGCGCTAGCTGTAGCACCTTCTCCGATTGGTGGGCGTACAAGATCGAAGCCTACGACGCCATCCCTTTTAACAGCGCGCTGCTGACCGAAGCCGGCGCCCTTGTCTGCCTCAAGTCCGACAGCAACGAGTTGATGCGGCACCTATACCAGGAGGCGGCCAAGTGCATCAAGTACGGCGGCATGACGGAGCTGCAAGCGCTCCAGACCATCACGCTGAACGGCGCCAAGCAGCTGGGGTTAGAGAAGCGGATCGGCACGATCGAGGTGGGCAAAGACGCCGATTTGGCCATCTTCAACGGGCACCCGCTGAACAGCTACGCACGCTGCGAAATGACCTTGATTGAAGGCGAGGTCTACTTTGAGAGGTCCGAGCGGGCGCCGTCGCGGTGGGCGGCGTCGCCGCCCACCGCCCCCAGCCGCGGCTTTCAAGCGATCAGCCCGAATCCCCACGGCGCCTACGTCCTCACCAACGTCTGCGTCCACCCCGTCGTCGGACCAACCCGAAATAACGCCACCGTGCGTATCGAAGGCGGGAAGATCGCGGCCATCTCCGAAGGCAACCCGACCTCTCCCCCAGGCTCTGCCACCGTGGTGGATGCCGCGGGTTTGCACCTCTACCCCGGCATGATTGACGCCGGCACGGTCATCGGGCTGACGGAACTCGGCTCGGCACGCGAGACGCACGACTACGCCGAGGGCGGCGACTTTCAGCCCGACCTCCGGGCCAGCGTGGCGATCAACCCCGATTCGGAACTGATCCCCGTCACCCGGGCCAACGGCGTGTTGACGGTGGTCACACGGCCGACCGGCGCGATCGTGGCGGGGCAAAGCGCCCTCATCAACCTCGCCGGTTGGGTGCCCCGGGAAATGGTCATCATCGACCCGCTGGCCCTGAGCGTCGAATTCCCCGCCCTGGTTCCCCTGCGGACCGGCGACCCGACTACCCCCAGCATCGGCCGGGCCATCGCCCGCAAGCAGCGGGAGGAGAAGGTTCGTCGGCTCAAGGAGTTGTTCGGCCAAGCGCGGGCCTACGCGGCCGCCCGGAGCCAATCCCCCGATCGACCGTTCAATCCCCGCCTGGAAGCGCTGGTTCCGTATGCCCGCGGCGAGAAGCCGATCGTCATTCAGGCCTTTCGCCAAGCCGAAATCGAAGACGCCCTGAAGTTGGCCGACGAACTGAAGCTGAAAATCATCCTCAGCGGTGCCATCGACGCCTGGAAGCTGGCCGACGAGTTGAAGAAGCGCGACGTGCCGGTCATCGTCGGCCCGGTGATGACCATGCCGCAAGAAGACCACGACCCGTATGATGCCCCGTTCACCTGTCCTGCCCGGTTGCAGGCTGCCGGCGTCCGCTTCTGTATCCGCTCCCACGGGGGCAGCAACACCCGCAACCTGCCATATGAGGCGGCGATGGCCGTCTCGTATGGTCTACCCCCGGACGAGGCCCTCAAGGCGGTCACACTCTATCCGGCGCAAATCCTCGGAGTGGCCGACCAACTCGGCAGTATCGAGGTTGGCAAGCGGGCCAACCTGGTGCTGACCAACGGCGACATCCTGCAAGCGTCCACCCAGGTCCTCGCCCTGTTCATCGACGGCAAGCCCCTGGAGCCGACCAGCAAGCAGACGCGACTCTACGAGCGCTACCGCGAGCGCCTGAAGGAAGTCAAGGAAGGTCGGGCCCCCCTGGGAACCAAATAACCAGCGCGTCGGCAACCGCGAAGCGGACACTGGTCGCAGGCGGCATGGCTGCCGCCTGCGACCCCGGACGACGTCTCCCCGGCGTCTCACGGGCCCTTGCCTAGCCACCGCCCACGAATCTCCTTGTGCTGTCCCAAGACCGCCACCTTGCGGCGCGAGCTCAACCTCGTGCCGATGGTCGTCGGCGTCTCGGACCTCCACCCGGCGGTCCCAAGTGTCGTAGACCAGATGCCGGCCCTGCTCGCTCTTCCGCAGCAGACGTTGAGTGGACCTGCCATGAGGTGCGTCGCGAGAAAAACGAGAAGACCGACAATAGCTGACTCCGCACGCTGACGCTCGGATCCTGGTCGGCCAGTTAACCGGCATCTTAGATAGCTACCAGTTCCCAAACACTTGGCGAAACGAAAAACGAGCGGAACATCAATTAAAGGTGCCCTGAACCAGCAAATGGCACCACCGCGCATGACGAGGACTGTAGCTGCAATAAAGCTTAAGCCCAAGCTCACTGAGACCCGTGTCTTGGTCATGAGCCTTTTCCTCACCTGCTTCGTTCCGACACTGAGGGAAACCTTAGCCGCGATTCATGGACGTCTTCGCGGACAGCCGGGTTTGCAGGCAGCCGCACGCGATCGTCTTTGAGCCTGACGAAAATCCTGCGCTGTGGGGCCGGGGCAGGTTGGGTGTGTCTCTGGATTCTGGCGGGGCAAGGGGCAGCGGCGGAAGAGAATCGAGCGGTTGGCGCTCGCGCCAGTCTAGGAGACGCGTGCTGAGCACGCAGCGAGCGCGAAAAAACGAATTAGCGGGGGTGGGGAAAAACCGGCGCCCAGAGCGCTGAACCCCGACCCAGACGGCGGGTGCATCCAGGCGGGTATTTGCTCTTGCGTTGCTTGCTGTCGGCACGCTATGAGCCGGCAGCGCCGGTGGAGGACGATCGGCGATGACCAGCGAAATTGCCGCGCTGTCGGAGCCGCGCCATCAGCCGGTGTTGTGTGCGGAAGTGCTTGAATACTTGAAGCCGGAAGCCGGACAAACGCTGGTCGATGCGACGGTTGGCAGCGGCGGCCATGCGGCGCTGTTGGTGGAACGGCTTGGCCCGAGGGGTCGATTGATCGCCCTTGACCAGGACGCCACGATGCTCGACGTGGCACGGCGGCGATTGGCCGACCGGCCGATCACATGGGTGCATGCCAATTTCCGTCAGCTGCGGACGGTGTTGACCGAGTTGGGCGTTGGCCAAGTGGATGGCGTCCTGGCTGTCTTGGGCGTCTGTTCCGACCAGCTTGACGACCCCAAGCGCGGCTTGAGCTTTCAGCAGCCCGGCCCGCTCGACATGCGGCTCGACCCGGAGGGGGCCACTACCGCGGCCGAGCTGCTGCGGACCTGGAGCGAGCGCGATTTAGCCGACCTTTTCTGGAAATACGGGGAGGAGCGATTCAGCCGTCGCATTGCGCGCAAGATCGTGGAGACCCGGCGGCAGACGCCGCTGGAGACGACCACGCAGCTGGCCGATCTGATCTGTCGGTGTGTGCCCCGCCCGGCAGGGCGGCGGCACGGCATTCACCCGGCGACCCGTGTGTTTCAGGCCTTGCGGATCGCGGTCAACGACGAGATGGCGGCTCTTGAGGAGTTCCTGCGAGACCTGCCTGAGTGTCTTCGACCGAGAGGCCGGGCGGTGGTGATCAGTTTTCACTCGCTGGAGGATCGGCGGGTCAAGCAGGCGTTTCGACAGCGGAGCCAATGGGTGGTGCTGACGCCCAAGCCGGTCCAGCCGACCGAGGAGGAGGTGTGCCGCAATCCACGGGCGCGGAGTGCCAAGCTGCGGGCGGCCATGCGGAATTGAATGCGAGGGAGCCAGGGATGGCGAGAAAGTGGAGACGCTACTGGTGCCGCGGGCTGTGGGGGTTGGCGGGCGCGATGTTGTTGCTCGTTCCTGGGCCGGCATGGCCGGCCGGAACCGACGAGACGGACGCTGACGCGACGCGGCCGATGGGCGTTGCCGAGGAGGAGCAGCGGGTACGCCTGCAACCTCCGGAGCTGGCTGGAGGCGCGGGGCCGAAGACGCCTGAGGCGCAGTTGCTTCAGCCGGTGCCGTTTCCCAAGCGGCCGCCCATTTCCGCGGTTCCGAGCCAAGGCCCGTCATCGGCCCGGGTCCAGGTGGTCTTGCGCCCGCCCAACGAAGCGACCGACAATGAGCCAGTCCCGGTAGTGCCCATTCATCCCGTCATCCGCCTGATTCCGACCTGGCGTTCGAGCGACGGGCCGAAGCCCGCGCCCGAGGAGCGTCTGTTACCGCTGACCGGCACCCACCCGGCGAGCATCGACGAGCGGGGGCGGCTGGTATTGCCGGCGCGAATCCTTGAGCAACTCGGGCCCCCGCCGGCCTGCCTGTACGTCGCGGCGGGGCCGGACGGCTGCGTGTGGATTTGCACCTCGGCCAATCTGGAGCGGCTGGTGCCCGCGAGTGGGCCGACTGCCGAGGGATATGCTGCCCGTCGTCTCTGCTTCGCGCACATCGAGTGCTTGCCGCTGGAGGCGGGCGGCCGGCTGACCTTGCCGCCACGGTTGGCTCGTTACGCCGGGCTCGAGCGTGAGGCCATCATCACCGGCGTGGATGACCATTTGGAGGTCTGGAACCCACGCCGTTGGCGGCAGTACCTCGAGCGCCACTTACCGTCGTGGGCGGAGGGCCTGGAACCGGCCAGCGCGGCGGAGTCGCCCTCGCGTGTCGATTGAGCCGGATGCGGGAAGCAACGGGCTTCGCGCGTCGGGGCCAGTGCTGGCCACCGGGGGTCGGGAGGCGGTCCAGTCCATCGGCGTCGGGCGAGTCTGCCAGGGGAAACGGCGAAACACGATTTACCGATTGCTCGGCCGGGCTTGGGCGTGGCCAAGCCAAACGACGGCGGCTGGAGTGGGAACGCATCAGGAGCTATGGCATAACTGAGTGGAATCCGTTCTGGGAAGGAATGGAGGAGAGCCGGCGCATGAGTCGAGATACCAAAGTCGGACTGGTGGTGGCCAGCGCCTTTGTGTGTTTGCTGTCGTATGTGATTTGGAGCCGATGGCAGCCGGGGCCGCGGTCCGGAAACACGCCGGACAATTTTGGGATGATGGATTTGGCGGATTTGCCGCCGTTGCCGGCGGAGCCGACGCCGGTGGCGTCGGAGAGGGGAACGGCGGCCCCGGGAACGAGTGCGCCGGGTGCGGCTTGGCCGCCGCCGGCACCGGTGGTGCCGGCGGCGCTAGTGTTCGCGGAGGACGCGAAGGCGCCCACGCCGCCGGCAAGCGACCCGCCACCGCCGACCGCGCCGCCGGCGCCGCCAGTGGGGACGTTGCCCACCCCTGAGCCACCGCCGCCTCCCGCCTCAGCCCCCGCGCCCACCGCGCCGGCGCCGCCAGTGGGGACGTTGCCCGCCCCCGAGCCACCGCCGCCTCCCGCCTCGGCCCCCGTGCCCA
>JANWYO010000164.1 GCA_025055215.1 Gemmataceae bacterium
ACGATGGCCTGGAAAGGTGTGTTGGCCGGGAAGTTGTTCGTGTTCGTCAGGCGGAGCGTCCCGGCGAAGACCAGGATGTCGTTGGGGTTCGGAGCGACGTCGCCCACCCAGTTGACCGGGTTGGTCCAGAAGTCGTTGGTACCGCCGCCGTCCCAGGTGCGCCGCGGCGCATTGGCGATCAGGACGACATCGTTGCCGTCGCCTCCGTTGTACTGCACCGTGAAGGTGAAGGTCGGCGAGCCGAAGGTGAAGTTGCTCGGATCGGGGACGTTGGCGAACGTGCCGACGACCGGGTCGGTGCCATCGTTGTCGATCAGGGTGAAGGTCTGGCCGAAGGAGGTGGTGAACGCCAGGGTACCGATAAGGAGGGCACCGGTGAGGTCCACGCTGCCGGTGACGCGGAGCTGGTCGTACTGCGTGCCCAGCGTGGTGCCCGAGAGTCGGACCTGGAAGCTGGAGCCACTGGCGAAGGTGACGCTGCCGGTGTCGAGGATGCCCAGGCCGTTGACTCCCGGATAGATGGTACCGCCGGACTGCGCGAACACCGGCCCGGCAATGGTGCCGGTGCCGGCCAGGACGGCGCCGCTGCCGACGGTGACGGTGTTGCCCGGGCCGAGCAAACCGAGGACGCTCAAGGTGCCGGCGGCAACCGTGGTGGTCCCGGTCCAGCTATGGGTGCCTGTGAGGGTGAACGTGCTGGTGCCGACCTTGACCAGGTGGCCGCTGCCGGTGATGGGGCCGCTGTAACTGGTCGAGCCAAGTCCACCCGTGGTGAGCGTGCCGCCGGCCAATGAGGTGACACCGCCACCGGTCAAGGCACCGATGGTTTCGCTGTGACCGCCCACGTCGAAGGTCGCTCCGCCCGCCACCGACACCAACGTGCTGTCCGCCAACACGCCCGAGGCCCCGAGCTGGAGGGTGCCGCCGCTGATGGTGGTGGTGCCGGTGTAGGTGTTGGCCCCGGTGAGGGTGAAAACGCCGCTGCCGGCTTTCGTCAGGCTCCCCGAACCACTGATGACGCCGCCGAAGATCGTTGAGCCGTTGTTGCCGCCCGTGGTCAGGGTACGGTTACCCAGGAGGACGTTGCCGTTGCCCGACAGCGAGCCGATGGTTTCGTTGGCGTGGGTTGTGTCGAGGGTGGCGCCGGCCGCGACATCGACGTTGCTGCCGTTGGGGATGGCGTTGCCGTTCTGCACGATGAGGGTGCCGACAGCGATGCTCACGGGTCCGGCAAAGGTGTTGGTGCCGGCCAGCGTCCAGTTGCCACTGGCGGTCTTGCTCAGCGATCCGGGACCGCTGATCGAGCCGGTGATGGTGCCGACGCCGGCGCCGGTGAGGTTGAGGGCGCCGGCCACCGACACGTTGCCGGCGATGGTGAGCGTCGACCCGCTGTGGCTGACCAGGCTGGTGCCCACCGTGTCGGTCAGCGTCACCGGCATGTTGAGGACATTGACCCCGGCGTGGCTGACGATGGCGCTGACGTTATCCAACAGCAGCACCGGGTTGCCATTCAGGGTGAAGCCACCGTTCAGGAAGATGATGGCCTGGAAGAAGTTCCCTGGCAGGATGGTCAGGTCGTTGACGTTGTTTTGCCGCAGGGTACCGGCAAAGACGATGACGTCGCCAGCCCCGGGGACACCGCTGGTCCAGTTGTCCGGATCGCTCCAGTTATTGGTCGTCAGGGAACCACCGTCCCAGGTACGAGTAATGGTCAAGGCGGTGATGACCACGTCGTTGCCGTCGCCGCCAAAGTAGTCGATGGTGAAGGTGCGGCCGGCCATGGTGAACGTGGCGTTGTTGGGCAGGCCGGCGAACGTGCCGTTCACGGGATCGGAGCCGTCGTTGTTGATGAGAGTGAGCGTCAGGGCCCCCAACGGCAGCGCGCCGGTGCCAACCAGGTTGGCGTTGTTGAGGGTGATGGTGCCGATGACGTTGAGCTGGTCGTAGGTGGTTCCGGGGTGGGTGCCGAGAAGTTCCACGCGGAAGTTCGAGCCTGGGGAGAGCAAGACGTTGGCGGTGGTGAGCGTGCCAGGGCCGGTGTTGCCGGGGTTGATGCTGCCGCCGCTGTGCACGGTGGTCGGACCCAGCACCGGGCCGGTGCCGCCGAGCGTGCCGCCGTTGTGGACGGTGACGGCGCTGGAAGCGCCCAGCTGGCTGTTGACCTCCAACGTCCCATCGAAGATGTGTACCGGGCCGGTGAAGGCATTGGAGCCGGCCAGCGAGAAAATCCCCGAGCCGACCTTGGCGACGCCGTTGCTGCCGCCTTGCAGGATGCCGCCCAGGGTGAGCCGGCCGGCCTCCGAGCCGAGGGTCATCGTCCCTGGGAGGGCGGTAATGGTGCCGACGTAGCTGTTGGTGCCGCTGACGTTATGCAACACCCCGATGCCGTTGAGGCCGGCGCCCTGGATGGTGAGCGGCTCATTGACGACACTGACGTTGTTCTCAAATTGGAGCGAGGCGCCGCTGCTGACGAAGGTGCCAGCGGAGGTTGAGCCGAGCGCCATGTTGTGGGCGACGCTGATGGCCCCGTTGGCGATGGTCACGGTGCCGGTGTAGCTGTTGGTGCCTCCGAGGGCGATGACCCCAGCCCCCAGCTTCAGGATGTCCGAGGCGCCGGTGATGGTGCCGTTGAGGTAAAGCTTGCCGTCGGCTGCCCCAAGCCCCGTGCTGAAGCCATGAAGTTGAATGGGTCCGGCGAAGGTATTGAGGTTGTCGGCGTTCACCAAGGCCCCACCGCCGACGCCTCGGCCGAAGAGGTTCACGTGCTCCGCACCGATGTCGACGCCGCCGGCGATGGCCAGGGCGCCCCCGGGCAGCACCACCGTGCCCGAGGCCGCGCTGCCGTCGATGCCGAGGGCGAACGGGCTTTCGGCTCGAACCACTCCGCTGTTGACCGCAAGGGCCCCGACGTACGAGTTAAACCCTGCCAAGACCAGCGTTCCGGGACCGACTTTGCTCACGTCGGTGATGCCGTCGAGCGAGCCGGAGACGGTCAGGGTGCCGGCGGTGACGTTGATGGTCGTCGCCGCCGCCATGCTGATCTGCCCGTTCCAGGTGTTGCTGCCGCTGATGTTTTCCAGCGCTCCGGAGGCCGTGAAGTTGCTGAACTGGCCCCAGCCGGAAATTTGGAGCATGTTTTGGACGGTGATGCCGCCTTGCAGCTGGAGGCTGGCACCGGGTACGACGGTGGTGATGTTGCTCGGGTCACCCAGGGCGTTGCTCTTGGCCAGCTTCAGCGAGCCGCCAATCACCCAGGTGCCGTTGCCGGATAAGTAGGTATTGGCAGCGGTGCCACCCATGACCATTGTTCCGGCACCGGCCTTGGTGATACCGGCACTGGCGCTCAGGATGACGGCGTTGACGACCAGGTCATCCACCGGTCCGCCATTGTTCACGGTGAAGAAACGGTCGAGGGCGCCGAGCATCAGCCGGCCGCTGATGACGGGGCTGGGTGAGAAGACCGTGGTGTTCGGCGACGGGTTCACCGTGACCTCGCCGCCCAAGGTGATCGTGCCGGTACCCGTCCGGACGACGGCGCTGCTGATGGTGCCGATCCCCAGCCCGAGGCCGCCGATGACGTCGGAAGCGCTGTACGTCTCGAGGTCGAAGAGGCCGGAGCTGTTGACCGTCACCAGCAGGACATCGGCGATCTGATTCGGCGCCCGGAGTATTACCTGGTCGGCCATGCTGCCGCCGAGGCCGTCGCCGATCACCAGCTGGGTGGTGTGGCTGCCGCCGATGGCGTTGGCACCCGGGGCCTTCGACAGCAACAGGACGCCGGCTTGGACCGTAGTCGTGCCAGTGAAAGTGTTGGGCGTGGAGCCGGTCAGCAGGAGCGTCCCGCCACCCAAGCCTCCGGGCGACGCCGGCGCCAGCATGGTAAAACTGCCGGCGCCAGAGATTTGCCCGGAGATGATCAAATCGATCGGCGCCGGGCTGTCCACGATGGCAAACGACCGGACCGCGCCCAGCAGGAGGTCGCCGGAGATCACCGCCGGCGGGGAACCGGCATGGGCCGTGGTCGTCATGTCCAGCGTGACGCTGTTGTTGAGCGTCAGGATGCCGCCGTTGCCATTGTTGGTGACCAGGGAGCTGCTGCTTTGTCCGATGCGCAGGCTGAGGACGTTGATCGTGTCGTTGTACACATCGTAGTCCAAAACCCCCGTGCTATTGACGGTGACAATGGCGGCATCGGCAATCTGGTTATTGCGGAAGAACTCCACTTCCGCAGGCAGGAGCAGGGTGTCGTCACCAATGATCAGGTTGCCCGGGATCGCGTTGGCAACGTCTTTGGTCAGTGCAAGAGTACCAGCGAGCACGGTGGTGGTGCCCACATAGGTGTTGGCTGAGATTCCTTGGAAGTTCAAGATGCCCGAGCCGACCTTGGTAAGGTTGCCCGTGCCGGTGATGGCGGCATTGATGTTGATCATGCCGGGATTGGGCATGTCGGCGCCGATGGTGACATTGCCCACCAGCGTGACGGTGCCGCTGAGGGTGTGGTTGCCGGTGAGTCCCCGGATGGCGCCGGTGCCGTTGATCCCCGCGCCGCTGACGGTCACCGGCTCGGGCAGGTTGAGATTTCCCTGAATTTGAAGGGCGGCCCCCGTCAGGATGACCGTGGGGGCCGTGCTCGTGCCCAAGGAGTTTGCCTGGGTCGCGGTCAGGGTGCCGCGACCGATGGTGATGGTGCCGGTCAGGTTCGTGTTGGCCCCAGCCAGCGTCAGATTGCCAAGCTCCTGTTTGAGCAGGTAGCCGCTGGTGACCATGGAACTGACCGTAAGATTGCCCCCCTCCTCAACCGAGACAAACGACTCCGACGTGCCGGAAGCGGGGAGGTTGAGGTTCTGGACCGAGAGTGTGTTGCTGCCGGCGCTGTTGAGGAGCGCTCCGCTGGCGATCGTCAGGGTTTGTCCAAAGCCGGCGATGTTCACGCCGGTGCCAGCCAGGAGCAGGCCGTTGATCGTCTGCGTCGAGGCGGTGGCACTGGCGCTCAGGCGGACATTGTGGGTCGGCCCGGCGCCGGTCAGCGTGGTGATGTACGACGAGTCGGACGGCCCCAAGGCACGGATGCCGTGGGTGCCATCGAGGGTGGCGAACTCGAGGCCGGTGCTGCCGACCACCGAGGCGAAGGGGAAGATCTGGTTGTTAAGGAGGGCAGCTGGCGAATTGATGAAGCGGATGCGGTTGCCCGGCCCAAGGCCGAGGTCACCGCCTTGGCCGATGAAGGCCACGCCCGCCTGCGCGTTGCGGACCAGGCCGCGAAGGACCAAGTCGGCGTTGGCCCCTGTGCCCTTCCGCGACAGTATCCGGGCTGCGTTGCTGAGGGTGACAGTGCCCACCGTTTCCGACGAATTGACACTGTCGTTGCCCAGGAAATTCAACGAGCCACCGTTGAGGAGGATCGGCGCGGTGTCGGGGAGGCGGTTGCCGTTGAAGGCCGCTGTGTTGTCGAGCGTCAGCTGGGCAGCCTGGCCAACGGTGATGGACGAAGGATTGTCCAAGCGTCCGTTGGCACCGGCCAGGCCGAGGCTGCCGGCGGTCACGGTCCAGGAACTGGTGCCGAAGGCGACGTCGGTCAGGACGAGGGCGCCTGGCCCATCCTTGGTGACGGGTGGATTGCTGGTGGTGTTGATGGTGCCGCCCAGGGTGAGGGTGCCGCTCTCGACGGCCAGGGCGATGGTAGCGGTGCCGAGAAGGTTGATCGGTCCCGCGAAGGTATTGGCGCCGCCGATATTGCGGATGGCACCGGTGCCGCTGATGCCACTGCCATTCACCAAGAGGGTTTCCGAGAGCGAGTAGTTGATGTTGCCGTCGAACTGCAAGGCGGCACCGGCAGCGATGAAAACGCCGTTGCCGGGCGCTCCGAAGGCGCTCGGGTTTCGAGCGGTGACCACTCCCTGGTTCAAGGTGAGGGTGCCGCTGAAGTTGCTGGTGCCGGTGCCGGCCAAGACCATGTTGCCGGTACCCCACTTGATAATGCCGCCCGACCCGCTGATCGGGCCGTTGATCACCAGATCATCGACCGGAGCGCCATCGTTGACGGTGAACAAGCGATCCGCCCCGCCGAGCGACAGGTTGCCCGTGACGGTGACGGCCGGCGAGCGCGGCACGGTGCCGGCAGCGACGAAGACGGCGAAAGCACCGCCCAAGGTGATGAGCCCCGTGCCGGTGGTGATGTTGGCGCTGTAGGAGGGGCCGAGGAAAGTATTTACCGCTCCGACGACGTCGTTGAAGTTGTTGAGATCAAGGAGGCCCGAGGTATTGATGGTGATGACAACCCCATCGGCGATCTGATTGTTGGCCAGGAGGCGCACCACGTCGGCGTTGCCGCCGCCGAAGGTGTCGCCGATGACGAGCGCTCCGGCGATGGCGTTGACGCCGGCAGCCTTGTTCAGCAGCAGCGTGCCCTCATTGATGGTCGTGGCCCCGGTGTGCAGGTTTGGGTTCAGGCCGGAGAAGATCAGCGTGCCGGTGCCGATCTTGAGGATGCCGTTGGCGTTACTGGCCGTGGCCCCGCTCAGGTCCAGCGTGGCACCGCCCTCGACACTGATCCAGACTGGGTTGGTGTTCAACGTGATGGTGCCAGCAAAAGAATTGCTGCCCGCCATTCCGACCAGGGCACCTATGCTGTTCAGGCCGGTGCCGGAGACGGTCAGCGGCTCGGTGGTGACGTTGACGCCCCCGGCGATGGCCAGAGTGGCCCCGCTGACGACCGTGGTCGCGCCACCCGTGCCGCCAAGCGCGAGATCGTTCTGAGCAACCAGAATGCCCTCGCCCACCGACGTAGCCCCGGTGAAGGTGTTCGTTCCGCTCAGGATCAAGGTGCCGGTGCCGAGCTTCGTCAGGCCGCCCGAGCCGCTGATGATGCCGCTCAGCGTCAGGTCTTGCCCGAAAAGGGGCACATTGACCATGGAGGTCGAAGCGAGGCTGATCGGGCCGGTCAGTGTGCTGCTGCCGCCCAGCAGCTGCACGGCACCGGCGGTCCCGGCGACGCCGGTGCCGTTGAGGGTGATCGGCTCGGGAGCGAGGACTAGTCCAGGAGCAACTTGTAACGTCGCCCAGGGGCTGACGATCGTAGCGCCGGCAGTGCTTCCCAAGGCATGGGCGCTCTGCACGAGGAGGAAGCCACCTTCGATGCGAGTGGTGCCGGTGTAGGTGCTGCTGCCGCTGAGGGTGAGGGTGCCCAGGCCGCTCTTCGTCAGGGCGTTGGCATTGGTGCTGACCACGGAGCTGGAGATGGTCAGGAGGGAATTGGAATCGACCTGAACGATCCCCTCGCTGCCGCCCAGATGCAGGGTGGCGAGGGAGACGGTGTTGTTGCGGCCACTGGCGACCAGCTGGCCGCTGGCGAGCGTCAGGCTGCCGGTGCCGCTGAGGGTGACGCCCTCGCCGACGATCACCAGTGAGTTGACGACCTTAGAGCCGTTGAACACTTCGCTGGCGGTCAGGCGGACGTTGTCGGTGGGGCCGGCGGCGGCCAAACTGCCGACGTAGTTGGTGACGGGGCGGATACTGGTGCCGGCGCCATTGTGCGTGGCCAAGTCGGCGCCATTGACGCTGGCGAAGGGGAGGATGCCACCGCTCAGCGCCGGGGCATTGGTGAAGACCACTTGATTGGTGGGGGTGCCGATGTTGGTCGTGCCGGCCTGGAAATCGACAGTTCCATTGCCCACCGAGCGGACCAGGCCGGAGCTGACGAGCTGCACCGTGCCTGCGTTGAGGCCGCTGACCGATTGGATGACCGATGCTCCCGTGCCCAGGACGATGGTACCGATGGTTTCCGCCGACAGCGCCCCCGGCGCCCCCAGGTACGAGAGGGTACCGCCCAAAAGCGTGATGGTGCCGGCGTCGCGGAGGCGGTTGGGATTGTTGAGGGTGGTGTTGTCGAGCAGCAGGGTAGCGCCGGCATTGACGGTATAGGCCGACGAATTGGCGATCTGACCATTGCCGCTGAGGATCAGCTGCGTGTTGACGCCGAGCGTTGTGGCCCCGGCGTAAGAGTTAGAACCCGTCAGGTGCAAGGTCCCGGCGTTGACCGCGACCGGGCCGGAGAAGGTGTTGGTACCGGTGGCCAGGAGCGTGCCAGAGCCGAACTTGGAAAGGCCAGCCTGGAAAAACGTTGGCCCGTTGACCATTCGGCTGGTGATGAGCAGATCGACAGCATTGCCGCTGTCGGCGACGACGAAATCGCGGGAGGCATTAGACGCTGCGCTGGAAGGCAACAGGCCCAAGTCACCGCCGGAGATGCGGGCGGCGGGAGAGCCGTAAGTGGTCGAACCGCTCAACGTCACGCCGACCCCGCTCCCCAGGATGAGGGTGCCGCTGCCGAGGTCGACGGCGGCACTGAAACCCAGCCCGACCACCAGCCCCAGGCCGCCGATCTCGTCTTTGGCGTTGGCCAGGTCGAGGTAGCCGGCGCTGTTTATCGTCACGTTAATTCCATTGGCGATCTGGTCCGGGGCATTGAGCCGTACCACGTCCGAACCAGGGGCGCCGGCGTTGTCACCCACGGTGAGGGCCGCGGGAATGGCGGTAACCCCAGCCACCTTGTTTAAGATCAACGTTCCCTCGTTGACGGTCGTTGGGCCGTGGGTGTTGGGATCGACACCGGAGAAGCGCATGGTGCCGCGACCGACTTGCGTCACGGCCAAGGCGCTGGTGTTGCTCTGCAACGCCCCGTTGATGTCGAGGCTGATTCCTGGAGTAACGCTCGGGTCGAACGGGGCAATGGTAAACGTCCGGGCGGCGCCCCCGAGAGAGAAGTTGCCGGTGATGACCGCGGTAGTGGCCGCCAGCGGCAGGGCGTTGACGAACAGGTTGCCGTTCAACGTCAACGTGCCGGTGCCGGTGTTGATGAGGGCGCTTTCGGTCGGCCCGAGGAGCAGCGTCAGGGCGCCGACCAGGTCCGTAACGCCGCCGGGTGCCAAGTCGAGCAAGCCACTGGAGCCAACCGTAATCAAGGCGGTGTCGAGGATCTGGTTGCTGTTGACCAACCGGACGATGTCCGCACCGCTGCCGCCGACGTTGTCGCCGACGATGAGCGGGCCGCTGATGGCATTGCCGGCCGTCTTGGCCAGGATCAGGGAACCCTCGGCGACCACGGTGGTGCCGCTGTGGGTATTGGCGGCCGAGCCGGCGTACACCAGGGCACCGGTGCCGGTCTTCACCAGGGCCGGGGTGCCGCCGATGATGCCGCTGACGGTGAGGGTGCCGACCGCGACGCGAACGATGCTGTCGGCAGCCAGGGTCAGATTGCCCGGGATGCCATTGGAGCCACCGAGGTTTTGCAGGGCGCCGGTGTCGTTCGGACCACGGCCGGCAATGGTCAGCGGCTCGGCCACCAGGCTGACGGTGCCGACGGCCAAGGCCCCCCCCGGAAACACGATGGTCCCGGTGGTGGTTGACCCAAGGGCCGTTGCATTTTCCACGTGAAGGATGCCGCGGGTGGCCAGGATGACGCCGGCTTGGCCGCTGTTGTCAGCGGCCAGGACCACGGTGCCGTCGCCGCCCTTGCGAATACTGCCGCCCCCAATCGGGCTGTTGATCGTCAACTTGGTCCCTCCGTGGGCCGAGATGAACGATTCCGACCCATCGGTCGAGGCATAGGTGATGGTGGCCGTGCCCGGAGTCAGAGCACTGGCGAAAAGGAGCGGGCTTTGATTGGCCGAGCCGAGCGCCCCCTGGAACGTCACGGTGTAGGGTCCGCCGGCTGAGCCGGTGACGGCGACGTTGCCCGCGCCGATGGTCGTCAGGGCTTCGAGGGCGGACTGGACGGCGGCGGCGGTGGCGTTGAACGCCAGCGCGCCGGTGGTGGCGCCATTGAAGCCGATTTGGAACGTGCCGCCGGTGGCCCCCGAAAGCGTGATCGTCCCCACTTCGTTGAAGTTGGGGAGGCTGAGTGTCATGGTGCCGATGGTGTTGTCGCCGCCGGTGTTCAGGATAGCGCCACTCGTCACGGTCAGCGTGTGCGTGCCGCTGATGTCGATGCCGTTGCCGCTCAAGAGGAGGCCGTTAATGGTGGTGGCGGTAGTGAGGGCATGGCTGGCGGAGACTTTGACGTTCTGGGTCGGCAGGGCGGTGGCGAGGTTGTTGGAGAAGAACGGGCCGCTGGTCAAGGGGGCGATGCCATTGGCGCCGTACGTGGCGAATTCCAGGCCGGTCGCGTCGGTGGTGACGGTGGCGTAGGGAAGGATGCCATTAGTCAGGGTCGGCGCGGTGCCAAAGACGATCTGGTTGGTGGCGGAGCCGAGGTCGGCATTGACGCCGACGAAGCTGACGTTGCCGTTGAATCGGGCCAGGGCGGGGCTGGTGAAGCCGGTGCCGGGGCCGAGGTTGATCGACTGGATGATCGACGTGCCGGAGATGAGGGTGATGGTGCCGACGGTCTCGCTGGTGGAAGCGGCGGTATTGCCGATGGTCATCAACGTGCCGCCGCTGAGGTTGATGGGGGCGCTGTCGCCGATGCGGTTGGCACTGTTCGTGCTGACGTTATCAAGCACGAGGGCCGCGCCGGCGGCGATGTTGAAACCGGCCGAGCCGAGGGCGGAGCCGAAGCCGGTGAAGGTAAGGGTGCCGGCGTTGATGTTCGTGAGGCCGGTGTAGCTGTTGACGCCGTTCAGCTGCAAGGTGCCGGTGCCGGCCTTGGTCAGGGCGAGGTTGGTGGTAGCGATCGGCCCGAAAGTGGTCAGGCCGGCGTTGTTGATGGTGAAGGTGGGGGCTGCAGTACCGAAGGTCATGGTGCCGGCGAAGGTTAGGTCGAAGGTACCAGCGGTGTTGAAGCCGGTGGCGGCCAGCACTTGGCCGGTGATGGTCCGGTTGCCGCCGTCGGCGATGAGCGTACCGACGCCGGAGACCCCCAAGTTGCCGGGGATGGCGCTGTTGCTGCCGATGAGGAGGGTTCCCGCCCCCAACGTGGTGACGCCGGTGTAGGAGTTGTTCCCCGACAGCCGCATGCCGCCGGCCCCGGCCTTGGTGAAGGCGCCCGTGCCGACAATGTTCGCCGAGATGTCCAGGTCGATCAGATTACCGGCATCGTTGACGGTAAAGGTTCGCGCCGCCCCGCCCAGCGACATCGCCCCGCTGATCGACGCTGGCATGGTGTGGGTCGTCGTCTGGACGTTGGCGTCAAGGTTGACCGTGATGTTGCCGTTGAGGGTCAACGTTCCGGTGCCCGTGGCCAGGCTCGCCGACGACTGGGTGCCCAGGTTCATGTTGATGGCCCCGACGACGTTGCTGAAGCCGAAGAAATCAAGGAAACCAGAGCTGTTGATGGTGATGGTGACGAAGTTCGCGATTTGGTCATTGGCCAGGAGGCGGACGACGTCGGCTTGGTAGCCGCCGTAACCGTCGCCGATGATCAGTGTGCTGGGGATCGCGATCGTGGGGAAGGTCTGGTCCTTCATCAGGAGCAGGGTTCCCTGATTGATCGTCGTGGTTCCGGTATAGGTGTTGGAACCCATGCCGGAAAAGATCAGGGTGCCTGTGCCAAACTTGGTGATACCGCCCGCCCCGGTGATGACGCCGGAAATCTCCACGTCGCCAGCCCCTGTGACCAGAGGGGTGATGGCCACCGGCGTGAGGCTGCCACCGCCCGTCTCGATACGCCCCGCCAGGATGAGCGTCGTGCCGGGGACCGTGGAGGCGAAGGTGGTGGTGAAGCCGGAAGGCGGCGACAGGAAAAGGTTCAGGTTGATGATGTTGGTGCCGGTCGGGTTGGTGGCGATGATGCCGCCGACTCCGAGCACGATGGCATTGCCGCTAATGTCGTAGCCGGAGCCGGAGACGGTGATGGAATTGACCATCAGGCCGGCGAGGTTGTTGATGTTCACCAGGTTGGTGGTGACGCTGGGGAACACGAGGTCGGCGCTACCGGTCGGCAACAGACCGCCGGCCCAGTTGCCCGGGTCGGACCATAAATTGGTCGTTCCCTGCCCGGTCCAGACGTGGACGGCGGGTGCCAGCCGATCCTCCAGCCGTTCGATCTCAGGCCGCCATCGACGCCCCGCCGGCGACTTGGCGCTTCGCTTCCGCTTGACGGACCACGACAGATTGAAGAGCTTCCGCAGCCATCTCGACGTGAACATGAGTCGTTGTTCCTGAAGGCCCCACAGTCTTGCGATGAGACAGTCAGTCTTTGCCCCTCGTCGGGCGGGGTCGCTGCGGGGACGTCATCCCCAGAGTCGCTTGGCAACGGTGCGGGGTGAACGGGTTCGAAAAGCGAGCCATGGCTCGGGCCAAGCCGGTTGCCGGCCTCCCCCGGAAACCTGGCTGCCTCGATACGAGTCAAATTCGGACACCCCTGGTCTCTGTTCCGACAGTCTCGTGAAGCCCGGTGCGGGGAGAAACCCGTGGGCGCCGCCCGCTTGGATATTCCGAACAAAGCGTGCGGCCGGACTTGAGAGAACTGCTGATGTTAAATAGTGAGGCTTTTGCGCGAAGAAAGCAAGTAAAATCCGGCAGCGATGCGGCTTTCTTCTCCAGTTTGGCAGGATCGTTTCCGAGCGTCTGCCACAGTGTGCAGGGCGTGCAGAGCAGACACGCCCGGCGCGACCGGTCCCAAGCGGGCGCAGGGCTTGGTCCTTCAGGCCGGGTCGCGGTATGCTGGCAACGGTTCAACCCGTTGTGCCGGAGGTGATGGCCACGTGCCCGTCGAAACCGTCGCGGTCCGCTTGCAGGAGCGGAGTTACGAGATCGTCGTGACCACCGGCGATGCGGCCGGTTTCGGGCTATTTGCGCGCCAGCGGCTTCGGGGCCGGCACGCCTTCGTGGTGACCGACGAAAATGCCGCGCCCCACGCCCGACAGGCGGCGGCCTCGCTCGAGGCCGCCGGCTTTCAAACCCGCCTCGTGGTCCTACCCCCAGGCGAGGCGCAGAAGTCCCTTGCCACGGCCGCACAGTTGTACGACCACCTGGTGGACGCTCGCGCCGACCGCACCACCACCATTGTTGCCGTCGGCGGCGGCGTCATCGGCGACTTAGCCGGCTTCGTCGCCGCGACCTTCAACCGCGGCCTACCCCTCCTCATGGTTCCCACCACGCTGCTCGCCATGGTGGACAGCTCCGTCGGCGGTAAGGTCGGCGTCAACCACCCAAGAGCGAAAAACCTCATCGGCGCGTTTCACCAACCCGTCGGCGTCTGGATCGATACCGCGGCGCTCGACACACTTCCCGGCCGGGAGTACCGCAGCGGCCTCGCTGAAGTCGTCAAATACGGCATCATCCTCGACGCGGAATTTTTCAACTTTCTCGAAAAAAACACGGAGGCCCTTCTGGCCCGCGACCCGGTGATTGTCCGTCGGGTGATTGCGCGGTGTTGCCGCTTGAAGGCCGATGTCGTGGAACAGGACGAACGCGAGGAAACCGGGCTTCGGGCGGTGTTGAACTATGGCCACACGTTCGCCCACGCCTTCGAGACAGCCGCCGGCTATGGGAGTTGGCTTCATGGCGAGGCGGTGGCGGCCGGCATGGTTTGCGCCAGCCGCTTGGCGGAGCGGCGTGGCCTGATTGCCGCCGAGGTCACTCGGCGGCAACTCGAACTACTGCAAGCCCTTCAGCTGCCGACGACCATCCCACCGTGGCCCATCGATGCGCTGCTGGAGACGATGCGGAGCGACAAGAAAGCCCTGTTCGGCCGGCTGCGCTTCGTCTTGCCCCGCCGCCTTGGCGAAGTCGCCCTGTTCGACGACGTGTCGGAAGACGACGTTCGGGCGGTGCTTGGCGCAGCAACCAGTCCTTGAGAGCGCGAGGGTTGTTGGTCGCTTCGTACGGGTTGGCGCCGGCGAGGGCGTTCGCGGGGGCTCTGCGGGCGCAAACCGACAAGTCGAGCACCAGGGAACCGGTGCGGGTGCTATCAGCGCAAACCGAGTCCAAGGCACCGGCGTGAGATCAACAATCGTCCGGCCAACGACTCACGCCTTGAAAATCTCGACCGGCCGGAACTCTTCGCCCAAGACCTCCTTGCTGGAGACCCCCAGCCAGCGGTCAAGTACCGCGGCGTACACCTGCCGAAAGTCGATCTTGTACTTGAGGTTGCCCAAGCGAGTGTCTTCGGTGAGGCTCGGCTGCTCGCCGACGATGCCTGCCTTGAGGCAGCTCCCGACCAGTAGCATCGGCGCGGCGGCGCCATGGTCGGTGCCACGGCTGCCATTTTCGTACGGCCTGCGGCCAAACTCCGAAAACGTCATCATCAGGAGCCGATCCTTGTAGCCCCGGGCCGCCAAGTCTTTGTAGAACGCCGTCATGGCATCGGACAATTGCTGGAGCAGGGCTGCGTGGGTCGGCAGCTGATTGGCGTGGGTGTCGAAGCCGTCGATCGACACGTAAAAGATGCGCGCCCCCAACTCGGCCGTGATGAGCTGGGCGGCCAGCTTCAACCGATTGGCCAAGCCGGTCTGCGGATAGGGCACTTTGGGCTGGTAGTTGCGGCCGATCTCGCGGAGCCGGCGGCTGCTGTCGTAAGTGTTGACGGCCGTCCGGCGTACGAAATCCAGCAGGCCGGGGCTCCCCCCGGTCGGCTGGGCGACTCCCTCGATGACGGCGCGCTGGTTCTTCTGGTCGGGGCCGCTGGCGGCACTCGTTTTGAGCTGGAAGTCTTCCAGCGAGGTGATCGACGGCACCCGCACGGGGGCGCCAGTCAACGCCAGCGGCGCGAACTCGTTGTTCGTCGCCAAGTGAAAGGCCGGCGTACCCTTCATGCTCCGCAGCGCCTTGCCGATCCATCCCTCGGTGAGGTTGTCGGCCAGGCTGGCTGCCTGCCAGATGTCCATCGACCGGAAATGCGACTGGTTCGGGTTCGGATACCCCACCCCCTGGACGATGCACAGGGCCCGGTCTTCCAACAGGCTCGCCAAGCCTCCCATCGACGGATGCAGGCCGAACCGGTCGTCGATCTTTTTCAGCTGCGCTGTCGGCAGCTTCAACGTCGGCCGAAGCTTTGCATAGTCCGGGTCGGTGTACGGAACCACGGTATTCAGGCCGTCATTGCCGCCCGTCAGCTGCACCACGACCAGAATGGTGTCCTTGGCACCCGGCTGGTCGGCCGGCGGCGCTGCCGCGGCCGTCCGGCTCAGGAACGTCGGCACCGTCAAGCCACAGGCTACCAATGAAGTCGACTTGAGAAAATCGCGTCGGGAAAATGCCATGAGTCGCTCCTCGAATCAGGGGTTGTCAACGGCTCGGCCACTCCTGGGGCTGCCGGATCGCCTCGGACTCCCTGCCAGGTTCCCGCGAGGGCGGTCGGCTAACTCAGCTGGTATTCGGGCAGGGTCAGCACCAGATGGCACAGGCTGCGTACCCGCTGGTCGGCGGCATCCTGCTCGGTCCAATAGACCGGCACCCGCTGACGACGGGCATCCCGGGCATATTCCAGCAGGCGCTCGCGCGACTCGGCTGGTGCGTCACCTTGCAGGAACAGAACCAGGAAGAAATCGACGATTTCCTCGTCACTACGCTTGTTGTATTTACGAACCAAAGCCGCGGGATCGGTGCGCCGCCCGAACCGAGGGTCTTCGGTCGAGGTCATCGCCAAGGTGAGGTTCTGGCGGAACAAGAGCGTCTGGCCATTCAGCCACGCCGGGCCGCCGTCCCACCCTTTGACCGACGGCGGATAGAACACATTCTGCCCCAGGCCCTCCAAAGCCACCGCGAGGGCCGTGGTCCCCACCCGGCCCTCCAGGGCATGGATGGTGCCCAAGGCGAAATCGACCGGCGGCTTGATCCGCGCCCGATAGGCCTGCGGCGAGAAGAAGAGGTTCGACCGCAGTATCGTCTTCACCAAGGCGCCGATGTCGAAGTCGCTCTTGGCGAATTGCGTCGCCAACGGCTCCAGCAGCTCGCGCGTCGGCTCCATCGTCTCGCTGATGAGAAAGCGGAACAGCTTGCCGACGATGAAATAGGGACAGGAGGGCTGTTCGAGGCAGATCCGCACGATGTCGTCAGCTCCCCACTTCCCCGTTTGCCCCAGCACCGTCTTTTCGCCGTCGTCGTGCTCTTTCGGGTTGAACCGGGCTTTGCCCTCGACGATCTCCCAGCCCGTGAACGCCCGGGCGGCCTCGCGGATGTCTTTCTCGGTGTAGTTCCCGATCCCGAGGCTGAACAACTCCATCAACTCCCGGGCGTAGTTTTCGTTCGGCTTCCCCTTTTTGCTGGTGTTGGTATCCAGCCAGACCATCATCGCCGGGTCTTTCGACATTTCCAGCAACATCGACCGGAAGCTGCCCAGACCGTGGCGACGCATCAGCTCATACTGGCCCAGCATGTACCGGGCGTTGTTGACTTTGGCGTTGCTGGTGGCGAAGTGGTTGTGCCAGAAGAGCGTCATCTTCTCCAGCAACGGGTGCGGCGAATAGAGCATCCGATAGAGCCACCACGCCCGCAGCTGCGAACCGTTGTTGGCGTCGGCCAAGCTATGCGCCAGCGGAGCCATTAGCCGATCGAATTCCTCCTGCCCGGGGCCACCCCGCAACAGGGCATCGATCGTCTTGTCCGGGCCATCGCGCAAGGCGTCATGGAGTTCGGGCCAGCTGGCGCCAAACGCCGCTCGACGGTAGAGATGCCCGACTTTGCGTAAGTCCCACGGCTCCTGCTGGGTTGGCCGATACGGCTGCCACGCCCAACGCGGATCGATCTCGGTTGCCATCGTCGTCGGTCTCCCTTCCCAACGGGGGCCTGCGGAACCATCGCTGACCGGCGCAATTCCTTGGCGGCCAGCTCCTGAGGCCTCGCCGGGCTGTGCTACTTCGATACGTGCAGCTGCACGTCGTAGACGAAGTCGTTTTGGCCGTAGCGAACTTCGGTGAGTAAGTAACCCAGCTTCTGAACGATTTCGATGAAGAGTTTGACTTGTTCCTGAGCCTCGCCGGGGGCAAGCGCCTGGCTGAGAATCGTTTGGGCCAGCAGCTGGTCTTCAACGGACTTGAGGAAATCGACCGCTCCGTCGGCGAAGACGCAAGTGCGAACCGTGGTGCGGTCGTCGAGTTTCTGCGCCAACAGCGACTCCCTCCGAAGCTGCCGGACCAGTTCCTGTCCCAGCTCGATGGTCGAGCTGATCAGGAATTGGTCGCCGACCCGGGCGAAGCATGGGCTGAAGTTGAATCGCAGGCCGTTGGGATCGTTGGCGAGCACCTTATCTTCGAGGAAGCGGTAGCCGACCAGCTTCACCTCCCCCAGTTGCTCCTCGACCAATTTCAGCTGCCCAGACAAGCCGCCCAGCAAGGCGGCACTCCGCAGGATAGTGTCCATCGACCGACTGAACTCATCCGGCTGGCGCATGCTGATGACGAACCCGAAAGCGGGCAGGCGTTGGGCTGGCTTTCGGTTGTAGCCGGTGTCCACCTGGTGCGCGACGACAAACCGCTGTTGTGGGCCGGCTTGGGTGAGGAGTTTGCTGATGGAATTGCCCAAGAGGAATCGGCCAGAGTTCTTGTTGAATTCCTCAAAGTCTTTGGCTTGTTTTTCGGTGAAGAGCTTGGTCCGCTGCTCCCACAGCTGGCCCAGGTCGAGGTAGTAACTGGTGCTGTAAAGGGCGCCTTTGGGCTTCAAAGGCATTCGGGCCGCCACTTGCCCGGGTGGCGGCACATGGAGCGTGAGCGCCTCGTGCAAACCATCGCGGCCCCGCGGCATGGCCAGCAGCAAGCGCAGGCGATCGCCCTGGTCGTGCTCATCGTGGAACAATCCCGCCGCTACCCACGGCGACCGCTTAGCGACGTCGAGCCAGCCCCCCAACAACACGGTCGTCAGGGCCAGGTTCCGCGGCAGCTCAAAGACCTCTTTGGCGTTCGGCGCCTGGCGCGCGACGTCGAGGTTGAACCATAGCCAGACGAGCGGCTCATTGCGAGCCTTATCCACCAGTAGTTGCTTGGCCTCCGACATGCCTCGGACCCCAGCGAAACTCCGATTGGTGTCCAGGCCCGAGTTGATGGCCGCCTTCAGCCCTTCCTCCGAGTTGGCGATCAAAAGGATCGATCCCATGACCGCCAAACGAACCTCGGGGCCGATCTCGATGGTCTCCACACCCCGATACGAGCGTCGCTGGGTGGTCAGCTTTATCTCCTGGCGGGCCAGTTCCTGCTCCACGACCTCGAGGGCCAGCCGCACAAACTTTTGCATCAAAGCTTGGTCCCGACCTTCGACCACCAGGACGGCATGATTCTTGCTACCGAACTTGACGCCGAGCGTGAACCCGCGGAGCTGGTCCAGAAGTCTCGGCCAAGGAGCTTGCAGCTCCTTCTCCAGGTAAGCCACTAACTGGAGAAACCGCCGAGCGTTTGTCGAGTCCGCCAACTCCTGGATCGCCTGGAGTTTGTTCAGCGCCACCACCGGCTCCAGGCGAAGAAACGTCTCCACCAAACGCTTTGGCTCGTGGACGAAAAGAACCAGATGAGCCTGATCCGGAAAGTACGGTTCAGCCCGAGCGGCCAACGGAACCGCGGCCCAAAGCGAACAACATGCGAAGGCGACCAAGTAGCGCTGGCGCATGGGAACGTCTCCGAGGAAGCGGCGGACAACGATCGTAAGTTAGCTGTCACCTCTAGGTTTACCCGATTGGCCGCGGTCGTGTTTCAAAAAAAACCGCCCGCCGATCCGTTGTTTATAATGTCAAAGAGCCAACGGCCAAACGCCGCCCGCCCTCGGGAGGGCCCGACGTTGAGCGCCTGCCGGTGGCCAGCGGAGCTGACCACCCGGGAGAAAAGCACCGTATGAACCTCCTTCCGCGTACGTTCCCATCGCCCCGGCAGCTACTCAGTCCCAACGGCTGGTTCAGCGGCTGTGTCTTGGCGGCCCTGGTCGCGTTGGAGCTGCTGGGACGCCAAGGCGGGACAGACGTGCACGACGCCCTGGTCGCGGGGGCGCTGGCGGTGGTCATGCTGTTGACGGTGGCTCGGCACCGCTCCGAGCGACTCTTCTGGGTGGATCGCCTGATCGCCCTCGGTCAGGCACTGCGCCATCGTCTGCGCGGCTTAGCGTTCGAGCTTGGCGTCGATCTGCGTGGCACCCCGCCCGTGCCCCCCGGCTACCCTCGCGTCGTGAAGTCGCTGACCCTGTTCCTGGTCGGCTGGACCGCACTCCTGTGCCTGACTGCTCCCGCTCTTCCCGGGAGCTTTCGCCAGACCGCAGCTTCCATCTGCTACCTCGGCTACGTCCTGGTTCTCGTGGGATTGTGGCTTGCTCTCCTCGCGGGAATTCTGATCTCCGCCTTCATCCTCGTCGCCTTGATCCACGATAACTTCGTCGGCAGTTACCTCGGTCAGGGACAGCGGTCCCGTCGGACGGAGGCCCTGACCGTGGCGGTGTACTTCGCCAGCCTCGGCTTGGCCAGCTTGGTTCTTCCGGGCTGGGTGCCGCTGGTCTGGTGTTTGGCGGCATTGGCAGTCAACTTCGCCACCATTGTCTTGCCGTCGAATTCGGACGTGCAGTTCCTTTGGAAACCCAAGAATGCCAGGGTGATCCGCTCCATTCCCTGGGGCCGATGGGTGGCGTGCGAGTTCACTCTGGTGACACTTTTGGTCATCAACCTCACCTTGAGTTCGTGCGGTAGTCTCGTGATCACCGGCGAGCCGGCGACCACGATGCCGTTGACAAACCTTCTGGGGATCTTCCTGGCGTGGCTGGCACCCGGAGCCCTGACGGGCTTGGTGTGGCAAATGGTGCGGAGTCGGCTGCGCGACCCGGCGCGGCGTTGCCCCACGACCTTGCACGTTTCCGGCCTGTTGCTATCAACGCATCGACAAATGCTCCAGCGGCTGCTGCACGAACGGGGCTGTCGGGTCCGCTTCGCCCCCAAGCCGCCTCACCCCGATGACGTGGCCGTTATCATCAAAAAAGATGGGCCCGCCACGGCTTCCGACGAGGTTCGCTGGCCGTTGGCGGTTTCCCTCGGTGACTTAGCGACCCGGCCCATCTTGGAGCGCCTGGCGCGCCGCGACGAAATCCAACGGCGGCGCAAGCTGGTCGCCGGCTTCCGCCTTCTCCTCAAGCGGGCCTTGCGCCGCAAGTATCGCAACGGCAGTGGATTCTGGATTGCTCCACACTACTGGTTCATTTCCGGCCTCACCCGCGACACGCCCGAGGAGATGCTCGACCTCCACGAAGGAACCATCCTGACGGGAACCATCGGCCCGCATTACCAACGGGTCCTCTCGCCAGGGGCGCGCCACTACGCTTACCAGTTGTTCCGCGCCCTGCAAGTCGATCTCATTTTCCTGGAAGACGGCGTGGGCTTCCGCCGGTTCACTCGCGTGCTGCGCATGCTCTTCGAGCTGTACGACATCTACGGCGGCCGCCGGCGAGCGGACGAAATCCACTTCCACGGGATCCCGGGAGTACGGGTGCTCATCCATGAGTTTCAGCTGACCGAGCCGTTTAAGTCAGACATCTACCCGGAGCCGAACTACGAGAACCTGGGACGGGCCCGCATCCTGCACATCTTCCGCGACCGGGGTGAACAGCCGGAGCGATTGGAAGTGCCTTACGACCTCACGTTCACGCCCGCGCCGAGCCTCGTCTTCAAATAACCGCCACGCCGGCGGATGATCGCCACGCCCGACTGCGCAAGGGAGTTGCGACAGACAGTGTTGGCGTCAACGGCCAATCTCGTGGGGGATCGCCGGCTCGTACCTTGCAGTCGGGGCGGAGGGTGTCACCAAGGGTCACCCCGAGGCCTGACCCATCAGGTAGGCCCGTAACTCACAAAAAACCTGTTCGCAACGGTCGCGCCAGAACTGGTTCTTCAGGTGGGCAGGTTTGAGCGGCCGCATGGACACGGTGATGTGCAAGCGGTTGCCGCGCGCGGCATCGATTTGCTGCAAGCGAAGTTCCATGTCGATGATTTTCGCTTTGCGGCGCGGATCGAGCCAAGACGAGTTCTTGTGGCCGAGGCGGACCCGGATCAGACCGGGGAGGCTTTCGAGGACTTCGCCGCCGAGGTCCTGGACGAAGCCGCGGAGCTTGAAGACGGCGATTTTCTCCGGCATCCAGGCTTCCATCTGGTTGACGATGGCGTTGGCGTCGGTGACTGGTTCGGGGCCCGGCGGCGGTGCCTCTGCCGGAGCGGGCGGCGCCGCCGGCGCCGCCCGCTCGGGTCCGGGCCGGTAGCGTGAGGCTGACAGCGGCAAGGCTTCTTCTTTCCGAGCCAGCTCCTCCGCCAACGCAGCCTCATAGCGCTCCGCCAGGTCGCGGGCGCTTTGTGGCCGCTGGTCGGGATGTTTGGCCAACAACGACATGACGACCGCCTCCACCGCCGGAGGCACCCAGTCACCGGCGCCGACGGCGGCGAACGGCGGCGGGGGCTCCGTGGCGTGCGCCAGCATAATGTCCATCGTCGAGGGGCGGTCGAAGGGCAACTGGCCGGTGAGCAACTCGTACAGCATCACACCCACGCTGTACAAGTCGCCGCGATGATCCACTGGGTCACCCCGGACCTGCTCCGGGCAGATGTATGCCGGCGTGCCGACGGCGAAGTCGAGGGCGGTTTCCGGCATCATGCGATCGAGGCTGTAGCGCGGCTGGTCCAGGAGCTTGGCCAAGCCGAAGTCCATGACCTTGACCTTCTCGTAGGGCGTGTCGGGATCGACCACCATGACGTTGGTGGGTTTCAGGTCACGGTGGATGATGCCCTCGGAATGGGCGGCCTGCAACGCCTCGCACAGCTGGTTGAGAAGTCGGCCGACCCGCACCGGGCTGAGACGGCGATTACGGATTCGTAATTCTTCCAGCGTGACCCCGCGGATGTACTCCATGACGATGCATGGTCCGTCCGGATCGTTGAGCGAAGCATCGTACAGGGCCACCACGTAAGGATGCTGGAAGCGCGCCATGATGCGCGTTTCCCGCTCGAAGCGGTCACGAAACCGCGGGTCGGCGGCGATGTGCTCGTGCATCACCTTAACGACCACTTGCCGGCCCAGGTCGGGCTGCCAGGCAAGATACACCTTGCCCATGCCTCCCTCCCCGAGCAAGCGCTTGGCTTCGTAACGGCCCAGGAAGACTCGGCCCAGCATGGAACGGCTCTCGGCGGAAGCGATGACGCGCTGCCGGGTCCCTCCCGCCCGGATCGCGCCGACGTTGGCACGTCCAGTGTAATTGACGGGCGCGGTCATTGACAAGGGTGTGACTGACCCCGGGCGTGAATCGTCGCAGCCCTCTAGTAGACAGTCGCCAACAACCACCGGGACGTCCAGACCAGCCAGTGACGTTCCTCGGTGGTCACTTGACCCCGGGCCAGGATAGCGGCCAGTTTGTCTTCGACTTCCCGCAGCTGCTGCCGCTGCCGGGCCGTGATCGGGTACCGATCGGGCCGGGCCAGCGTTCGGGCGATCAGGCAATGGACCGTCCGCACCTCCTCGAGGTCTGGGGACGGCGCTTCGGATCGCCAGACGGGAACGTCAGCGTCGTTGGCCAATCGCTCGGTCAGGTCGAAGATCCAGAGGCTGATGCGGCGAAGCTTGTCGTAGTCGAGGCGGTCGGGGAGGTCGGTGGGGCGGTGATAGTCGGGATGTTGGCCCGTGCTGAAGAATAAAAACGGCACCCGTCGATCGCGGAACGGACCGTAATCGCTGCGCGTGCCCACCAGGTCAGCCCCGAGCCGGCCCACACTCAGGCCCTCCGGCGCGGGCGTCCGCTCCAGAAGGCGACGGAGTTGCGGCGCCGTCTCACTCCCCAGGACAAAGACGTACTCATCCATGACGTTCGCCATGGATCGACCGAGCATGTCAGCCGTCAGGAATGCCCGCAGTTTTCGGAAATCCCTGGGCGGGTGGGTCGCAAAGTGGGTGGAGCCTTGCAGGCCGGCTTCCTCGAGGTCGAAGGAGACGAACATCACGCTGCGGCGCGGCGCCTCCCGCCGGACGGCAAAACGTTCGGCAACTTCCAGGAGCATGGCCACTGCCGAGGCGTTGTCGTCGGCACCGGGGAAGAGTTGGCCCCGATCGCGGCCCAAGTGGTCGTGATGGGCGCTCAAAATGATCCATTCTTGGCGCAAGACCGGGTCGCGGCCCGGCAGCACGGCGGCGACGTTTCGGCCGACGAATCCCCGGCGTTGGCTGTCGCCGTCCACCAGCCACGGGATGGGCTGGTAGAAACCGTCAGCGAAGCCCGGCTGAAGCCGCACACGCTCAAAAGCGGCCGTCACGTATTGCCCGGCCCGGGCGGCGCCCGGGCCGCGCCGTCCCAGAAATTCCTCGGATGCCAGCCGGTAGACGTGGGCCTTGAGTTCCTCCACCCGAATGTCCTCGGACACCTCGGCCTCGGCGCCGTTGAGGGCCACCGGCTCGGCCGTCAGCGTCAGCGCCAACCACGCCCCTGTCAGAAGGCTCGCCATTACCGCCCCCTTTCGTGAAATGTCACCGGTGACATTGCCGATGATGCCATCTTAGCCCGGGCTCAGGAGAGGGGTGTACTCGGAGTGAGCGGGATGGTGGGAGAGCGCCCGGTGGGGCGGAGGGTGGTGTCACGTTCGCACGGCGCGGGGCGAGGGCAAAACAATTAGTCTAGCGCATCCGGGCGCAAAGCGACCAGTCTGGTCCGGTGGGGCGTGACCTCATTATCGGCGTCGCCCCCACGGGGCGACGCCGGGCGCTTGGACGGGGCACTAGAGACCTATACGATATCCGGCAAGGAAGCCCTCAGAAAACCCCGCGCTCCGCGGCAAACCTCATGGCGTTGCGCACCCCTCTTTATGACTGGCACACGGCCCATCACGGCAGAATGGTGGAGTTTGCCGGGTGGCTGATGCCGCTGCAATACAGTCGGATCACCGACGAACACCAGGCGGTTCGCACCGCAGCCGGGGTCTTCGACATCAGCCACATGGGCCGAATCTGGATCGCCGGTCCGGAGGCGTTGGACCTGGTACAGCTGGTCTACACCAACAACGCGGCGACGCTGCGGGATGGCCAGGTGCGTTACGGGTTGGTGTGCAACGTCGAAGGTGGCATCCGCGATGACGTGTTGGTCTATCGCTTCGGTGAGCGTTATTTGATGGTGGTCAATGCCGCCAACCGCGAAAAGATCCTGGGGTGGTTGATCCAGCACGGCAGCGGTCGGCCAGTGGAGATCTCGGACCAAACCGGGCCCACCGCGATGTTGGCCGTCCAAGGTCCGTGCGCCGTGGAGCGGTGCCAGGGGCTGACGACGGTCGATGCGGCAGGGTTGCGCTATTATCATGCCGCCGTCGGCGAGTACCGCGGCAAACCGTGCCTGGTGAGCCGCACGGGCTACACCGGCGAAGATGGCCTGGAACTGATCGTGGACGCCGCTTTAGCCACGCAGGTCTGGGAAGAGGTGCTCGCGCGCGGCGCTCAACCGTGCGGCTTGGGGGCACGAGACACCTTACGGCTGGAGGCGGCCCTGCCGTTGTACGGACACGAGTTGAGTGAAGAGATCGACCCCTTTCAAGCCGGGCTGGGATGGGCGGTGAAGTTCGACAAGGGGGACTTTATCGGCCGGGATGCCTTGCTGCGCCGGCGGGACGACGAGCGTCGGCGGCGCGTCGGTCTGGTACTCGAGGGCAAGCGGATCGCGCGGGACGGCGCCAGCGTGTGGCGCGACGGGCGGGAGATCGGCACCGTCACCAGCGGTACCTTCGCTCCGACGGTGCAGCGGGCGATTGCCCTGGCGTACGTCGAACCCGCCGGGACGGCGGTCGGGACGGAGGTTGAGGTGGACGTTCGCGGCCAGCGGGAGCGGGCCAAGGTGGTGGCGCTGCCGTTTTACCGGCGCGCCCGAAGCTGACGGGAGCAGTGCATGGATCCGAAGAGCTTGCGGTACGCATCGACGCACGAATGGGCCCGCCTGGAGGGCGACATCTGTACCATTGGTATCACCCCGTTCGCCGTCGAGCAGCTGACCGACGTGATTTACATCGAACTTCCCGATGTCGGTGATCACGTCTTTGCCGGCGACAGTTTCGGCGAGATCGAATCGGTCAAAGCGGTCAGCGACCTCTTCTCGCCGGTCAATGGAGAGGTCATCGAAGTCAACGACAAACTGGTCGACGACCCGAGCCGCATCACCGCCGATCCGCTGGGCAAAGGTTGGCTCATCAAGGTGAAGACCGAGCCGGGCACCACGCTCGATCACCTGCTGACGTGGGAACAGTACGAAAAGCAGATCGCGTCGCAGGGGCATTGACGCCGCCCGGGCCGCGCCACCAGGCGCGGCCCGCCGGAGGAAAAGCCGCGTGTCCTACATCCCCAACACTCCGAACGACCAACAGGCCATGCTGGCGACGATCGGGGTACGCTCGCTGACCGAACTCTTCGACGTCATACCACCCGCCATCCGCCTGGAGCGGCCGTTGGCGCTGCCCCCGGCCTTGACGGAAATCGAATTGACACGCCTCGCCCAGCAATTGGCGGGGCGGAATCGTTCGACTGCCGACACCGTCTGCTTTCTGGGCGGCGGCAGCTACGACCATTTTGTGCCGGCCGTGGTCGATGCCGTGGCCGGGCGCAGTGAGTTTTACACCGCCTACACCCCATACCAGGCCGAGGCGAGCCAGGGGAGCCTCCAGGCATTTTTTGAGTTCCAGACGCTGATTGCCCAGCTGACGGGGATGGACGTGGCGAATGCCAGCCTGTACGAGGGAGGCTCGGCGGTGGCCGAGGCCGTCCTCATGGCCAGCGGCCTGGAGCCGCGGCGGCATCACGTCTTGCTGGCTGATAGCGTCCATCCCGACTATCGGCAAACCCTGGCCACCTACACCGCCAATCTCGACCTCCACGTGCAGACGTTGCCCACGCCGGCCGGCTTCCTCGACCCCGCCGACCTGAAGCACGCTCTCCGGGACGATACTTTGTGCGTCGTCGTGCAGCATCCGAACTTTTTCGGCTGCCTGGAGGAAGTGGAGGCCCTGGCCGCAATTTCCCATGCGTGCGGCGCCCTGTTCATCGTGAGCTATGATCCGATCAGCCTGGGTTTGCTGAAACGCCCCGGGGACTACGGCGCCGACATCGCCGTGGCCGAGGGGCAGGCCCTCGGCATCCCGTTGACCTACGGCGGACCTTATCTCGGGTTGCTGGCGTGCCGGGGAGAATTCGTCCGCCGGATGCCGGGGCGCCTCGTGGGCCAAACGGTCGATCGCAACGGCCGGCGCTGCTGGGTGCTGACCCTTCAGACACGCGAGCAACACATCCGCCGGGAAAAAGCCACGAGCAACATCTGCACTAACCAGGGGTTGATGGCCCTGAGGGCGGCCGTCTACCTGGCCGCCCTCGGTCCGCAGGGATTGCGGGAAACCGCCGAAGCGTGTGCCCGCAAGGCCCACTACACCGCCGACCAGCTCACGCGCCTGCCCGGCGTCAGCCTGCAATTTGACCGGCCATTCTTCAAGGAGTTCACGGTCCGCCTTCCGGTGGGAGCACTGGAGCGAGGGCTGCTCGATCGCCTCCGGGACGACGGGTTCCACGCCGGACTGCCGCTCGGACGATGGTATTCCTGGTTGGCCGACTGCATGAGCTTGGCCGTCACCGAAAAGCGGACCCGGGCGGAAATCGATGCCTTGGCCTCCGCCCTGGGTCGGGCCCTGACGGCCAAGTGACGCCGGCGGAGTGGGTTCGGTACCAGCGCAGGTGAGGACGTTGCCACCGGCCGCGGCGCGCGTCGACCGACTTGCCGCGAAATCGGATCCAGGGCCGAGTATGAGCCAACCGCAAGCGACGGAACTTTTGTTTGAGTTGAGCCGCCCGGGCCGGCGAGCGCACCTGGTGCCGGCCTGCGACGTGCCGGACAGACCGCTAAGCGAGTTGCTTCCCGCCGGGGCCCTAGCCGAAAAACCCCCGCCCTTGCCCGAAGTGGCGGAAATCGACCTGATCCGCCATTTCGTCAACCTCTCCACTCGCAACATGGCCGTGGACACGAACTTCTACCCCCTCGGTTCGTGTACCATGAAGTACAACCCTAAGCGGCACGAGCGCATCGCCGCCCTGTCCGGCTTGGCGGACGTGCACCCGTTGCAGGCAGACGAGTCGTGCCAGGGCTTGCTGGCGATCCTCTTTGAATTGCAAACGATGCTTGCGGAGATCGCCGGGCTGCCTGCCGTCTCCCTTCAGCCGGCGGCCGGCGCGCAAGGTGAGCTAACGTCGCTGCTGGTCGCCCATGCGTATTTCCGGCACCGGGGCGAGCACCAGCGCAGCCGCGTCCTCATCCCCGACAGCGCCCACGGCACCAATCCGGCGAGCGCGGCCCTGGCCGGGTTCGAGGCGGTGAGCATCAAGAGCAACCTTCGAGGCCTCGTCGACCTGGACGATCTGCGGGCCAAATTGGACGAGCGGACCGCGGTGTTCATGATTACCAACCCGAACACACTCGGCCTGTTCGACGACCAGATCGGCACCATCACCGAGCTGGTGCACCAGCACGGCGGCCTGGTCTACCTCGACGGGGCCAACATGAACGCCATCCTGGGGATCACGCGGCCGGGAGACTTTGGGGCGGACATGATGCACTACAACGTGCACAAGACGTTCACTGGGCCGCACGGCGCCGGCGGCCCGGGAGCCGGGCCGATCGCGGTGCGGGACACCCTGGCCCCGTTTTTGCCCACGCCGATCGTGGCCCGGCAGGGGGAGCGGTACTATCTCGATTTCGATCAACCGCTGTCGATCGGTCGCGTGCGGAGCTTCTTCGGCAACGTCGGGATCCTGATCCGGGGCTGGTGTTACATTCGCACCCTGGGGGCCGACGGCTTGCGGCGCGTGAGCGAGAACGCCGTGCTGAACGCCAATTACCTGCTGGCCCGGCTGAAGGGAGCCTACGAGGTTCCCTATGGTGAGCGCTGCATGCATGAGTTTGTGGCCAGTGCCCGGGTGCTGCGTCGGGAGCGAAAGGTCAGCGCCATGGACATTGCCAAGCGGCTCCTGGATTTCGGCTTCCACGCCCCAACGGTTTATTTCCCGCTGGTGGTGCCGGAAGCCCTGATGATCGAACCGACGGAAACCGAGAGCAAGGAGACGCTCGACGCCTTTGCGGACACCTTGCTGCGGGTTCGGAATGAGGAGGCGGCGGTGTTGCAGACGGCGCCGCACACACTCGACATCAGCCGACCCGACGAGGTTAAGGCCGCCAAGGAGCCGATCCTGCGATGGAAGCCATGAATTGCCGACTCCTCCCCTGGGAGGTGGGAGACGGCGCGGCCAACATGGCGGCGGACGAGGTGTTGCTGGAGACGGCGTGTGTGGGACGGGCGGGGCTGCGATTTTATGCGTGGAGTCAGCCGACCCTGAGCTTGGGTTACTTTCAGCCGGCGGCGTTGGGTCAAGGGGGCGAGCCCTGGGCCAGGCTGCCGCGGGTACGACGGCCGTCCGGCGGGGGGGCGCTGATCCATCACGTCGAGTTAACCTACGCCTTGGCGTTGCCGGCCGGACCGCGCTGGCAGCCGGTCGGGAATTCCTGGCTGGTTCGGATGCACGGCCTGATTGCCGCCGCCCTGCGGGAGTTTGGCGTATTGACGCAGCTGTGGGCCGGCGGGTCGCTCGGCCAGCCGGCGGACGCGCCACTCTGTTTCCAGCGACTCACACGCGGTGATCTCCTTTTAGACGCCGCCAAGATCGTCGGCAGCGCGCAGCGGCGGCGCCGCGGGGCGCTCCTCCAGCACGGCGCCATCCTCTTGGCCGCCAGCCCGCACGCCCCCGAACTTGCGGGCATTTTCGAGCAGACGGGGCGCCGGATCGCGTGCCGCGAATTGGCCGAGGCCATCCGTTCAACCTTCGTTCAGGCGACCAATTGGACCCTTCACGAGGACGACTGGCACGCGGACGAGCGGCGGCTGATCGGCGAGCTGGCGACGGGGAAGTATCAGCAACCGACTTGGAACCTCAAGCGCTAAAAGACGCGCCGGGTCCCGTGGCGGGGGTCCGGCCACGAAACCCGGCGGTGAGATTGGCCAAGGTCGATCGGCGAAAAGCGGATCGATCAGAACTTTTCCGGCTCGATCACGATACTGCCATTCGGATTAATGACCGGAGCGGCCTCAATAGCCGCAGGGGCCTTGGCGTCAGTGTTTTCACCTTGGGGCAGCTTCTTCGGTTCCTCCTTGGGCGGAGCAATGGGTTCCGCCTTGGGCATCGGCTGGGGGGCGGGGGCCAACCCGTGGCTGGTGCCAGGCGCGCACGGGGAGGTCACGACGCAGCAGTCGCAGCAGGGGTCACACTTGCGGCAACGGGCGAAAAGCCGTTGCAACAGCCCCGGCTGGCAGCAGATCTGGTCGCAGCAGGTCACGGGCGGGCAGGGAACGCAGCAGGGGTCACACTTGCGGCAACGGGCGAAAAGCCGTTGCAACAGCCCCGGCTGGCAGCCGCAGTCGCCGGCGGGGCAGCAGACGCAGGTTGCGGCACACGCATCGGCGCTTTTGGCCAGTGGCACCGCCGCGGGAACCGGGTCCGCGCCGCAGCACCACGCCGTTGTCAGGAGCAGACACACAGTGTTCACGGTCATGTCCTCCGTTGAAATCCGAACGGCCGGGTCTCGTCGGGTCCGCGCAGCAATCCCCTCACCGTGCCGTCGGTAAACCATTCAGGCAGCGGTCAGCCCGCCAGCTTGGCTGGGTCCGCGGGCCAGGCTGCCTGCCTCAAGTAAGACTCGGTTGCTTCCCCGGACGCGCTTGAACGCTCTCCCAAGACACTGGCCCAAGCGGTCTGGCACACGGGCGTCAGGAGACGGTCCACTTTCCCAGATTGCCCAGCAACGGCGGTCGGCCGTGCGACAGGGCCGCCTGCCGCTGGCGTCCAACGGCGAGCAGCAGCCAACTGGCAATCGCTAAGGCCGCAATCAACCAATAACCCGGTACCAGCCGGGCGCGCCAGGGACCTGCGGGATACATGATGACCACGAGAACGACTCCCCACAGGCTGAGCAGTGTCAGGTCGGACTCGGCCCACGGGTGCCGTTTCAGAAACAGGGCCAGGGCGAAGAATCCTGGCGCCAGGAGAGGGACGAACCAGCGGATGGAGCAGCACGCGCCGGAATAGTTGGACGAGGCCACGGCATAAAGCAACCAGTTTCCCACGCACCAACCCAGGGCCACGAGAAGTTCCGGCCGGTATCGGCCCTTGTATCGCCGCAGCCCCACGACCGCCGGGATCAGTAACAGCAGCGGCAAGTTGTGGATCAGAAAGCCCCGCTTTCCGACTAACAGCGCCAGAGAGTACTTCACCAGATCGAGCAGCGAGTCGTGGGCCCAACGCCCCGTCATGCTGTGGGCGGTGAAGGGGCTTCCAGGCCAATTCAGGTACTCGGGCTGAGCGTTGGCCGGCCCCAGCGTGCCGCCGATCCAGGCATTGACGGCGTGGTGAAACCCCACCCATGAAAAGGCGCTGACGGCAAAGGCCGTCAGCGGCCACCAGCGGCGACAGCGAGACACCACCACGGGCACGGCACACAGCAACAACACGGGCCCGGCCCCCAGATCAATCGCGTAGGCCAAACCCAGCCAACACCCCAGTCGGATCAGCCGAAGCGTGGAACTGTGACCCAGGGCATACTCCTTCGCGAGGCGCACCAGGTCCAGCATGGCCGCCGCCCCCACCCCCAACAGGAGGACGTGGTTATTGACATGCCGGGCATAAACCGGCGCCACCGTAGCCAAAGCGAAACTCGCCGTCAGAAGGAGCCGCCTCCGCGAAGGCAGGCGCAACTCCTGGCCCAGTGCAGCGATCGACCAGACCGCCCACGCGAAGGCCAGGCCGGACGAGCACACCGTCATCCACCAGCAAAACGGCCGCGGTTGTTCCTGGGCCTTGAGTCCCAGAACGGTTTGCCACACTTGGTAGCACCCCGCCATGAGCAACGCGGGCACCGGCGATTTGTCAGAGTACCAATGGCCGTCGATCCACAATTTGTCGGCCGTGCCATGGGCCGTCAGCAATCGGTCATCCGGGTGGTAAGGGTTGGGACGCGGATCAGAGGCATCGGAGCGGAGGAAGATCGATCGGTCGATGGCCAAGCTATGATGGTCGATCAACGACTCGACGGCAGCCAGGCGGCTGCCGTCGTTCCAACCGCCGGCGAAGTCACGGCTACCGACGAGGACCAAAGTGAGAACACCAGCGGCGAGGATGCCGGCGACGCCGTGGCGGAACCCGATCTGGCGAACGAGACTCCCGGTGACCATGAGTCCTTCCCGCAACGCCAACCAGGGTGGAAAAAACTCCTCGCCGGGGGTGCCAGGCGAGGAGTCCCCCCACCCTGGGGCGTACACTGGAGATGGCAACCGACCCAGAGGGCCGGGGCCACCGGGAGCGATTAGTGGCAGCCGCAGCTGGTGACGCAGGTGTTGCAGCAGCGGGGCGCGCCACAGGCATTGAAGAAAGCCTGGAGCCGTTCCCGCAGCGTCGGCCGGCAGCAGCAACCACAGCTGCAATCGCAGCTCGGCTGGCACGTCTGCACGCAGCAGGTCGGCTGGCACGTCTGGACGCAGCAAGGCGTGCAGGACGTGTGGCAGCAGCTGCTGGTGTTGCAGCAACGGGGGGCGCCGCAGGCGTTCATGAACGCCTGGAGCCGTTCCCGCAGCGTCGGCCGGCAGCAACAACCGCTGTCGCAACAGCTGGCGCCGCAGCTTGCGCCACAGCTTGAGCCCGTGGCCACCACCGGAGCGGCGGCCGGGGCCGGGGCCGGGGCCGTTGCCGGAGCAGGAATCGGCTCCGCACCCGCCAGCCAAGCCGTGGACATCAGCAAGAAAGCAGCATTCACGATCTAACCTCCGTAAGAGATTCACGTCGGCTCAAGGGCCGCGGCCAAACAACCGTCGGCTTCCCCACGGTGGGTCGCCCGTCAGTTGGTGCCGTGCTGCGAATCAACCCGAACGCCGTGACTTACCTCAAGCACCGTCGTGTGATTCGCTGCTGTTTGGAATCGGCATCCCCAGACCCGGCCTTTAAGCGCTTTTTCCGGGACGCCTCCGCTGCCCCGCCGACCGCGCTCCGGGCAAAGCGCGAACTTGAAAGATTTCGCCCAACTCCACCAGTCGCCGTGGCGGGCTCCCTCGCACCGCAGGTATAATGCTCCGCCAACGGAACGATGACCGGGAAGGAGTCCTCGTGGCAACCCCTCGCAAGCGCTGGCTCCTCTTCACCCACGAGCGGATGGCCGTCGAACGACTGGCGGCCCAGATGCGCACCTCTCCAGTGGTTGCCCAACTTCTCCTCAACCGCGGCCTGAGTGAGCCCACCGCCGCTCGCCGCTTCCTGGAAGCGCCGCTCACCGGTCTCCATCCCCCGGCCCTTCTCCCGGGTGTCTCCGAGGCCGCCCGCCGCCTGCTGGCGGCGGTGCGGCAAGGCCGCCGCATCGTCGTCTACGGCGACTACGACGTCGATGGCATCACCGGCACCGCCATCCTCTACAAAGCTCTCCACCTCCTGGGCGGCCAAGTCGATTTCTACCTCCCGAACCGGCTGGAGGAGGGATACGGCCTGAACATCGACGCCTTGCGGCGGATCGCCGTCGCCGGCGCCCGGACGGTCGTCACCGTCGATTGCGGCATCACGAGCGTCGCCGAGGCGGACGAGGCGCGCCGCCTGGGATTGGAACTCATCATCACCGACCATCACGAGCCGCGGGAGGAGTTGCCGCCCGCCGACGTCCTCGTCCACCCATGCCTGCCGGGGAGCGGCTATCCGTTCGGTGAGTTATCGGGGTCCGGCGTGGCCCTGAAAGTGGCCTGGGCCTTGTGCCAGGAGGCGTGCGGCGCCGCGAAAGTCACCCCCCGCCTCCGCAATTTCCTCCTCGAGGCCGTTACCCTGGCAGCCCTCGGTCTGGTGGCCGACGTCGTCCCGCTGTACGACGAAAACCGCATCCTCGTCCGCCACGGCTTGCAACGGCTTTGGCCGGCCCCTTCCTTGGGCTTGCACGCGCTCATCCAAGAGGCCGGGCTGGCCAACCTGCCAACCATCCGCGCCGAAGACGTCGGCTTCAAGCTGGCCCCCCGCCTCAATGCCGCCGGTCGGCTCGGGTGTGCTCGCCTGGTTGTCGAACTCCTGACCACCGCCTCGGCCCAGCGTGCCGCCGACCTGGCTCGCTTCCTCGAAGGTCAAAACCAGCAACGCCAACAGCTCGAACGACGCATCTTCGCGGAAATCCGCCAGCAACTTGGCGATGACCTTGATGGCCGCCCCGCCCTGGTCCTGGCCGACGAACGCTGGCACCCCGGAATCATTGGCATCGTCGCGGGCCGACTCGTCGAACTCTACGGTCGCCCCGTGCTGTTGATCGCCCTGGCCCCCGACCGCGACGGCTTGGGCCGAATCGCCCGGGGCTCCGGGCGCTCGATTGCAGGCTTTCCCCTGCACGAAGCGCTGGCGACATGCCGCCACCACCTGTTGAGTTTCGGCGGCCATGCCGCGGCGGCCGGCTTCAGCCTCCGGGCGGAAGCCGTCGATGCCTTCCGGGAGCGTTTCTGCGCCGTGGCCGCCGAGTACTTCCCCGACGGCCCGCCCACGCCCCCCCTCGTCCTGGACGCCGAAATCCCCCTCAGCGCCCTGACCCCCGGTCTGCTCCGCGACCTCGACCGCCTGGAGCCGTTTGGCCCGGCCAATCGCCGACCGGTGTTTCTCGCGGGTGGGCTTCGGGTTGTGGGCTCGCCCCGCTGCTTGGGTCCGGGAGAACGGCACCTGAGCTTTCGCGTCCAGCAAGGCGGCACCTCCCTGCGGGCCATCGCCTTCGGCATGGCCGACCGGCTTGAGGAACTCCTGTCGGCCCAAGGCCAGGTCTGCCTCGCCTTCCGGCCGCGCCTCAACGAGTGGCAGGGAATTCGCACAATCGAGCTGGAAGTGGTCGATTTCCAAGCCGGTCCCCGGGTCCGGCTGGCGACCGCCGCGCCCCCGGCTGCGATGCCGCCCGCGGCGGCGGGCGGCCGTGTCTTATGACGGCAAACCTACCCCCTGAGGTTCCCCAGACCCCAGACCCACGGTCCGGCCTTCGCCAGGCCGCCACGGGCGCGTGGCGAAAGACGCTACCCGTGGTCGTCAGTGCGGTCTTACTGGCCTGGGTCTTTACAAGGGTGCCGCCCCAGGAACTTGCCTCGGCATTGCACGCCGTGCCCGGCCCGTGGCTGTTGGCCTGCACCGCCGGCCTGGTCCTGACCTTGTACTTCTGGGACGCCGTCTGCCTTCGCTGGTTATTTTCGCAGCCGAACACGCTCCTGCCACTCAGGCCGGTGTTGTTCGCGCGGGGCTTATCGTACCTTGCGGGCGCTATCAACTACGAGATTGGACAAGGCTTGCTCGCTTGGCGACTGGCAGAGGTGCGCCACATCCCGGTGTTGGCGGCCTTAGGACGCTGTTTCCTTCTCGGGCTGCACGACTTGGCTGTCCTGCTCGCCTTCGGTCTGCTGGGTGCGCTTACCAGCAAACACGCGCAGGCCGGTTCGCTCCGCTGGGTCTGCGGGGGCGCTCTCGGAGTGCTGATTGGCCTGGGGCTGTTGGCAAGGCTTGCTCCCACGGCTTGGCCGCAGCATCGGCAACCTCCCCGCTGGTGGGCGTGCCTAAACTGGTGGGGCGTGGGTCGGTCTCTCCGGTTGTGCTTGCTGCGCGGGGGATATTACCTGATCATCCTGCTTTACGCCCTGGTAAGCCTGCCACTTTGCGGCGTTTGCGTAGATTATAGAGTAGTCTTCAGTGTCATCCCGCTCGTCATGGTCGCGGACGGTCTGCCCATTAGCGTTTCTGGTCTGGGCACGCGGGAAACGGCGCTGTTGTGGCTGTTGCCGGACGTGCCGGCGAACCGCCTGGTGGCGTTCAGCCTCCTGTGGTCCGTGGGCCTGATGGTCGGCCGCGCCACCCTCGGCTTGGTGCATCTGTGGCTGGGGTACTTGCTGAGGGGGCGACTGCACGCCAACAATCGAACGAGCAACGGGCGGGGAGGAGCGAAGCACGGACCATGACGACCTTGGTCACAGGGGCAACGGGTTTTGTCGGTAGTCATGTCGTCGAGGAGTTGCTCGGCCTTGGCGAGCCGGTCCGTGCCCTGGTCCGTGATCCGAACAAGGCAGATCGGTGGCGCCAACGCGGGGTCGAGGTGGTCGTCGCCGACGTCACCGATCCGCAGGGCCTGCGGGCGGCCGTCCGCGACGTCGGGGTGATTCACCACTGCGCTGCCGCCGTCGGCCATTACACCAAACAGCAGTTCTATGCCGTCAACTTGGAAGGGTTCCGCAACCTCCTAGAGGCCGTTCGCCACGCCGGTCAGCCCCGGGTGGTCTTCCTCAGCTCGATCAACGTACTGGGGACCCGCAACCTGGACCCGGCCACGGAAGAAACCCCCTGTCGTCGATCGAACGATCCGGCGGCTGACGTCAAGATCGAGGCCGAGCAACTCGCCTTGGAATACAGCCAGCGTCACGGCCTGGATCTGGTCATTCTGCGGCCCGGTTTTATCTACGGCCCCGGCGATCAGCGGAACCTGCCCAAGCTGGTGGAGGCGATTCGCCGAGGAACGTTCCGGTACATCGGCAGTCGGAACCATGTGGTGCCGATCGTTCACGTCAGCGACGTGGTGCAGGCGATGGTCCGGGCCGCCCGTGTGGCGGCGGCCCGGGGCCGAATTTACAACATCACCGACGGCTCAAGGACCACGATTGGGGAACTGGCCGATCACATCGCGGGCTTGCTCGGATGCCCTCCGCCACGGAAAACGATCGGCTACGCCCTCCCCTTTGCTGCCTGTGTCATGTTTGAGGTGTTGACCCGCCTGAAGCTGTATCGCGGCGTTTCGCCGATCCAACGCCCCGCCCTCCGGTTCCTCGGCACCTCCCGGTATGTGGACATTCGCCGGGCCAGGACAGACCTGGGCTACACCCCGCTCGTCGGCTATCGGGAAGGAATCGCGGCCACGCTGCGCTGGCTCGAGGAGCAAGACCATGGCCGAACCGCTGTCGCCTCCCCGGTCGTGTGACCGTCATCTCACCGAGCGCGTCGTCGAGGTGGTACGGCGGCACTGGAATGCCCCGCGCAAGGTGGAGCGCTACTCCCGACCTCCCAAGGAAAAGGTCGAGGAACTGGCCCGCGCTGCCTTGGACACGATGCTGACACGCCAGTACCGCGTCGGCCCCCTGCCCCCGCCGGAGGTTTACGACCAACTCCTCCTGAAGGTCCGCAAGAAAGTCCGCAAGGGCCGACCCATCCGCATCGTCCTCGGCTACGGGCCAATGAAAAATCAAAACGCCGTCCCTTACAGCCGCGCCGATTGGGCTGAGTTCTTCGCCCTGTGCCATCTGGTCAACTGGCACAACAAGGTGCAGGCGGTTTATCCTCCGGGGCTGGAAATCCGCATCATTTTCGACGATTCGACCATCCGCATGGCCAATCGCGGCGATCCGAAGCTGATGCGGTCGTACATGAACTCCGTGGCCGAGATGATTCAGGCCCTCGGCTTCGGTTCCATCTTCCTGCGAACCTTCCGCCAGTCCACGCTCGCCTGGGGAATGTACCTCGGGCTTTGGCAATTCGCCGATTGGATGGTACGGCGCTGGGAACGGGACCCGGCGAACAAGGCCCAACTGGAAAAGATGAACGAATACGCGCGGCGCAATGTGGTGGTGCCCCCGGGCCTGAGCGCCGAGGAACGCGAGAAATACATCCTCGAGGCCAGCCATCGCTATCGCGTATACTGGGAGGCTTTGCAGTGGAGTCTCTTCACCAAGGGAAACTTCCGCATCATCGCCATGTACCTCGACGGCTCTCAGCACCACATCCGCGAAACCTGTGCTCTCCACCTGACTACCCTCGACAAGGGTCAAATCACCCAACCGTGGCAGGGGCAGGGGTGCCTGATGGATAACGGCCACGGCAAGTTGGAGCCTTTTGTCCTCACCGCCGGACGCCAGGCGTGCCATCGCCTGCAAACCGTCACGGGACTCAACCTGGTGCCCTTGCCCGGATTTGACAGCATTCAGATCGCCACGCGAATCCCGAGCGAGGGTCCGCCCCGCTCGCCAGGGCCGGAGTGAAAGGTACGTTACAGCGGCACTCAAGAATCGGGAGCGCGTGCCGACGTTGCCGTCTTCCAGGGGCCGCTTCCCCGGACCATCATGCGACGCCTGCGCATCCTGATGACTGAAGGTTCCAGCCTCTCTGCCCGGCAGACGCTCTACATGCTGGGCGCCGCACGCCACATCATCGACGTCTGCGACCCGCACCCCTGGCGCTGTCTCGCCCGTTGGTCCCGGTTCGTGCGACGAGTCTACCGGTGCCCGCCCTTCGCCGACGATCCCGCCGGCTACCTTCGCTTCCTTCACGAGCGTCTGACCACCCACCGCTACGACGTCCTCTTGCCGGTCCACGATCAGGCGTACTTGCTGGCCCGCTGCCGCGAGCGACTCGGTCGCCTCGCGGGCCTTGCCGTGCCTGAGTTTGCAGCGATCGTCCGGCTGCAAAGCAAGGCCGGCATGGTGCGGCTGTTCGACGAATTGGGATTGCCTCATCCGCCAACGCGGATCGTTCGGACAAGGTCCGAGGCGGAACAGGCAATCGAACTTCCCTGTTACCTCAAGCTGGCCCATGCCACTGCCGGAAGGGGTGTTTGGCGAGTCGGCAATCGGGCCGAGTTGGAGGCATGTCTGAGCCGGCTGGAGCGGAACGGCGTATTGGATGGTCGGACGGAACTCCTGGTGCAACAGCCGGCGGAGGGGACGCTGTCGGTGGTGCAATCGGTGTTTCACCAGGGGCGGTTATTGGCCGCGCATTGTTACCAGGCCCGCGCCCAAGGGGTTGGCGGGAGTGCCTGGGCGCGGGTCAGCGTCGATCATCCCGAAGTTCGGGAGCAGGTGGCGCGGCTTGGGAGGCACCTGCGGTGGCATGGGGCCTTGATGCTCGATTACCTGTACGATCCTCACCGCGGCCCCAGCTACATCGACGCCAATCCGCGCCTCGGCGAAACGTTTAACGCCTTTGCCAGTGGCCTGAATCTGTGCGAGCTGCTGCTTCGCGTCTCGATGGGCGAGCCGGTCGAAGCGGCCCCGCCCTCGAAGCATGGTGTGCGGACTCACAGCCTGATGATGAGCCTGCTGGGCCATGTCCAGGCGGGGGGCCGACAAGGCCGCCTGCTGGCTGAAGCTTGCCAGGCCCTGATCCGATGGGGCCTGTACGCGGATAGCCAAGATGAATTGACGCGTCCCTGGGATGATTGGCCCAGCGCGATACCCGCGGGGGCGGTGGTCCTGGCTCTGCTCGCCGCCCCGCGCTGGGCGGGGCGGCGGCTGGTGGCCGACACCGTCGCCAGCTACGCGCTCACCGAAGCTGCCGCCCGAATCATCCAGCAGACGCCCTGCGAGGAACTCTTGGCCTTGGCTGCGCCTGGTTGACCGGAAGCTGTCCCGGCCCCTCAGAGGACTGGAGACAAGAGACGGCAGGCATTCTCGATAAGCTGGCCGGAAAATGGCCGGTGGGCGTAGACCTCCCGGTCAAGCTGGATGGAGACCTCCAAGTCGCGGCGAAATGCCTCCTCCAGTTCGGCGACGACCGCCGGAGAATAAAAAAGGCAGTTGACCTCGAAATTGAGGTGCATGCTGCGGTTATCCAGGTTGGCCGTGCCGACGGTAGCCCAGTCGTCATCAACGAGCATGACTTTGGCGTGCATCATGCCCCGGGTGTACTGGTAGACCTTGATCCCGGCGTCCATGACGTCGCCCCAATAAAATCGGGCGGCATAGTAGGGGATCCATTTGTCGGGGTGGAACAGGCCGAGGAAGCGGACATCGACGCCCAAGTAACCGGCCAGGCGCAGGGCGTTCAGGAGACCAGCGTCGGGCACGAAGTAAGGTGAGGCGATCCACAGGCGCTTCTTGGCCCGGAGGATCGCGGCGAAGAAGACCTCGCGGATCGACTTGAGTGCCTGGTCAGGGCCGGACTGGATGACCTGCACGGCGCAATCCCCCGCGGCGCTCAGGGTCGGGAAATAACGCCCCCCCTGCACCTGCTCCTGGGCAGCGAAATCCCAATCCTCGACAAAGATTCGCTGCAAGCAGGCCACGGCTGGCCCTTCGATTTTCAGGTGGGTGTCGCGCCAGTAGCCGTAATACGGCACCAATCCCAGGTATTCGTCGCCGATGTTCAAGCCCCCGGTAAAGGCGACGCGACCATCGACGACCAGGATTTTCCGATGGTTGCGGAGGTTGACCTGGATGCGGCGGCGCAGGGGATTCAGCGGCAGAAAGGCAGCACATCGACCGCCGGCCTTGACCAATGGCTCCAGCGCCGCCCGACTCAGCCTTCGCGATCCCATCGCGTCGTACAGCAGCCGAACCTCTACCCCCGCCCGCGCCTTGCGCGCCAGGGTGTCGAGGAAGCGACGGCCCGTGCCATCGGGCTGCACGATGAAGTATTCCAGATGGATGTGGTCCCGGGCCGATTCGATGGCCTCCAGTTTGGCATCAAACGCCGGCTTGCTGTCGTGATAAAACTCGATCCGATTACCCGAACTGATCGGGAAGGCGTCGAAGCGCCGGGCCAGGCCAGCGAAGTCTGCCCATGCTGGCTTCAGTTCGTCGGCCGTTTCTGCCAAAGCCAGCGCACTCCGACGATGACCCGGGTAACGTTGTCGGAAGGTCACCACATGGCGTTGCTTACGCGTCAATGGCCGGTGCACCGTCTGATACCCCAGGAGGAGAAACAACAACGGCCCCAGGAACGGAATCGGTGACACCAGAATGATCACCAGGCACCACGCCGTGGCCGACATCGAGTCGCGCTTGATCGTCAGCACCCAGAGCAGCGTCAGGACGGTTGACACGGTCGCCAGGATGGCGACCGCTCCGGTGATTTCCTGAAGGAGTTCCCTTAACTCGGACCCGGACCACATGGCGGGCATTGCCTGAGAGGATGGGGCCTCCGTGTCATGGTGGCAGGCGCGGAAGTCGCGGACAAGGGTGTTTGCCGCCAGGCAGCGGGAAGATCGGCCAGCGGGCGGGGCCATCGCCCCGCCCGCCGTCAGGCCGCGGCACGCGACGAGTGATCGGAACGGCGTCCGTCACGCGGCATGAGCGGCAGGTCGCGCTCTTGGGGACGGCGCTCTTTCGCATCAGCCCGCTCGGCGCCAAGCCGGACCCTGCGACGCGCCGGTCAACAAACGGTACACCTGGAGGGTGTCGGCAGCGCATTGCTCCCAGGTAAAGGACCGCACCGCCTCAACCGCCCCGCGGCGGAGCGACCACCACCAGTCGTCATCCTGCACCACCCGCAGCAAGGCGTGCCGCCAACCGTCGGTGTCTTCAGGGTCGATCAGGTGAGCTTGACGGCCGACCGTCTCGGCCACGGCGGCGGCCGTCGACGCCAGCACCGCCCCGCCGCAAGCCAGCATCTCCACCGGTGGCAGCCCGAACCCCTCGTAGTACGATGGATAGACTAACGCCCGGGCACCGTTGTAAACCGCCGGCACATCGTCGTCCGCCACATATCCCAGATACGTCACGCCGCGGTGCCGGGCCTCGGTGTGCAGGTACTCAGCAATGTCCGCCGTCCTCCAGCCCCAGCTGCCAATCAGGACCAACGGCCAACGCCGACGCACCGCCTCCGGCAGACCGCAGTACGCCTGCATCAGGCGGAGGACGTTTTTTCGCGGCTCAATCGTCCCCAGATAAAGAAGGTACTGCTCCGGCAACCCCAACCGGCGGAGTACCGGCCGCACTTCCGCCTCCGAGAGCGGCTTCAAACCTGGACGCACGCCCATGTAGGTCCGCGTCACCTTGTCAGGGGGGACGTTCAGCGTGCGGATGATCTCCTGCCGGCCGGCTTCCGAAATCGCCAGGAAATGACAACTCTGAGACAAGGCTCGCGCAAACTCCCGCTCGAACCGACGAACCCGGTCCGCAGGGTGCCATTCGGGGTGAAGCAGGACCGACAAGTCATGAAGCGTGGTGACCGTGGGAAGGTCCGAGGGAAACGGGATGAAGTTCGGCTCATGATAAAGGTCAAAGGAGCGACTTTGATAATAGCGCTTACAGTGTCTCGCCACATAGTTGTCAAATCGCCAGCGCAAGTGGTCGAATGCCCGACAACGCATTTGAGCCCATAAGGATGGCCGAGTTTCTGCGGCAGCCGGCTCGGTCCTTGGAACATACCGCCGCACCCGCGCGCTCCAGGCCCGCGCCTGCACTACCCAACCGGCAGGGAACGCGTCGATGGTGTCGCCATGCGCCTGTTGTCGGAGACAACGCAGCAACTGCGATGTGTAGTGCCCGATCCCCGTTCGCTGGCCGACGGCCGACAAGCGGTTGATGACGACCCGCATCCCTGCTCCTCCGTGGCGTCATGGTCATCCTCACGCCGCCTGCCGGCGGGCAGGCGGGGCGTGAGGTTCGGCCAGGCGCTCGGCCATCCGCCGGCCCACGGTGGCGGGAGCCAACTGCTGCCGAAGCTGCGCTTGCGCTCGGGCGCCCAGAGCGAGCGCTTCGGCCCGGTGACCCTCCACCCACCGCATGAGCGCCGCCGCATGCTCCACCGACGGCTCCGCCCACACCGCTCCCTGCGGATAAATCGGCAACGTCTGCGCGATCGGCACCCGCCGATAGTCCACCAGCAGGCTGTTGTCCGAGTTCATGAAATCCAGATTGCCTGAATAGTTGGTGGCAATGACCGGCTTGCCCAGAAGCATGGCCTCCGCCATCGTCAACCCGAACCCCTCCGCCCGGTGAAGTGACACATAGCAGTCACACACCTGCATCAGGGCATAGGTTTCCAGGCGGCTCAACGTCTGGTCGAGCAACACGACCCCCGGCACGCGCTCGGCGGCGGCGCGAAGACGCTGCGTGGAGCCAGGGTCTACTTCGCCGCGGTGATACTTGATGACCAGGCCGACGTCCGGCCGGCCAGCAAAGGCGCGTTCGAAGGCCTGAATGATGGCCAGCGGGTTCTTCCGCTCCAGAATGCTGGCCATGTCGAAAACAAACAGAAACAGAAACTTGTCGTCCGGCAGAGCGAAATGCGACCGCGGGAGCACCGGGAAGGACGGAACTTCAACGGGGATTCCCATCGCCCTCACCGGGACGTCCACGGCGGCACGAATCGCCCGGGCACTGAACTCCGACAGGGTCCAGATTTCGTCGAGATATCGCGCGTTGGAGACCCACGCGGGCGGGAGTGTCTCCAGCTCCCACGCCCAGAAACCGATGCGATAGACGTTCGGCCGCTCCGGCCATCCGCACAGCTCATAGTAAGTCGGCGCCGGGCGATCGGGGCCTGTCAGGATGATCGTGGTATCGAAAAGTTCCAGCCCGAGGTAATCAGCCCGGTTTGGCAAATCGTGCATCGGCAGGGCCGGGACATCGCGACAGGAGGTACGCACCTGTTGCGTCGCCAAGGCCCGCACGGTGGCGCAGGCGGCTTGTTGCAGGCCGGAAGTGTACCGAAAATGCCCCAGGACATTGACACCCAACTGACACAACTTGCCAGACCGCCATTCGTCGCGGAGCTGATCGCGCCAAGGTTTCGGTATCGGCACCGGGCTGTGTTGGTCCAGCCACTCCAGCAGCCGCGCTGTGTCCTTGGGATCGCGGAAGGCCTTGGGCGCCACCTGCCGCAGTTCGGGCCGGCCGTGGTAGAAAAGCCGCAGTTCGTCCCCCGGCGACCCGAAAGCCGGAAAGACCACACGCTCCAGCCAGTCTTGGCGCAGCCCGTAGTGCCGGCGAATCCAGCGGAGGAGTTCCTGTTGCCCAAAAATTGTCAATCCGTAGGGACACGCCCGCTGCCATTCCGGCCGGCGGAGAAATGTGGCGACAATCCCCTGCGCCGGATCCTCCGCCGACTCCTGGAGGAACCAGGCAATTTCTTCTTCACGAATGCGGTGCTCGGCTCGACCGGTTTGCAGCAACCACTGGAGGAAGGGGAGCCGTCCCGCTGGTGTCAGCGCCAACGGGTACAGGTTGCGGACACAAGGGAGATGCTCGTAGGCTTGCACCACTCGATCGGCCAAGCCCCGGCGAAACGCCTCCTGGATGTGGTGGACCGCTCGCTCATCCAAGCCAAGTTCTTGACGCCCGTCGTTGGTCAGCCAGCGGGCGTAGGGACCGGTCGGCCCTTGGCGCACGGCCTCGGGAAACCGCCGGCGTAAGGAGGCATCGCGCCGGAGCAGCCCGACGATCAGTCGGGCTGCTCCCCAGAGGTCTGCCGAGGCATCGGCTGGTGTCCAATCGCAAAACCGTGGCGCCAGCTGGCGCGTGTGCTGGCGCAGCGTCGCCTCATTGTGGATGTCGAGGACCGGCCCGATCACGGGCGGTGTCGCCGGAGTGCGCCACCGTTGAAGAAGACGCTTTGCCCAGCGCAGGAGATGCCGACGACGACTTCCCCGCGGGGCAAGCTGCTCCACGGCACCGCGAGCCCAGGTTTGCACCTCCGTCAGCATGGGCGCGCTCCGCCTCTTAGGGGTTGGCGTCCAAGGGTTGATGCGAGCCGCCTCGCTCTGCACCATCCCTCCCGATTGGGACGCCAGCTTTTACCAACCGGTTTCATGGTTGCCAGACCTGGGCCAAATTTTTAACAGAGACATCCTCAAGGCCGACCTTTTCAGCATCGGAAGCGAAAGTTGTAGTCGTTGATGTCGAGATTGGGGCTGTAATAGGGATCACCCGCCTCCAAGGCGTCCTTCCACCGCGATACGAACAGACTTCCTTCCGAATGCAGACGGGCTTGTTTAATCGGGTCCTCTTGGTCGATCCCACGAGTTGTCGATTCATAGTGATATAATTCCGCATGGGGCGTCCAGACAATGCGATAGCCCCGTTGCCGTATCTTCATGCACAGGTCGATATCGTTATAGGTAATCATGAAGCGCTCATCGAAGCGGCCGGCTTCCTCAAAAACCGATTTTCGCATCATCAGGCACGCCCCGGTGCAGCCGGCCACATTCTGCGTCGTCACCAGCCTGGAAAAATACCCATAGGAATTCCGGGGAAAACCCAGATGCCAATGCCCGGCCGAGCCTGCAAAACCTAGCAGGATGCCACCGTGTTGGACCGTGTCGTTCGGAAAATACAGTTTGGCCCCCACGGCCCCCACCTCTGGCTGTTGCGCATGCTCCAACATGCGTTCCAGCCAGTCATGGTTAATGACCTCCACATCGTTGTTAAGAAACAGCAACACTTCACCGGCGGCATGCGCTGCCGCCCAATTATTGACGGCCGAATAGTTAAACGGCGGCTTCCAAATCAGGATCCGATACCGCGGGTCGGTCCGCAGTTGGGCATAAAGCTCAAACACTTCGGGTTCAGAGCTATGATTCTCGATGATGATAATCTCATAGTGCCGATAAGAGGAGCGTTCGATGGAATGAAGACAACGATACAGTACGTCCGCGTGGTTGTGGTTCGGAATGATGATTGAAATCAAGGGTTGATGGATGATGTCATAAGACACCTGATAAAGGCCCAAGTGGGCACCGTGGCGGACGCTCCCGGACAGTCCCAGCCGTTTCAGATGCTCCACCAAAGCCTGGCGACCCGCCTCGTAGGCAAACATCTTGGCCGCCGGATCGTGCGCGACGGATTCGGGATGTGCCCGCCAATGGTAGAGGACCTTGGGAATGTGGACGATCGCGCGGGCCTGTTCCGTGGCTCGCAGGACCAGATCGTAATCCTGGGCACCGTCATATTCCGATCGCAAACCGCCGAGTTCACACACCAGCCGACGACGGACCACGAGCAGATGGCAGATGTAGTTGTAACTGCGGAGAAAATCAGGCGACCAATCGGGTTTGAAGTGCGGGGTGAAGCGCATCCGGCCGCTGTGGTCAATCTTGTCTTCGTCGGAATAAATCACGTCAGCAGTCGGCTCGCGCTCAATGGCTTGCGCAACTTCGTACAGGGCGAAGGGAGCGAGGATGTCGTCATGGTCAAGAAAGGCCACAAAGTCGCCGGTGGCCAACGCCAGGGCGGCGTTGCTATTACCGGAAATGCCCAGGTTCTGGTCGAGAAAGCGAACCTTGATGCGGCGATCGCCCCGGGCCCAACGTCGCAGCATGGGCTTGATCCAGGAAGCTTGGCTACCCCCGTCGGCCAGGCACAACTCCCAGTGGGGATAGGTCTGCGCCTGGACCGAGCGAACCATGTCACGCAGGAAGCGGGCAGGGGTGTTGTAGATCGGCACGACGATGCTGATCCGCGGCCCCTGGGCTGTCGCCGCTGCTCGGCGTTGCCGCCGCAAGTCCCAGGCGTTGGGTTCGTTCTTGGCGATCCAGACGGCGTAGTCGCCCGAGGCAGCTGGTCCCACCGTTCGTGTCAGCCATGCCTTGAGCCGGCACCAGGTGCGCAATCCCCAATGGGCAGCCGCTCGCGCAAGAAACCAGCGGCGGCTCCGCGGTGGGAGAAGGTAGTTACGAATGGCGTAGTAGCGGAGCAGGAGTTTCCAGCCATGAGAATCCAGGATCGCCCGCAAGAGCTGGCTTTGCTGAGCGTGGATCTCCCGATGACGCTCCAGTTCCTGTTCGAGCATGTTGATGCGGAGACGCTGATACAGTTCCAGGTCCAGCTTGGGTCCGGATGGGACCGTGTCCGGTCGCCATTGGTCCCTGGACTCCGCGCTACAGGCTACCGCATTGCTCATCATCGGTTATCCCTCGCGCTCCCCTACCCGGCTCAGTCAGCATGGCGGCTCCCTAAGCCGCACGCCCCACCAAGGTCGCCGTCGGTAACACGTCGGCGGCCGTCCGGACGATGGCTGGCAATCGCTGAACACGGCTGACGTGCACGGCATCGGCGATGACGGCCCCGGAAGCATCGTTGGTCAAAACGACCCGCAACATACCGGACTGGATTGGCCAGCGGCCCAAGTGGCGGAAGGCGACTCCCCCGATGAATTTGTCCGTGGCTGCTACTCGTTGATTGATTCGAATGGTGGCCCGATGTTGCGGCCCGTCCCAAAGATGAAACGGGGCATCGGCTGCGGCGTCTTCTTGGGGGACCCAGCTGGCGTACACGTCGTACTCACCTGGCTCCAATCCGACAAACTCCCAACGCGCCCGGTGGGCGCCATCGCCCGCCGGCGCCACGCGAACGCTCCCGCCGAAAGCGTCTCGCACCAGACGCGCCAGCCAAGCGTCGCCTTCCTGCTGGTAGCCCGCGTGGCCGTCGTCCACGACCAGCGGTTGCGGACGGTCTAAGGGCACGACGCGCACCGAGGCGGCCGCGACGTCACGGGTCGCGCGATTGGAAAGCTCGACCTGAAGGGAGCCGCTGTCAATGCGGTAAGTTCCCAGGCTTTGATAGGCAACGCCGTCAATCACATTTCCCACGGGCGGCACTTGTTGGTTGACCCGGACCGTGGCCACTGGTTGATTTCCATCGAAGACCTGATAGGGGGCATCGACCGCCTGATCAAAGCGGGCCGGCCACGCCGCCTGGACTTCGTAGAAACCGGGCGGCAGGTGGGGCACGCTCCAGCGTACAGCCTGATACTCCCTCCCCGCCGGCAACCGACGGCAAGGCAGCGAGCCGGCCGCCGTGGCTCCGACGAGCCCGGCATTGCCTTGCACATGCGCCATGTAGGCCGCGATGACTTCCCCGGCAGGTCCGATTTGCCGCACTTGCCCGTGGTCCATCCAGAGTACCTTGTCGCACAGCTGCGCCATGGAAGGGAGATCATGACTGACCAGGATGACCAGCTCGGCCTTGCCGATCATTTCCCGCATCCGGGCGCGGGCTTTCTGCTGGAAAGCCAGGTCGCCGACACTCAACACCTCATCAATGAGGAGGATTTCCGGCTCAATGGCCGTGGCGATGGAAAAGGCCAGCCGGACCAACATGCCGGCGGAATAGTAGCGCACCGGCATGTCGAGGAAGTGCCCCAGCTCGGAGAAAGCGCCGATCGATTCCATTTTGGCGCGAATGGTGCGCGGCGTTTCGCCTTGAAGGTAGCCGCGGTAGGCGATGTTCTCCCACCCGCTCGCCTCCGGCTCGAATCCCAGGGCGATGTCGAAGAGGGAACTGATGCGCCCTTGAACGGAGCGTCGGCCACTCGTCGGCGGATAGATCCCGGCGAGCAGTTTCAGCAGGGTGCTCTTGCCCGCCCCGTTGTGGCCCAAGATGCCGAGCCGGTCGCCCGCATCCACTCGCAGGGTGACATTTTTCAGTGCCTCCACCTGCACATACGGGTTAACCGAACGGCGGAACATCCGACGGACGACGTATTCCTTCAGCGTCACCCGCCCGAGCTGGCGAACGTGGAACGTGAGGCTGACGTTATCCAACTCAATCCGTGCCATCAGACGCAGCTCCCGTGGTCGGTTCTTGCGTTGACCGCCGTGCTCGAGACTGCCCCGCTACAGGCGGAAGATGAGTCGATTCTGGTAACGCGCCAGCACCAGGCTGGCGGCGCTGGCGGCCAGGGCCACGGTCAGCGCGCCGATGAGGCAGGTGCCGAGGGGTGGCGCCGCGCCGTGGAGGATCGGATCGCGGACCAAACGCACCAGATGGTAAACGGGATTCCACTGAAGAACCCAGGCGGTGCTGCGCAAGCGATCCTCGGGCCAGATGATCGGTGTGGCATAAAATACCAACTGAAAGCCCACCTCAATGAGGTGCTGTGTGTCCTGGAAATAACTGTTGGCAAAGCCTGCCAGCAGGGCCAGCGACCAAGCCAAAATCGCCAAGAGTAGGATCGCAGGAAGCAGATACAGCGCCGCCAGAGGATGGTCCACGAGACGGGCATGGGTCGAGGCGGCAGCGCCGACTTCTAGCACGGCCGATTCCTGTGCGGCCGCCGCGGGTCGGTTGTCCGCCGACGCACGGAATTTGGCCGCCACGCCCACCGCCAGGGCCACGGCGATCGCCAGCCCCAGGGCAATGAGGAAATGGAACGTCGCGCCTAATGCTGTCCGCAGCGGGTAAATCGCCAACGGCGCTGGGTATTGGCGGATGTACGTTTCCGCACGGTGAAAACACTGACAACCGTGCAACGTGACGGTGAGGATGTAATTCCAGCACGCCAGCCCGGCGATCAGATAGGGAGCGAAGTAGTAAAGGTCAATCTTCAGGAGATGATAAAAAACGGCGCAAAGAATCACGGTCATGGCCGCCGGCTGGAGCAGCGACCAACCAACGCCCAGCACCGAACGCCGATAACGGGTCCGCAAATCCATCTGGACCAGCGACAGCCAAAAGTACCGGCACTGCCAGATGGCGGCCAGATAACTGACCATGCCAGGGCCTCCTCCGTTCCCTCCCGCCCGTCTATGGGGCGGCGAGGGGAATCGATACCACGTCAGCCTCCAAAGATCAAGGCGAGGCAGTTGTCGCCGCCCGTCGTGTCGGACGGGCTTGAGCGCTCCAGGCGGCGGTTTTTTCACAACCGCCGCCGATTCCTCGTTTCGCGCTCCCGATTGTTCGTTTCGTGCTCGCTTGCTCCGCAGCAAGCGTCTCGATTCCTGGCACCACCACGAACTGACAAGTTCCTGTTCCGTCCTCCTTCGCCGCCGCGCCGATTGAGCGTTCACTTCCTTGCCAGCGAGCGTCTCGCTTCCTCGCGTCAGCGCGATGAGATGAATCCTGCTCGACTCTAATGCTGGCTTTTGGCCAGCGGGGGCTTAAAGCCAGGCACTCTAGGCACCCCGGGCGCGTTGACACAAGGGACCGAAACGCCGGCAGGCGCAGAAAGTCTGTGAAAGATCGAAGGCTGCCCGCGTAAGGATGCCTGTGGAAGATTTCAGGCCGCCGACAGATCCAGAAACTTTGTCATCGATTAGAGGCTTCCGCCGTTGTGACGCCTGGGGGGACTTCCGAGCCGCGATGAGCCTGAGAAGTTGGCATCGATCAGGAACCCTCAGCGTTGTGGGGCTTTGGGAACTGGCGCGACACGAATCGGTGCGGAAAGTTCGTCATCGATCGAGAACTTCCCGCGTAATGAGGTTCGGGAAACTTCCCAGGCTACGACCAAGCCACAGAGTTTGTCAGCGCTTGGGAACCGCCAGCGTTATCAGTCTCGGGCCGGCTTGCGAACCAAGGCGAGTCTCGGAAGTTTGTCATCGATCGGGAACCGTCAGCGTTTCGACAACTGGGGGCAACGGACGAGACCCCCAACGGTCTGAAAAAAGTTGTCAGGGGACGGAGGTTGCCAGCGTAATGACCCGTGTGTGGACGAACCTATTCGGAGCAAAGTGGGACTTCGTTGAGGTGAGACCGATGACCACGTGCAACGCCTTGCGGACGAACGTTTCCTCGGAACGGAAGGTGACCATGAAGCGCATCCGTCTTGTCACGCTCGTCGCGTCGATTGCCATTGTTTGGGGACTTCAGACGGCAACCGCCCTGGCCGAGACCCCAATGCCCGAACCGGGCGCGCCCTTGGAGGAGATCACCGATCCGTCGCTTTTGCCCGATTCGCGCCGCGACGAGTGGCTCCGGGCCACGCCCGAGGAGCGGGCACTCATTGCTCAGGAAATCGGCGAAGAGGGAGCGCGCCGGTTCGCACAAGCGAAAAACTGGCGGCCGATCTTCGACGGCAAAGGGTGCAGCTATCCCCACGGGCTCGACCAGGTTTACGAGGCGGCCGATGGCACGATCCATGTCATTGAGGCGAAGGGAGGCGCAGGACGGCTGGGCCACGGTTACGGACATCCGCAGGGTAGCCCTGAATGGGCCGTGGAGGCGGCAAAACGAACTCTGGAAAGCAGCAAGGCCTGCCCCAAACAAAAACAGGCTGCTCGCGCCGTGTTGGAAGCCGCTGCCAAGGGCAAAATGGAAGTCCACGTGGTGCAGACAACCCACACCTTGGGCAAGCCGACGGCCATTCTGCGGCAGCGTACAAGCAAAGTCACGCGAGCAGCTCGCAAGATGGCCCGAGCTTTTCTTGATGCGCTCGCCAAGTCGGCAGCCAACTCGGCGGATGATGTCGCACGAGGAGTAGCGAAATCGGCGGTCAGTCAGACAAACGGCGCCACGGGGAACCTGCTCAAGAACGCGGCCAAGTTTGGCGCCGTGGCAGGGGCGGCGGCAGAACTGGGGATGCGCGGTTACGAGGTCTACGAGACGGAGCGGCGCTACGCCGCTGGGGAAATCTCACAGCAGGAACGAGAAGTGTCCCACGCCAAGAACGCTGCTGGGGTCGCGGGAGGCTTGGCGGGCGCCTGGGCGGGCTTTGAAGTCGGTGCCATGGGGGGCGGCGCACTCGGTTCCTGCGTGGCACCCGGTCCCGGGACAGTGATCGGCGGCGTGGTGGGCGGTGCCGTAGGTGGGGTGGCGGGGTACTTCGGCGGAGAGGCAGCCGCCCAGGCCGCTGCGGAGTGGACCGTCAACAAAATCCATGCCACGGGGGAGACCATCGGCGGGGCCATCAGCCGGGCCTGGTCCTGGTTAACCGACTGGTAACGTGGCGGACGCGACGAGGGAGCCGGTCTGCCGCGCCGCCGCGGCAGGCCGGCCTGGCGGTTTTCGTGCGGGTTTTGGACGGGCCGAAAAATAAGAGTGATCCACAAACGAAGATACTAGTGATACGACCTCAGAGAGCGAGACGGTCACCCAGGATCTCCTTCGAGTCATGACTCAACATCCAACCGCCATGGTGGTCTTGGCCAGTGAACAACTTTGGCCAAACATCCACGGCCTGGTTCATTGGTCGAGTCATCTCCAACATTTGTGCATTTATCACACCACCGATGAGCGCTCCTACAAACCCGCTCAGCAGCTGGCCCTGCTCTGCCGGGCGATGTATGGCTCCCGGGTACAGGTGCATGTGCCGCCCGTGCCTGGGGGAATGCAACCGCTCGAAGTACACACCCAGATCCAGTGCTGGCGGCACCAACTGCCAGGTCAGCGCTGGCTCTTGAACGCGACCGGCGGGACCAAGCTGATGACCGCCGGGGTGCTGCGCTGCGTCGGCGAGCCAGATTGCCAGGTCGTCTACCGGGAGATCGCGGATCGTTGGTACGAACTGCACCGCGCCGACAATGGGCGCGACATTGTCACAAGCCCCATCGACGTGCCGGTGACGGCCACAGACCGGATCCCGGTAAGCAGCCTGCTCTGCGCCCTGTGGAATGGCGCCGATCACCGCGTTGAATTCGGATCAAAACCTAATCGGCTGCCTGTCTTGGAGCTGACACAGGCCTGGATCAAGCATCAGGGCAACTGGAGCATGGCGTTTTCCGATTGCGGGCTTCCCAACAATGAAGGCGTGGGTTTCCTTTTCGAGCGTTTCATAGCTGCCGTCCTGCTCGAATTGGGCGTCAGCAACCTCGTGTGCAACGTGAAGCGCCTTGACAGCACGGGAACTCAAGTGCTCCAGGAAATCGACCTGGTGGCCAATTACAGTGGCCGGATTCGGATCGTGGATTGCAAACTGACGGACGGCCAAACAGGGAAAGCTAAAGTTCGTGGGGAGCCGATCACGTCCCAGATTCGCCAGGCAGCCCAAACCCGGCGTGAACTAGGTGCCGAACTACTCTTGCTGCGACCGAACTCGACCCTTAACGAGGCGGAGCGCAGCTTGGCACAGGCCTACGGCCTTCAGGTTCTGGACCGTGACGACTGCAACAGCCTGTTCAGCGGCTTGCATCGTTTTCTGCGGGTTCAGGGTCCGCTGCCCGAAACTTTGCGGCAAGCGCAAGAGGCCCTGATTCAGGCAACGAAGGTTCCTGGGGCCAATCCGATGCAACCGCCGGCCGAGCAGAACAAAAAGCTTCGTAACGTCAGTGGGCAATGGGCCGTCATCGATTTGGACGCGTACCGGCGAGACCTTAACCAAGACTGGGTAGCTTACCGGCTTAGTGACCTGGAAGTGGGCTTCAAGTGCGCCCGGCTGTCAGACATCTCCCGAGACCAGTGGCGCTGGTTGATCCAGGAGCAATTCCGATCATTTGGCCAAGTCAAGGACATAGCCCTAAGAAAGACTGGGTCGACCGGTCGGTTTATCCTCACGGTCCCAAACCATGCGAAGTTCTCCGCCCTGATTACTTACCTTGAGGCACGGTTACAAAAATCGCTATTGATCGTACAGCCTGTAACAAAATGACTCTGTTCCAAGACTTTATCCCACAATATCTGCGGCCCGGAATGTCACCCAGGCAAAGGCAAAATGAAGGAAGGCCAGATAGTCCTCCTTTCTCTTCTCCCGGCGGATTAGCAGCCGGCTAAAAACGCTCGACCCGGAGTGCATCCGCTCCACCATGTAGTGCCGACTACGAGAGCCGGGGATGGTTGACCCGTCTTTGCTTCCTTGACCGCCGGTCATGATATGGACTTTGTAGCCTGGGTCGCGGATCAGTTCCCAGGTGTCGAGATGATCGCAACCCTGTCCGCGCAAAAATGCTGCTTCTTGCAAGGCGTTGGTTCTGGTCGCTCCACGGGAATGCTCTGCAAAGCCTCCTCGACCAAGCGCTGGTCATGCGTGTTGGCACCGTTGACGGCGATCGCCAGCAGGACACCGGTGCCATCGGTAAGCAATGACCGCTTGGTTCCGCACTCGGCTCGATTGGTGGGATTGGGGACGGTCGTTCCCTCCGCCGAGCGGGGCTTTCGTCATGGTCCCGTCGGTAATCTGCCATTCCCACTCGATGCCCTTCAGTTCGTCTTCTTTGAGGGCTGCCTGCCAGGATCGGGCAAAGATTCCCACCCCATCCGATTGCTGGACGTAGCGATGCAGGTGCTTCCAGACCCGAACTCACGCGGGGACGATTTCCACTGGCAACCAATGCCCAACGCGTAGAAGATGCCATCGAGCACCGTTCGCCCAGACAGGGGCTTGCGTCCCGGATTCTTCTGCCGTTGGCGGACCGGCAACATCGGCTTGAGGCGTTGCCAAAGCCGACCGGGGATGCGCCACTGGTCGTCGATACGGGGACATTCCCTTGTCACCATGGCCGGACCTACCGGAACCGGGTCCAGCTCGATTACTGGGTCTCGCCTTTTTCGGGCAACATCACTCTGGGCTGAACTCTCAGTGCCATTGAGGCTTGCGACGGACAGCTGGTCGCCTGAGGGAGCAAAGTTTAGTTCGTCAAGGACCGACGAGCAAGACGGATTCGATAGTCAAACGCTTCTCAGGGACTTAAGATAGGCTCTACCAGCTACGCTGGCAGTGCCCGCGTTCTTGAGAATGATGTCATGTCAGGGCTTAGCGTCGCGTCCCTGGTTCAGAGTTTGTGGCATGGCCGACTTCTCTCGGAAGCCCAGTACGCCGAGTTGGTCCAGAGAGTGCTGCCGCACTGCTCCAGGCCGCAGGAGCTGGTGCAGGAGCTGACCGGCCGGTGCTGGTTGACGCCCTGGCAAGGGGAGATGCTGCTGCATGGCCGACTGGCTGAGTTGATTGTGGGGCCCTACCGGCTTCTCGATCGGCTGGCCGAGGGGCCCGCCGGTCGAGTTTATTTGGCGGAACATCATCACATGCGGCACCGGGCAGCGGTGTTGGTGCTCTCAGAGGCGGCGGCGGGCACGCCGGAGGCTGTGGAACAGTTCTACGCTCAAGTCCGCGCGGCCGGGAGTGAGATCGACGAGCACGGCATGGAAGCCTACGAAGCCGGACCCGTGGGAGCGTCTCACTATTTGGCGACGGAGTTTCACCCCAGTTTGGACTACCGGCCGCTGGTGGGGCAGGTTCCGCCGGACGTCAGCGGAACGGTCCGTCGGCTGATGGAGGTGCGGCGGCGGCCTGCGGCCGCCGCCGCAGACGGCACGGCGGCAGGCGCAGCGTCCGGTTGGTCTTATGTGCAACAACGGCGGGCCCAGCGACGCCGCTGGCTGGTGGCGAACATCATCGGCGGTGTGCTGGTTGCTGCGGTCGCGGCCGGCGTGGTCTACATCCTCGGGAAGAGCGACTCCATCGCTGAGGTTCCAGCTTCCGACCGCGAGGCGGCCTTGGTGCCGAATCCAGCTGATGCCGCGTCGGGAGCTGCGGCGGAGTGGAAGCGGCTGGCCGCCCGGGCCGCAGATCCCGGCCAACCTCCGTTGGCGGTGAGGGAGGCGATCCTGGAGTTTCGGCGGCGGTATCCGGGGACGGAAGAGGCCTGGCAAGCGGTTGACGTGTTGCGGCGACTGCCGTCGCCTCTCGACAAGTGGACAGCAGCGACCATTCCCCAAGCGCTTCAGTGGCCGGACCAGCCGCCGGAGCTGGTAGCCGCCGTCGCTTTGGGCAGCGATCGCTCGGACGCTGCGGTGGGGTCGGTGGCCTTCGGTCTTGGCGATCGGCTATTGGCTGCGGCAGGGGCTGGCATCCCCGGACACGTGTGGATGGTTCCGCATTGGAAACCCATTGGGGAGGTGAGCAAAGGGCTAACGCCAACAAAACTCCTCAACTTCAGCCCAGACAGCACACGACTGGCTTACGCCACCGATCAAATCATTCGCATTCGCCATGTAGGAGAAACTCTGGGTGAGCCTGTCAGCCTTCACCCTCCGCACCAACCGGGTACCGGGGCTTTAGCTTGGTCTCCCAACGGCCGTATCCTGGTCAGCGGTGGGTCCGATCGGTTGGTGCGGATTTGGGATGCGACTGACTTAAGGCCGCGGCTCCTGTGCGAATTTCAAGCTCATAATCGACCTGTGCACCAGGTGTCATTTTCTCCCGATGGGCGTCTGTTCGCCACCTCCAGCTCGGATAGCCGCATTTGCCTGTGGAAATTGGACAGCCAGTGGCAGCCGCAGCGGATCGCCGTTCTCACAGAACCAAGAGCCATGACAACGTTGGCGGCGTTCTCGCCGGACAATAGGACGATGGTATGCCGCTTTGGCTCCCGTCTCAGTCTGTGGGATTGGTCGCTGGAAGGGGCTCGCAAGCGACAGGACTTGCGCGATGTGCCGACTGGGCTGATTGGGCTTCAATTTTCTCCCGACGGCCGGTTGCTCGCCCTCCTTCATCCCGACCGGGGAGTATTTCTTGTTGAGGTGTCCAGCCGTTTGACGGTGCAGCAATGCCGGCCACCGGCGCCGGCACGCTGTGCCGCATTTTCGTCTGAGGGTCGTTATCTGGCGGTGGGGTGCGCAGTGAGCAATGGCCGGCCACCTGGGGTGTACGTCTTCCGCGTCGACGGGGGACGTCAGGCCGAGGCCCGGTGATCAGGATCGCCGTTGACTGGCGGTCCATCGGCTGGCACACTGGCGCACGAAAGCGGCCAGCAGTGACGTATCTTCATCTGTCGCTCATGGATTCTACACACAACCCGCTAGAGTAGTGTGCAGTCGGCCGAAAGCGGGTTGCGTCGGCCCGGGCGGGTCATGACGTACGACTGCGACATACTCGTCGTCGGCAGTGGGGCAGGTGGCGGGACATTTGCCGCGGCGTGTGCCCGCGCCGGCAAGGAAGTCCTGCTGCTGGAACGCGGTCGCCTGATGCTGGCCGATCCGCTTAATCATGACGAACAAGCCACGCTGCTCGACAAAATCCCCTATGACGATCGCCCCGTCGTCGTCAATGGTACGGTCCGGCGGTTGTACATCGGCGGCGTGGTCGGCGGCTCGACCGCCCTGTTTGGCGCCGCCCTCCTGCGCCCTAGCCGCGACGATTTCCACCCGGGTCGGCATTATGGCCGGCGATTGCCTCGGTCTTTGTGGGACTGGCCCATCGACTACGACATCCTGGAACCGTATTACACCCAGGCCGAGCAGCTCTACGGCGTGAGTGGCTCGATGGATGACGAATTTGGCCCGTTGGCCAAGCCACGCCAGGGATTTCCGCGACAGCCGATGCCGTTGCACCCGATCAATCAACGGCTGGCAGCCGCCAATCGGGCGCACGGCTTGCAGCCGTTCCGCCTCCCCTTGGCGATCGACCCGGCCCGGTGCCAGCTTTGCCCGGCTTGCCCGGGTTATCTTTGCCCCCACCAGGCCCGACAGTCGTCGGGCCTGGTGGTTGAGCGGGTCATGGCTGACGGGCACCGGCTTCGCCTGCTGAGCTATTGGGAAGCGGAGCGCCTGGAACGTGGGCCGGCGGGGAAAGTCGTGGGCGTGCAGGCGCGGGACCGAGCCAGTGGCGCCTCCGCGACCTTCCGGGCGCGGCGCTACGTCCTGGCAGCGGGCGCCATCGGTTCGCCGGTCCTCCTCCTTCGCTCCGGGATCGAGGGCGAGCTGATTGGTCGGCACTACATGCCGCACCTGGCGCCGATTGTCGTGGGGCTGTTTTCCCGATCGATTGAAGCAGAGACAGCCTTTGTCAAACAGCTGGGTTTTTCCGACTATTATTTCGGGACACGGACTCGGCCGGAAAAGCTTGGGCTGATTCAGTCGTTGCCGGTTCCTGGCCCGAGGATGTTGGCCCAGGCGGCACCCCGATGGCTGCGTGCGGGACTGGTCGGTTACTTGCGGCCGCGTATGCTGCCGTTGGCGGGGATTGTGGAAGACCTGCCGCAGCCGACCAACCGGGTGGACCTGGGGCCGGACGGTCAACCGCGGTTGCGGCACCGTTTTGCCCCCTATGATTGGGAGCGAGGCCGGCGCTTGACCCGGCTAATGGCGCGCATCCTGAGGCGCGCCGGGGCCCGTTGGTGCATCGGAAAGCCGTTTCCCTCAGAGGAACACGTGGCCCATCAGTGCGGTACGCTGCGCTTTGGTCGGCAGCCGGATCATGCCGTCCTCGATCCGGACTGTCGCCTTTTTGGGCATCCGAACGTCTTTGTGGTGGACGGTAGTTTCTTCCCGACCTCGTTGGGGGTGGGGCCGGCCCTGACGATCATGGCCAATGCGTTGCGGGTGGCCGACGTCGTGGTCCGGGAAGTGTGAGGGAAAGGCGTCACCGATGAAGCGGTCGCGCTGGGCCATTAAGCTCGAACAGTTCCGCCAGGCCAAACGGATCCACGGCGGTCTGCTGCTGCTGGCGGTCGCCCTCCTCGGAGTCAAGCTCTCCCGCGTGCCGATCCCGACGCGACGGCTTCGCTCCACCCTCTACCGTAAGGTCTTCATGAAAAAATACCCTGACCTCATCGAGAGCGAGGCCGACCGCCCGATCGAAGAATATGCCTCCCTGAATGCCCTGTTTACCCGAGGCATTCGACCGGAATGCCGGCCGATTGACACGCGGGCGCCCCATTTCCTCAGTCCATGCGACGGCACGGTGCAGGAAATCGGTCGACTGCACGGTGACAAGCTGCTGACATTGAAGGGAATCGAATACACCCTGGAATCGTTGTTGCCAGGGATCGACACGGCACCATTCGAGAACGGCCACGTGGCGGTAGTCTTCCTGTCGCCGGCCGACTGCCATCGTGTGTTCAGTCCGCAGGATGCGCAGGTTGAAGAGGCGGTGCATGTGCCGGGGTATCGGCTCCTGGTGCATCCGCCGCACCAGCGCGCCGATTATCCAGTGTACACGCTGAACGAGCGGCTGATCCTGCGGCTGAAGACGCCGCGTGGGGTGTGTCTCCTGGTGTTGGTGGCGGGCTGGGGCGTGGGAAACATCCGCCTGCCGTGGGACCGGACGTTTCGGCCGCGTTCCCGCCGCTTGGTGCGAAAAACGTGGTCGCCGGCCCCCGAGATGCGGCGGGGTGACTGGATTGCGACCTTTGAGTTAGGCTCGACGGTGGTGCTCTTGACGCAGCCGCAGGCGGGGGTCGTCCCTGCTGTGACGGCCAACCAACGCGTGAAGTATGGCCAGCCTTTGTTCACCTGCGGCGGCTGAGGCCCCGCCGGCGGGGCCGGTCGGCACCGACACCCTTTGCGTCGTCGGCTTCGGCGAGCCGGCCGCCGAGGATTACGCCGATCAAGTCCGAGAATCAGCCGGCCCTGCCCCCCGCCTGGAGCCTGCCGAACGAGCGGCGATGGCCACGGCCCTCGTGGTTTTCGTCGGGCCCCGCCTGAACGGGGAGCAGCGAGCGCGGTTAAGCCAACTCCTCGCCGCCGCTCGTCAGGGGAAGGCCAGCTTCGTCGGCCTGGTCAGCAGTTTTCAGGCCCATTTCCCGGGGCCAGCTGCTGCCCAGGAGCGGGAGATCCTCAACTCGCTCGACGCTGCGCCGGCCCGGGTGGTCGTGTTCCGACCGGGATTTCTCCTGAGCCGACGATCCGTGACCCAAGCGCGGTTGGGCCGCTGGGCGATTTGCTACCCGCTAGTTCCGCCGTGGGTGCGCAGCTGCCTGGTCGATGGCCGCGAAG
>JANWYO010000166.1 GCA_025055215.1 Gemmataceae bacterium
GCCCGCCCGGTCCGTCCCCCGCCCCTGGCCCCGCAAACCCGCGGTTGGTCGGGCTCAACCGGGGGGGGGGCCGCGGCCTCCCGCCGCGGCCCCACCCCGGTAAGCCCCACGCCGCCGACCCCATCCGCATCGTCGGCCGACTCGCTCCCGCCCCTTGGCCCTTAGGCTTTTGCGCCAGCTCCGGCAAAATGCAAAGGCTGCATCATCCGCCGTCTCTCACCCCACCTGTCCCAAGGCCGCTTTCTCTCAAGAACCCCAAAGCCACCATTCGATACGAAGGATGATCTTTCACCCTCCGCCCAGCTCGATGCGGGAAAGCGACCATGCTCTACGAGGCACATTTTGGCCTGCGACGCCGACCGTTCGCGACCACAGCTGACGGCAAGTTCTGGTATCCGGCAACGTCTCACCAGCAGGCGCTGACTCGGCTCCTTCAAGGTTTGGAAAACGACGAGGAGGTCCTCCTCCTCACCGGCACGCCGGGAACCGGCAAGACCGCCCTGGCCCGCTTCTTGATGGACAAACTCAGCCCCGGCACGATCGCCCTGTTCCTCAGCGACTGCCGCTTCCGTACCCGCCTGGAGCTGTACCAAACCCTCGCCCATGAGCTGGGACTGGAGTGGGAGCGCACGCCGGAGCAGGAGTTGAAGCTCCGCTGCATCGACGCCATTGACGAGTCGGCGCGGGCTGGCCGACGCACCATCGTCGTCGCCGACGAGGCCCAGCATCTCCCGAGTGATCTCCTGGAAGAGTGGCGCCTGATCGGCAACCTTCAGGGACCGCATGGCAAACTGGTCCGGACCATCCTGGTCGGCTGGCCCATCCTCCTGCAAGCCCTCCGGCAGGACGTCGTGGTCGGCCTGGATCAACGCGTCGTCACCCGCACGGTCCTGGAGCCTCTGGGCCGGGATGAAGCGATCGATTTTCTTGTCCATCATGTCCGCCTGGCTGGCGGCCAACCGTCGCGGCTGTTCACCGATGAGGCCCTGGCGATGCTTGCCCAGGCCAGCGGCGGGCTTCCCCGCCGACTGGCACAACTCGGCCACCGCGCCCTGATGGTGGCCCACGCCGCCGAGACCCAGCGGGTCGATGCCGAGGTGGCTCACGAGGCGATCACCTCACTCCCCTGGGACGTGGAGCTGCCCAAACACAGCGACCCGACCGAGCCAGACCGGGAACCCCCTGATCCCGACGAACCGCAGGATGGCGACGTGTTCGTGTTCGAGGTCGGCAGCAAGGAACCTGCCCCGGCGACTCCCCGGCGGAACCGCGTTGGCTGACATCCACCCTGGCCTCGCCACTCACCCGCCGCCGCAAACCTCAGAACGTGTATTCCCGGCCTGCCTGCCCAATGATGACCTGAGCGCGCGACAAGGCCCGTATCTCGTGGATCACCTCGGCCGCATATTGCGGCTTGACGTGCACGACGACCACGGGCACTTCGCGGTGCAGCTTGCCGACCTCGCGCTCGAGCAAGGCCGGCGTCAGGTGCTTGCTCGCCTCGGCAAGCCACGCCAGCTGATTGGGGAAGCTCGCTTCCAGAAAGACCGCTTTCAGATGGGGCAAAGCATTGGCACGCTGCCAGATTTCCTCCGTCGGTCCCGTGTCCGTGGCGATGACCACGGCGGTTTCCGGGTCTTCAATGATGAAACCGGCAGTCGGCACGACATGATTGACCGGGATCGGCGTGACCCGCAGCATTCCCACTTCGACCGCTTGCCCGGGCACCAGTTCCCTCAGCTCCACCAGGGGCGCGTCCGCCCGGCCCAGGCGGAGCAAGTTGGGCCAGACCCGATCATTGAAAATGTCGGTCTGGAGGCTGGCCAGTACCGGCTCGAGGGCGTGGATGCGAACCGGCTCCGCCGCCGTTCGATGGACGTTCTCGAGAAAAACGGGCAGCGATGCCAGATGATCAATGTGGGAATGCGAGAGAAAGACGTCCCGGATCCCTTGCTGGTCTTGGGGCCGGCGGAACAAACCCAGAGGGCCGGCGTCGATGGCAACGCACTCGTTGATGAGGAAGGACGTGAGATATTGCGGTGCGTCGGCGACCGGCAGGTCCAGCGAGGAAGGGAGCAGGACGACGTTCACGCGGGAAACCTCAGCCGGGCGAGCCCGAGACTGCCTCCCAGGCTACTTGCTGTCGTGGGGCGCGTCAACGAAAGTGGGGGCTGACGGGTGGGGAGTGAACGCGACACGCCAGGTCGCGGGCGGGGGTGCGGAGCGCCGCGGAGGGGTAGGTGGAGCGCGAAACGACAAGTGGGTGACGCGAAACGACAAGTCGCGCGTACACTCGGGGATCATGGCTCCAGCAGGCGCCCGTCGCGCATGCGCAGGATGCGCTGCGCCCGCTCCGCCACGTCTTGGCCGTGCGTCACCATGACGATCGTCTTGCCGTGCTCGCGGTGCAGCTGATCGAACAGCGCCAGGATATCGGCCGCTGTGCGCGAATCGAGGTTGCCGGTGGGCTCATCGGCGAGCAGAAGCACCGGGTCGTTGGCGAGCGCCCGGGCGATGGCCACGCGTTGGCGCTCGCCGACCGACAGCTGGCCGGGAACATGGTCGAGGCGATGGGCCATACCGACGACGTCCAGCAGCGCCGCCGCCCGCCGGGCGCGGGCGGCGGCGCTCAGCCGACCCTCAAACATCGGGATTTGGACGTTTTCCAGGGCGGTCAGCGTCGGCAGCAGATGGAACGATTGAAAGACGAAGCCGACCTTTTCCGCGCGGAAACGGTCCAGGTCGCGGAGGGTCGAAAGGGGCTGGCCGTCGAAGATGATCTCGCCGCTGGTGGGGCGATCGAGCGCGCCGAGGAGGTTAAGCAAGGTCGATTTGCCGCTGCCGCTGGGGCCCATGATGGCGACGTACTCGCCGCGGCCGATGCGGAGATTGACATCCACCAGGGCGGTGACATGGCCGTCGGGGTAGGTTTTGCACAAGTGGTCACTGCGGACCAGGACGGCGTCACTCATGGCGGAGGGCCTCGGTGGGCAGCAGTCGGGCGGCACGCCAGGCAGGATAGACGCCGCCCAGCAAGCCGACCAGCACGGCGATGGCCAGGCCACCGAGCAGGACGCTGGGGGCAATCGTGCCCTCGACGTAGCCGGCCGCCATCGGCACGCGGCTGAGGGCGAACGTCAGGGCCAGCCCGAAGAGGATGCCGACCACCGCGCCGGCGAGGCTGAGCAACAGGGACTCCGCCAGGACCATGCGGACGACCCGGCGGCGCCGCCACCCGATGGCCCGGAGGATGCCAATTTCCCGGGTGCGCTCAAAGACGGACATGAGCATGGTGTTCAACACGCCAATCGAGCCGATCACCACCGCAATGACCGAGGTGATCCACGATTGGGCCTTGATGAGCCGCAGCTGCGAGGTGGTGCTGACGGCATCGGCCGTCGGCAGGGCGGAGAGCGGCAGGCGATGTCCTCGGTCGTCGGTCAGGGCCTCGATCTCCCCTCGCAGGCGATCGACCAGTGCCTGCTTGTTCGGGGCTGGCTCGACGACCACCTGGAACCCGGTCACTTTGTTGCCGACTCCCAGCAAGCGCTGCAAGTCGCGAATGTTGATGACGACGCAGCCATTCTCGAAGTGGTTAAAGCTTTCGAAGACGCCGAGGATCTGGAAATCCTCGCCATACAGGGACACTGCATCGCCTTCTTTCTTGCCCAGGTTGCGGGCGATGACGGAGCCGAGGACGGCAACGTGCGACTCGTCGGGGCGGAAGCGTCGGCCGCTCACGAAGCGGAGGGCGTCGAACAACGGGCTGTCGGCATACCAGCCCTGGACCAGGACGGCTTGCAGGCCGGAGCCAGGAATTTCCACCGCATCGACCAGTCCCCCCATGACTTGGGCGACGCCGGGGAGGCGTCGCAGGCGCTCGGCGATGCGCTCATCGAGGAAGCTGGTGGAGCGTTCCGCCTTGCCGGCGCGGACCACGATCAGCTCCACGCCCCGTTGCTGGTACAGCGACAAAAATGAGCGCTCGAAACCGTCAGCGATTCCGAGGAGGGCGACAGCGGCTCCCACGGCGATGGCGACGCCCAAGACCGTCAACATCGAGCGGAGCCGTCGCCGCACGATGTTTTTCAAGATGAACGTCGCAAAGTACATGCCTCAGCCCTTCCGTGCTTGGCCGACGATGCAGTAGCCGACGTTGTGCCACAGCGAGTAAATTTGCCAATCATCAAGGACTGCACGGACGATCGGCTCCAGCTTCATGTCGCGGTGGCGGTCGATGATGTCGGTAAACTCCGGCCCGAGGTGCAGGAAGCGACTCATGACCCAGCGGTCGAGCTGCGGCAGGCCGATGCGGTGGCCGATCAGGCGGTTGGGCAAGTCGGGATACTCGTCGGCGACGACGATCCGGCCTCCTGGCTTGACGACGCGGGCCATCTCCCGCAGCGATTGCACGGGGTCGTTGAAGTAATTGAAGGCCCCGACGCTGAGCACGTGGTCGAACATCGAATCGCGGAAGGGGAGCTTTTCCGCTTCTCCGAGCAGGAGGCGGAGCGGGCGGTCGGGACAGCGTTGGCGGCAGCCGCGGAGCTGGATGATGGAGATGTCGATGCCCCAGACTTCGCACGAAGGGGGGATCAACGGCAGGTTGGCGCCGTCGCCGATGGCGACTTCCAGGAGCCGGCACTCGGCCAAGTGGGGGAGGTGCTTCATGATGTGGCTGCGGGCTCGCCGCTCGCCGCCGTTGAGGAGGAAGGTGAACCATTCCCAGAAGCGGAACTTCGGCCAGTTTGGGCTGTCGTAGAACTCAGCCACGACTTTGTTGTTGCCGGTGAGTGGGGGCATGACGTCGAGGAAGCCGTCGCGGACTCGAAAGGTGCGATGGCAGCCGGTGCAGGCCAGGGCCGCGTCCGCGGGGGCGAGCCCCTGAGCGCAATCGGGGCATTGCAGCCAGTGGCAGCTATCTGCCCATAGGGAGGGCGCGGTCGCCGGCGTCATGAGTAGTCTCCGTGGTGCCGGGGTGTCCCGACGATACAGTAGCCGAAACCCCGCCAGATGGCGCGGATGTGGTGCGGCCCCAAGGCTTGACGGGCCACGGCGGCCACGTCCAGCTCGTTGGTCAGGGCCAGTTGCGTGAACTCGGGTCCGAACCAGAACCGTTCCATCAGCCAAACATCGAATTGGGGGAAGCCAAGGAGGTGGCCCCAGCCGTAGTCGCGGAGGTTGGGGAGTTCATCCGCGACGACGATGCGGCCGCCGGGCTTGACGACGCGGGACATTTCCGCCAGCGCCGCCACGGGGTCGGTGAAGAAGTTAAAGCCGCCGACGCACAAGGCGGCGTCGAAGGTCTGGTCGGCGAAGGGGAGGTGCTCTCCCTCAGCCAAGGCGAGGAACAAGCCGCGGTTGGGGAAGCGGTCGCGGCAGGCGGCCAGGGGCCGTTGGGCGATGTCCACGCCGGCGATGTGGACGTCGCGAGGCAGGAGGGCGACGTTTTCGCCGTCGCCGATGCCGACTTCGAGCAACCATCGGCCGCGGAGGTCGGGCAGATGGCGCAGGATCTGCCGGCGGGCGCCGGGCAGCCCGCCGAAGCAGCGGAGAAAAAGCTGCTCGAGAGGGCGGAACTGTTGCCAGCGATCGCTGTTATAGAAATTGGCGGCGATGCGGTTTTTGCCGGTGAACGTCTCCTGGACGATCATCAAGCCGTCGCGCCAGGGGTAGCGGCGGCCGGGCCGCAACGGCGGCCCGGCCGCCATGTCGCCCACGCGCTCCGAAGCACCGCAGCTACGGGTGGTCACATTCATGGCGTCGGTCTCGGTGCGGCCGCTGTACGGAACAAGTAACGATCCGCCTGGGTCATGCACCAGTCGAAGGCCCAGGGCGGCAGCTTGTGGACCAGGCGCATCGCCCAGGCTTGACCGCACGGGAAGGCTGCCTCGCGCTGTCGCCGCTCGACGGCCCGGATGATGCGCCGGGCGGCGTCGTCGGGCGCGAGCATCCGCCAAGGCCGAGGCACGGACAAACCGTCGGTCATGGAAGTGCGGACCAACCCCAGATGGATCGTGGTCAGGAGGATGCCCCGCTGGCGGAGCGGCGGTCGCAGGCTCTCGACGTAGGTGCTCAGGGCCGCTTTGCTGGCCGAGTACGCGGCCGCGCGGGGCAAGCCCCGCCAACTCCCCAGGCTGCCGACGGCCACCAAGTGGCCACGGCCTCGGTCCAGCATCCCCGGCAGCAAGACCTGCACCGCGTAGACGAAGCCCAGGTAGTGGACGCGGAGCATTTCCGCCAAATCGTCGATGTTCGGCCGGAGCGGATCGGTCAGGTGCAGTCGGCCCGCCGTGTGGATGAACATATCGGCCGGACCGAGCCGGTGCTCAAACTGCGTCAGCGTTTCGGTCCAGGCGGCGCGCTCGCCGACGTCGGTTTCGCAAGCCAGGCAGGCGGCCCCTGCCTGGCGAAGTTCCTCCGCCAACGCCTCGAGCGCCACTCGGGAGCGACCCACCAGGCCGAGCCGGCAGCCGCGCGACGCGAGCAGCCGGCAGAGCGCCGTGCCGACGCCCCCGCTGGCCCCCGTGACGATTACCACCTTGCGGGCCCAATCGTCCATCCTCAGTACTCCACGTCGGAGGTTCGCCGGGCGCCGATCGTCATCGTCCAGTCGAACAGGCGGGTCGGCAGGCAGTTGAGGTAAGCCAATCCGAGGCAGGTGCGCCTGGGGAAGGCACACACGCGGCTGCGGCGGCGGATGGCGCGGAGGATGTGTTGGGCGGCCTCGTCCGGGCTGATGGGCGGCATGGGCGGTTTGACGACGGCGGCGTCCATCAACGGGGTGCGGACGTGGCCGGGCAGCACGATCGTGACGTAAATCCCTTTGCGGCGGAGGGGGGGCCGCAAACCCTCGAGAAACACCGACAAGGCCGCCTTGCTGGCACTGTAGCCGGCGGAAAAAGGCATGCCGCGGCAGCCGGCCAGGCTGGAGACGCCGACGATCTGCCCTTGCCGGCGGGCCAACATGCCGGGAAGGACGGCCTCGATCGCATAGGCTGCTCCCAGGACGTTGACTTCGAGGAGGTGTTCGGTTTCCTCCACGGCCAGTTGGCGGACCAGCGTCACCCCCGTGACACCGGCACAGGCCACGAGGATGTCCACCGGACCGAGCTTTCTCTCCATGGAGGCGATGGCCCGCTGGACGTCGGTGCGTCGGCGGACATCGACGATCTCGGCGGCGTGAGGCGCTTGGGCCGAGGCGAGGGTGTCGGCTAACGTCGCCAGCCCCGCCTCATTACAGTCGAGGAGGCCCAAGGCACAGCCGTGCCGGGCCAAGGCCCGGCACAGGGCTTGGCCGATGCCTCCCGCCGCTCCCGTGACCACCGCCACTCGACCCGCCAGGCTCACACCCCACCTCCGACCAGTTCCCGTTGCGGTTGTTGCCAGCCAGGCTCCAGCCCCGCCATTTGCCGCAAGTGTTTCGTAACTTGTTCTACGTACCCGGCCGGGTTCTCCTCGTGGGCCAGGTGTTCCGCCTGGGGGACGAAAGCCACGCGGCAATTGGGGAGATTTTCTTCCAGGTATCGGCAGGTGGCCAAGAACGGGGATCGTTCGCCATACAAGGCGAGGACCGGCTGCTGGACCGAGCGGATCTTGTCTTCGGTCAAACCGGCGACGGCCTGAGAGTCGGTCCCGCAGGTGGTGGCTGCCAGGCGGACGAGCCGTTGCAAGGCCGGGGCTCCCAGCTCTTTCTCGAACATGGCCTTTCGTGCGGGGGGCAGCTGGGCCGCCTGTTGCAGGATGAGATTGACGTCGAACCAGGCATCGTCAGGAATTTCCAAGCCACAGCGGGCCGACCGCTCTTTGTACGCCTGCCAGCCGGGCCATTGCGGTACGTTGCGCTCCAGGTGCCGCAACGCCGGAAAGTAAGGGTCGGAGAGAACCAGACCACGAACGGCTTCCGGGTAGAGGACCGCGGCATGGACGGCCACCACGCCACCGAAGCTGTGTCCGATCAGGTACGACGGCCCCAGCCCCAGCGCTTCCTGCAATCGGCGCAGGTCGTGGGCCATGTCGGCCGAGGTGTAGTTTGTCGGCGGAGTGTCGCTGTAGCCGTGCCCCCGCATGTCGTAGTACGTCACGCGGAAGTCGGTCGACAGGTGGCGAACGAGGTCGATCAACGGCCAGATCGCCATGTTTCCCGTGATGCCGTGGATCAGGACCACGTCCGGACCTTGACCGGATTGCTGGTAGTAGAACCGGATGCCGCCAATCGTGACGCGGGGCATGGGAAACCCTTGGAGCAAAGAGTTCGTATCTTTTCCTGGCCTTGGCAGGCCGGGGTCTCGCCGCGGTGCTATCCCTTGTTCAATTGCTCGTGGAGAAAGTCCACCAACGCGCCCAGTTCGATGTCCCGGACCTGCCGTCGGCCCAGCTCGGCCATGAACTCATGGAACGGGATTTTTCGGCCATAGTGTTCTTCGATCGTCTCCCCCAGGACGACCGCGTCGATCGAGGCGAGACCCAGATCGGCGAAGAAGCGGGTCTGGGAGTTGATGATTCCGGAGTATTCGCGGCCATTGAAATTGCGCAGCAGGCCAGCCAGGTCGTTGAGGACCTGCTCGTGGCTGATCCGGGTCATGTCGGCGTCCTTTCGCAAAAGGTGGTGGCAACGGCCAGAGGGCCGTCGCGTGCCGTGTAAGCAATCAGGAGGTCAAGGCGATACTCGGGAAAGGCCTGGGCCAGCAGCGGGCCGAGGGCCACACGGGCGGTGCCCGTGTGGCCGTCAAAGGCCCGGATCACCACCGACTGCGGTCCTTCGGCCAGGCCCCGGCCCAGGGCCTTGGCGACGGCCTCCTTGGCACACCAGAAGCGTGCGATAGCTTCATCCCGGGTCAAGTTTACCGTCTGGAGCAGGCGACGTTCCTCGTCGTCGAAGGCGGTTCCCTCGAAAGCGGCGCTGCGCGGTTCCACCAGTTCCATGTCGATCCCCACAGGCCCGTCGAAGGCGGCCAGGGCCGCCGCCATGCCGCCGGCATGGGTCAGCGACACCGCCGGCAGAGGTTCGCTCCGCCGCGCGTCCCGGTGTCGGGCGACTGGTCGGCCGTGATCGTCCGCCTGAATCTCGATGTCGGCGGGGTACAACCGCTCGCCATAGCGTTGCTGCCACAGCCAGCGGATGGCGTCTTTGGCCGCCAAGCGGGCGAAGAGCCAGTCGGTCAGTCGGGAATCGGGCCCACGGTAGTGGCGGTAATATGCCCACTCGGAGGGGGCTAGCGACACATGAGCCAGTCCGGCGCGGTGCACACCCTGCCGCAGGTCCACCGGCGGCTCAAGGCGGAAGCAGCAGGCTCCACCCTTGACGGGAGCGGCAGGCCAGGGCTTGGCAACCAGGAAGCGATCCTTGAAGCGGTAGTAATCGACGAATTCCGGCGGCCAGAAAAACCGCCAATACTCCGCCGGCGCCAGGCGGCACCAGAGGCGACCATCGGGCCAGAAAATTTCGATGACATGACTGACCTGCCGCGTGGACGACTGCCCGATCCGCACTCGGCACGGCATCAGCGTGCCCAACGGGGGCGGCGGGCCATACAGGTCGACGTTGCCGATCTCATACGGCAGCACGACTCGTCCCTCGCGGTCGGGCTGTCCCAGGTGCCAGCAGCCAAGGATGTGCGTCGAGGCGTCGATGAGCAAGGGGTCGAGGATCAGCATGGGGTTAGGCATCGAGCGGAACAGGCCGGTGTGAGGCAGGGCCCGGAGGGTCCCTTCGATCCCTTCGTCCCCTTGCCGGTCGGTGGAGTGGACTGCCTGGTAGATGGGTCCGTGAAAGAGCCGCTGCTCGCCATCGTAGAGCTGGTAGGCCGTGAAGGCTGGTGGCCGTTCGTTGGTCAGCGGAAAGGCGTCGCGCTGGGGACTGGGGGGATAGTCATCGCCGAGGATGACCCGTCCTTCCACGGCTGGGGTGGAGGCGCGATTCGGCCGACTCTCGGTTCCGAGGTCGAAGATGGCGACGGTGACTTCGGCGGGTTGCCCGGAGCTGACGGTGGCCCGGATTTCGATGGTCACGGGATCGTCGTCGAAGGGGATCCACCGCAACAGGCGCACGCGCTTGAGCCCGATGACACGCTTGCCCGGGACGAGGACGCTGGCCGCTTCAGCCATCGCCTCCATACTGAACGCCATCGGCATGAAGGGAAGGCCGTGCTGGTCGCGGTCAACGGCACTGGCATGGCGCCCGCCGAGGGTGTGATCGCGGGCAAACAAGTCGTTGGCCAAGTCGATGCGCCGGCGGGCGATCAACGTGCGGCCCGGGTCGAGTTGGATGATCTCCCCCAACATCGGCCACCGAGCCGGGGACGGCGTCGCCGTGGCCGTGGCCTGAGAGCGGCGCTGCTTGAGGAACTGTCCCATCACGTCTTGCTGGACCTTCAAAAACTGCTCCATGACGGTCCAGTATTGTTGGAGGACGTGGGCTCGGCTTGCCGGCTTGGCCGGCGGTTCCGCGGGCCGCGGGTCTGCCGCCGGCGGCAGGGCCGCCGGCGGCGGGCCGACGGCTTCCTGCCCCGTCAAGGCCCCTGCCCACGGCGAGACCTCCCGGATGCGGTAGAGATAACCGAGATCAATCGGCACGTGATGTGCCGCCAACTGGGCTGCCAGGTGTTGGATCTGTGCCACCCCCGAGCGTCGCGCCAGGTTGCTCGCCACTGCCACAAACGGCCGACCTCGAAGGATGTCCTGGACAAACGATGTGAGGTGGCCCCGCGGCCCTGACTCCACAAAGAGCCGCACGCCGTCGGCATACATCGCTTCGATCAGCCCGGCAAAGGCGACGCAGCCCGTCCAGTGATCGAGCGCTAACTGCTTGATCGCCTCGGGGTCGGGAGGCATCGGCCGCGTGGTCAGGCATGAGTAAATCGGGATCCGGGGCGGACGGATAGTCAGGGCGTCGTACATCCGCCGCACGGGGCCGAGGTAAGGCTTGAAGAGCGGCGAGTGATAAGGCCGACGAAACGGCAGTCGCTCGCAGACGATCCCACGGCGGCGCAAAACAACCTCGACGCGCTCCATGATGTCCGGCGGGCCGACCGCCACCGACTGGTGGGGGCAATTGTCAATGGCCAAGTAAGCGCCAGGACCGACTTCGGTCAGTACCTCGGTCAAGGTACTTCGCCCGGTGGCGGCTGCCAGGAGGATCGTGTCGAGTACCTGTCCTTCATCCTCCTGCTGTTGCAGGACATTGCCGAGCCTCTCCAGTTCGCAGAAGAGAAAATCGTCGGCATCGATGCATCCGGCCGCTGCCAGGGCGGTGATCTCGCCGGCGCTGTGGCCCGCAACGGCGTCGGGCTTCACCCCCAGGGCTTGCAGGGTCAGATACACGGCCCAATCCGACATCAGCACCGCGCCGATGGCGTTCTGAATCCGCATCAGGTCGCGCTCGGCCTCGGTCCGTTCCGCCTCGGTGCAATCGGGCGGCAGCAGGAAGGTGCGGCTGATGGGCACCTTCCGGCAGCTAACCTGCACCGACAGCTCGTCGCAATGCGCGAAGTGGTGCCGCATCTCCGGGAAAAACGGCACCATGTCGCGAAACATGTTCACGTACTGCGATCCCTCGCCGGCGAAGAGGACTGCCAGACGGAATTCGGGGAACAACGGCTGGGCGGCGAAATAGATGCCCTGGCTGTCGTTGATCTGCGTGCAGGTCGGGTCGGCCAGCCGCTCCGCGGCGCGCCGGAGGCGGGCCCGCAGCTCAGCGACGGAGCCGGCGACGAGGGCCACGCGAACTCCCCCCTGGTACAAGCGCGTGTTGAGGGCACAGGCCAACGAAGCGAGGCAAACGTCCGGAGTTCGATCCAGGAATGCCGTCAACTCGGCGATGCGGCCCAGCAGGGCGGGGCGGTCGAGGCCACAGAGCACGAAGGCCTCCACATCCCAGGTCGCCCCTTCTGCCGACGCAGGGAGCGGCACGGCCGAAGGGCCGCCAGCGATGCGTGTGGAACTTTTGGGAAATTCTCGAATCATGCCGCTCGTACCCTGACATTCCCGGCTAGCGCTCCGACGGAACTGTCGCGGCCGAGCACCGGGGGGAGGTTGCGGCGCGGCGGGAGCTTCGGCGGAGCGGCAGGCGGGAGGCCCATGCGGATCGGCCGCCCGCGCATTCTCACCGGGGGGCCACTGCCGGTGCGGAACCCCGCAGCGCCAACTGCCCCACGTCTCCGGCGATGACGACCTCTGGCTGCCCCTTGCGGCCGTGCCACAGTTCCTCCATGAGGAAAATTGGACCCACCTCGGGCGGAATCATGCGCAGCCCGCGGCGGCTGAGATGCTCTTCCAGCTCCGAAACCATGCCAATCCCCGACCACGGCCCCCAGGCAATCGCCACCACCCGCCCGGGCCATCGGCGGTCGAGGTCGGCGGCAAATTTCGACAGCACTTCGTTGGCCGCCGCGTAGTCCGATTGCCCCCGATTGCCGAAGCGACCCGCCACCGAGGCGAAAAAGACGCAGAATTTCAAGCGCTCGGGGCGGAGTCGTCGGCTGAGGATCCAGGCACTTTCGACCTTGGTGCCGAACACGCGGTCAAACGAGTCCGGCGTCTTATCGTGAACCAGCTTGTCCTGGATGACGCCGGCGCCGTGCACCAGGCCGTCGATCCCGCCGAAGCGGCGTTCGACATCCTCGATGACCCCAGCGATGGTTCGTTCGTCACGGACGTCGGCCTGGTAATAATGGACTTGGGCGCCGACGGCGCGCATGGCCGCCAGATTGGCCCGGATCTCGCGGTCGTGGAGGAGGCGGTGGTAGGCGGCATCAACCGCGGCGGGCGTAACCGTGCGGCCTTGGGCCCGCCATTGGGCCACCAGGGCCGCTTTCAACTCCGCAGGCTCGGTCAGCGCGCGGGTTTCGGGCGCCTCGTCGGCCGGCGGCGGGGCCGACCGGCCGACGATCACCAGGTTGGGCCGGACCCGCCGCGCCAATTCCAAGGCGACGGCAGCGGTGATGCCGCGGGCTCCCCCGGTGACGACGATGGTACTGGCGCTGTCCAACTGGAGTGTTGGCTTTCCAGTGACGTCCAGTGGCGCCGGCACGCAGCGGAGCGTCACGCGCCGGTCGCCCACGTGCCCGACCTCCACCGGACCGTCCAGGTCGTGCAACTCCGCCACCAACTGGCTCGCTAAGCGCCCCGACGGGGCGGTCCCGTCAAGGTCCACGACGCGCACGAGGACTTCCGGCCATTCATGGGCCAGGCTCTTGGTCAGGCCGGCGATACCCCCCTGGCCCGGGAAGAACGTCGGCGGCAACTCGCCGCTGCCGAACTGCCCCCCCATGCTCGTGGCCGCTAAGAAGAGCGGCTTCCCCGGCCCCACGTATCGGCGGAGATCCCCGCTCAGCCCCCGTGCCAGCAGGAACAGCGACTTGACCTCGCGCCGCACCCGCTCCAGCCAGCTGTCTCCCGTATCCTTCGCCAACGGCAGCAGATGAATCAGCCCGGTGATGGGCCCGAATTCGGCGCGAATTTCCCGCAACACGGCCTCGACGGCATCAGCATCCGTCAAGTCGGCGTGATAGACGGTATCGCGCCCGTTGCCCTCGAAAAAGCCCGGGCGAAGCAAGACAGTCTCTTGTCCCAAGTCAGCCAGCTGCCGCGCCAGATGGTCGGCGACGCCGCGACCGTCATCCGTCAACAGGACCACACCACCCGGCGGGGTCCAGGTGGTGTCGGAGGGGAACGCTACCTCCGTGGGGACTGGGAGAAGTCGCTGAATCCCAGCGCGATCGGCCTCCGGGGCAGCGGGCCGCGGGGCGCTCGAGGCAGCGGGTTCGGAAACACACCGGGCCACCAGCGCATCGATGATGCCCCGCAGCGTCTTCAGGCTGGTGAATTTCTCCATCTCCCCGCCGAGCGACGGGAGACTGCTGCGAAGCACCTCGCCCAGCAAACCGAGGATCTCTACCCGCTTGATCGAGTCGATTCCCAAGTCGGCTTCCAGGTCGAGATCGAGGCCGAGCATCTCCGGCGGGTAGCCGGTCCGCTTGCCGACAATGTCGAGCAAGTGGCGGGTGATGGCCGCGCGATCCAGCGCGGCGGCGGAGGGCGTCGGGACCGGCTCCGGGGCTGCGGTCTCCGTCCCCGGTGGGACTTCCGGCCCTGCCGAGGGAGTCAGGGCAGTTAGTTTAGAAACCGGCTCCGGGTCGGGGGGCGGGGCCAACGGTGCGGGAGCGTTCGCCGCCGGTGACGAAGGCGGCGCTCCCGGCGGTGCATGGCCATTGACCGAACCGCTTAAGGCCTCGGCCGCCGGTGGCGGCACCGGCGGCGGGGTCGTGGGAGGGTTTCCCTCCAGGAACTGTTGCATCACGCTTCGCTGCGTCTCTAGGAACCGCGCCATCAAGTCCTGGAAGCGAAGCATTACCTGGGTCACATCGTCGCCAGCGACGGGTTGAACGATCGGCGGCGCGGGAATCGCCGGCAGCGGACCGTTCCGCTCGCCAAGGGATTCCCCTGCCGCGGCAAGTGGAGCGGACGACGTTGCCGCCGGCGCCGCAGGTCGGGCAAGCCCCGCCGTCGCTGCTTGCCGCGCAGGCCCTTGGCCCGCCGCGGCGGGGGGCGCGGCCGCGGCGGCGGCACTCGCCGACCCGTCCCGAGGCACCGCCTGCCCGAGGATCCGGGGTTCCGGCCCGTGCAACGGCCGGGCCCGGGTGCCATTGACTAGCCACGTGCTCGGGGACAACCGGGGTTGATCGGTTTCTTGCGCCAGGCGGGACAGGTCCAACCGCCGACACCGACGCTGCTCAAACAGACGGCCCAGCCGAACGGCACAGCCATGGGTCGACAGCTGAGCAAGGGCGTGTTGCAACTGTACCAGACCGGGCCGGCCTTTGAGGTCTGTAGCAACGGCCAAGTGCGGTTGCCCTTCGAGGATTTGCCCCACCAGCCCGGTGAGAATGCCTTGAGGCCCGACTTCGACGAACACGCGAACGCCGATCTGATACAAGGCCTCGATCTCGGCCTGGAAACGAACCGGCAGCACCAGGTGCTCGGCCAAGAGGCTCGCCAGCGCCGTGGGGTCAGAGGGGTAGGGCAGGGCCGTCGTATTGGCATAGACCGGCTTCCGCGGCGGCCGGAAACGAGTGTCGGCCAACGCCCGGGCAAATGGTGCCTGGGCGGCGGCAACCAGCGGCGAGTGAAACGCGCACGCCACGGGAAGCCGCGACGCCCGGATCCCACGCGCATGCAGTCGGCTGAGCGCGGCCTCCACGGCCTCCTGACGACCCGAGATCACCGTCTGCTGGGGACTGTTCAAGTTGGCGGCCGACACATCCCCCAAACCCGCGATCAGTTGCGCCACCGTGGCGGCGTCGGCCTCGACCGCCGCCATACTCCCCGGCATCTGGTCGGTGGCGTCAACAATGGCCCGGCCGCGTTGGTACGACAGCCGATACAGGCCTTCCTCATCCAGGGCGCCGGCAGCGCACAGTGCGGCGTAATCGCCATAGCTGTGACCGGCGAAATAATCCGCTTCGATCCCCAGGCGCGTCAAAAGGTGGAACAGGCCCATACTGGCGGCCCCAATGGCGGGCTGGGCCACGTCGGTGCGCGTCAGCTGCCGGCGGGCTTCCGCCTCCGCTTCGGGGGTGAACGCCGACGGCGGATAGATGTACTTCCCCAGCGGCTTGTCGAACCTGCCTCGGAGGACGTATTCCGCCCGGTCGAACGCCTGGCGCACCTCGGCAAAAACCAGGGCAAGCTGGGCCAACATGTTGACGTACTGCGATCCCTGGCCCGGGAAGAGAAAGGCGATCTTCCCGGAGCACGGCGCCGGCTCGGCCTGGAGGTAGACCCCACGGGGATCGTGCCATCGGTCCTTGCCGGCGCGGAGCGCTTCGCTGGCCGCGAGGAGCTTTTGCCGCAAGTCGTCCACGGAGTTGGCCACCACCGCCAACGCGGCACATGGGTCGTCCGCAGCGGTCGCCTCCAGACTCAGCGTGAAAGCGAGGTCGCTGAGCCGAGGCCGGCCGCCTTTCTCCAAAGCGCTGAGACAATCCTCCACTGCTTCCCGAAGTGCCGACCGGCTCGACTTCCGCCAGACGCACAACTCCGCCGGCCAAGTCTGAAGGGCCGGTTCCGAAGATCGGAGGTAATCGCCGGTGTATTCCTGGAGCACAGCGTGGAAGTTGGTGCCCCCGAAGCCGAAGGCACTCACGGCAGCGGTCCGGGGACGGTCGCTACCGTGAATCCAGGGCCGCGCCTCGGTGTTGAGGTAGAAGGGACTTTCCTCAAAGCGTGCCTTAGGGTTCGGTTTGTGGACCAGGGTGGGCGGGAGGGTCTTGTGATACAAGGCCAGCGTGGCGTTGATCAAGCCGGCGAGCCCGGCGGCACACTTGGTGTGTCCGATCATAGACTTGACCGAGCCGACCGCGCAGCCCTGTCGAGAGGCCCCCGCTTGGCGGAACACGGTGGCCAGCGATTGGATCTCGGTCTGGTCGCCGACCACGGTCCCGGTTCCGTGGGCCTCGACAAGTTCCACCTCGGCGGGCGAAACCCCGGCCTTGGCGTAGGCCCGCCCCAACGCTCGGAGCTGGCCTTCCGGACGCGGTGCCGTCAGCCCCTTGTCGCGGCCGTCGCTCGACGCCCCGATCCCTTTGATGACGGCGTAGATCCGGTCGCCATCTCGCTCGGCGTCGGCCAAGCGCTTGAGGATGACGACGCCGATCCCTTCGCTGATGACAATGCCGTCGGCTGACTCATCGAAGGTGCTGCATCGGCCCCGCGGCGAAAAAGCCTGGGTTTTGCTGAAGGCCATGTAGGTGTATGGGTTCTGCACCGTGTCCGCCCCGATCAGCACCACGGTGTCGCTCGAGCCTGCTTCCAGTTCCCGGACGGCGGCATACAACGCGGCCAGGGAGGAGCCACACGCAGCATCGACGGCAAAGCTCGGACCGCCGAAATTGAAGCGATTGGCGACCCGGCCCGCGACCACGTTGACGAGGATGCCCGGGAACGAGTCCTCGGTCCACTCGGGCAGCAGCGTGTCACATTTTTTCAGGATCTCGCTCGCCGCTTCCTTCAATCCCGGAACGGTATCGAGCATCGGCAAGTAGGAACGGAAGCTGTAGAGCACCGCCAGCTGCGAAGCACCACCGCCGGCACCGAGGATGACGGCCGTCCGCTCTCGGTCAAAGGGCCGATCGGCGTAGCCGGCATCCGCCAGGGCCTGACGGACGACCTCCAGGGTCAACAGCTGCATGGGCTCGATGGAAGTCAGGCTGTTGGGGGGCATGCCGAAGGCGAGCGGGTCGAAGGGGGTGTCGTCGATGAAGCCGCCCCACTTGGAGTAGATCTTGTCCCGGGCCTTAGGATTCGGATCGTAGTACAGCCGCCAGTCCCATCGATCGGGGGGGACCTCGACGATGGCGTCGACCTTGGCGAGGATGTTTTCCCAGAACGAGCGCAGCGATCCGGCCTTGGGCATGAGGCTGCCCATGCCCACAATCGCGATGTCGCTGGGATGGGACGGCTCCGCGGAGGGGACCGCCGCGGAGAACGCCGCCGATTCCAGGATGCGGCCGCTCCCCTGAGAAATATCGCTGTGCAGCTCCGCCATCCGGATCACCCGATCGCGCAGGCACGCGACCTGGCCGATCATGTACATTCCCTGGCGTCGCTGCTCTTCAGGCGATAGCGTCACGAACTGCCGCTGGTCGCCCGGCAGGCGGTCAATCCCCTTGGAGGCAATCCGCAGGCGGCCGATGTTCATCGCCTCGAGGGCTTCGCGAACCTCGTCGTGGCTGCGTCCGGCACGTTGCAGACGACGCTTCTCCTGCTCGAACTGCTCGTAGTAGGGAGTGGGAGCACAGCGGATGGAGTGACCGGGGCCGGTTTCCAACAGCACGGTTTCCCGGCAGGTCAAGGCCTCGTCCTGATACTGCCGCACAATGGCACCGGTGGCGACGGCCTCGGCGGTAAACAAGTACGCCGTCCCGACCAGGACACCCACAGCCACGCCCTGCTCCGCCAAGCCGGCGGACAGGGTCGCCACCATGGCCGCCGACCGGGCATCATGAATGCCCCCGGCAAAAAGGACGTGCAGGTCGTCTCCCTTGCCCGTGGCCTGGATATGGCCTTGGAGCACGTCGATCATCAACTCCCAGAGGACGAAGCTGGAGCGCGGGCCGACGTGGCCGCCGCACTCGCGGCCCTCGAAGATGAACCGACGGGCGCCATCCTTGAGGAAAAGGGTCAGCAGCCCTGGCGAGGGGACGTGAAGGTAGGTGGGGATGCCGTCGGTTTCCAGGGTCCGGGCCTGATCGGGTCGGCCGCCGGCGATCAGGGCAAACGGGGGTCTGACGGCGCGGATCGCCTCAAGCTGCTCTTGCCGGACCTCTGGGGGGGCGAAGCCGAGAATGCCGGCCCCCCAGGGGCGGGAGCCCAGCCGCTGCCTGGTTTCCGCCAACAGCCGCTCCGTCTCGGCCTTTCGCATCAACGCCAGCGCCAGAAAGGGTAAGGCGCCCGCTTGAGAAACGGCATCCGCGAAAGCGGCCGTGTCGCTGACCCGGGTCATCGGCCCCTGGAAGATCGGATAGCGCGTGCCGACCGCCTGGGCTAGTCGGCTCCCTTCCGCCAAGGGGGCCAGGCGACGCGCCCGGTCGATCTGGTTCGGCACTTCCCGGACCAAGGCCCGGAGCCAATCGGCAAGGGTCGCGTATTGCTCGGCCCAGCGCCGGGCCAACGCGGCGTCTTGACCGAGGGGCCAAGCCGCTGTCTCAGGATCGCTGCCGATCCGCTGACGAACCGCCTCCCGCCATTGTCGGAGACGTTCATCGGGGGAAAGGGATGATTCGGACAGCTGGCGTTCCGTTCGGGACAGTTCCTCCAGAACGCAAAGCCCCGGTCGGAAATAGAAGCGATAGCATTCTCCCAGGCGTTCGCCCAGACAGACCGTTTCGCTGCCGTCAAAGGATTCCAGCAATCGTTGCACAGCGGCCGACGGCGATGCCTCCCGCGTGAGAAGGAGTTGGCCGTCGAACACGGCGCCGGTGGCCCCCACGACGCGGCAGGCGGCGGTGGTGTGCAATCCCATGCCGCCTTGGACAAACACCGGCACGGGGCGCGTCGGAGCAATCTGGTGCCGGTGCATCAGCCATTGCTGCAAGAGGACAAAAGACGTGCTGCTGCCGACCCGACCGCCCGCTTCGTGCCCTTTCAGAATCAAGCCGTCCGCGCCGAGGGCGATGCCGCGCTGCGCTTCGTCGAGGGAAATCGCCTCGAAGAGGACCTCAATTCCCTGCCCTTGGAAGTGCCGAACCCACGTTTCAACGTCGGGATGAACCCCGCCGGCCAGCAACACCCAGCGCAGCCGTTCGGGCCTCTGGCCAAGTAGGCGATCCACCAATGGGGCACTCCCGGCCCCCAATTTCAGCCCGAACGGACCGCGCCCAAAGTGGCTGAGGCGCTCCAAAGCAGCCAGGGCGTGGTCGAGGTTGGTGACGTATTCAAGGTCCAGGACACCGCGTGCTCCGGCCCGGCAGGCCGCGATGGCCAAATTGGCATCCCCGGTGGCGGCGGGGGTTAGGACGATGGCATCTTCGGTTCGCATCAGGAAGTCCTATTCTCAATGCGACGACTGGCGTAGGCCATCCTGGTGCAGTCGTCCCGTCGAGCCGAACGTCGTTCGCATTCGGCCCCTGGGGAGAAAGTGTTGCTCGGGAAGTTGGCCCCGGATGTCGAGACCGACAATCCCTGAGCAGCCGTTCTATCTCACCTGTTTCACGTCGACGAGCCGATCTGTCGGGCGGTTCAAATTCTTCAATCAATCGCGACAGACCTCGAGAACAATCTCGTTCACACGACTATACAACCTATCCAGTTTGCGTATGTTTGCAAGTAAATCACCGGCCCACGTCCGTCGGAAGTCTCCGTGAGAATTCAATTAGAACGGGCTGGCTGGATTGTGTCAGATAGCTCGTGTGCTTGGCCGACGACTGGGTAAACGCTTTCTCGCTGCTGGACTCCACGATGAGCATGGTGGGTCCGCTCGCGGAAGAATGCAGCAGGCACGCCGTCTCTCGACCCTCTCATGGTGGAGTTACCCCGTCCGATTCGCCCAAGCGACTTTGGCAAGTCTAATGGTCGCAAGGAGGATGCCTCTCCGCGATGTCTCCCACGCACTCAGGTGCTCTCAAGGTGCAAAATCTCTCGGTGAAGTGAGATAAGCGAAAAGGAAATCTTTGTCTTGCCTTGTTGAGGAGAGGCACAGTGGTTCGTTTTGTGTGGTCATTATGATAATTACGAAATCATCTTGATTCACGAGCCGGCTTTTGGGCCGGTCTTGGAAGCGGCAATCGTGTGGTTGGCCGTCTCGAATCGCCGATAAACAATTCGAGTCGGCCTTATCTCATGGATTGTGCCGAAAGTGTGGCTTGGCGACTGAGGAAAAGCGATGCGGCTTCTGACGAACCTGATGGCGTGGGCGACGGTTTGCGTCGGAGGCTGTATGCCTGCTTTGCGCGTGGTGGCCCACCTGGATGGGCCGGTTTGCACCCATAGCCGCGTCGTCGCCGAGCAACCCCCGAGCAACACTTGTGGGCCGGTGGTGGAGATGCAGCTTGGCGGGTATACCCGGACTGGCCCGAAAGTGGCGGTTATCGACGTAGACGGGTTGTTGCTTAACGCCGACTTGACGGGGCTTTACTCCCTGGGCGAAAACCCCGTGTCACTGTTTCGGGAGAAGCTTGATGCCGCCGCCGCCGACCCGGCGGTGGCGGCGATTGTCGTCCGCATCAATAGCCCCGGTGGGGGGGTCACGGCTTCGGACATCATGCGGAGGGACTTAGAAGTGTTTCGCACTCGCACCGGCCGGCCCGTCGTCGCCTGCCTCCTTGATGTCGGCACTGGCGGAGCGTACTACTTGGCTACCGCCAGCGACGCGATCCTGGCCCATCCCACGACTATCACCGGCGGCATCGGCGTGATCCTCAACCTCTACAACCTCCGCGAAGCGATGGGGTACTTCAACGTCCGCAGCCAATTCATCAAGTCCGGGCCACTTATCGACATGGGAAGTTCAGCCGTCAATCTGTCCGACGAAGTCCGCCAGCTGCTGCAATCGATCGCCGACGAATTCCACCAGCGTTTCCGCCACACCGTCATCCAGGGCCGACCCAGCGTCGATCCGAAAGAGCCCACCACTTTCGACGGCCGCGTCTTCACCGCCTCTCAGGCTCTCGAGCGCCGCCTGATTGACCGAATCGGCTATCTTGACGATGCGGTGCAGCTGGCTCGGCAGCTCGCGCAAGTTCCTGAAGGACCCGTGGTGGTCTATCGCCGACGGAACGACCCGGCGTATTCGCCGTATGCCATCACTCCCAACGTGCCCTTGCAGGGGAGTCCGATGGTCCCCTTCAGCATTCCAGGGTTGGACCGGACTCGGCTGCCGTCGTTCCTCTACCTGTGGCAGCCGGAGGCCACGCTGGAGAAGCTCGGCGGTCGCTAGAGTGCCGGGAGGGGAACACACTCTCGGCCGTCGTGGGAGCGCGAAGTACAATGGCAGGGTCGATCCCAGCACGGGGCGTCTTATGGCGACCGCGCAGACACCATCTCCGGGCGTCTCTCTGGAGCCGCTTCGGATCGTTCTGTTTGGCATGCCACATGCCGGCAAGACCTGGTTGCTCGGTGCCCTGGCGGAGGCGGCCCACAGCCAGCAGCACCGCTTGCATGGCCGGTTGGTACTCGTCTCGAAGGGCCTGGAGCAGCTGCGGCATGAGGTCTACGACCAACGGGCGCACCGCTCGACCCTGGGGGAAATCGTTCCGTATGATGCTCGCTACGAGCCGTTGGACTCGGCGACCTCTGCATGGGAAGTGACGCTGATCGACTGCGAGGGCCGTCGGGCCAACGAGTTGCTTGCCCAGGCTCGCGCGTGGCAAGCGGCGGATCGGGACGGCAGCTTGGCCCAGGCGCTTCTGGAAGCCGACGCGTTGTTGCTCGTGGTGGACGTCGCGGACGAGCCGCCTCAACTGGATGCGGATTTTTCCCAATTCCACCGGTTCTTACAGCAGTTGGAGGAGCATCGTGGTCGGCGGGCAGCGGTGGGTGGGTTGCCGGTGTGGCTGGTGTTGACCAAATGCGACCTCCTGGCTCAGCCCGGCGATGGTGCCGCGGATTGGATGGAGCGCATCGAAGAGCGGAAGCGGGAGGTCGATCGGCGCTTCCGAGCGTTTCGACCGGGTGGCAGCGCCACCGAACTGCCGGCATTCGGGCGCATTGAGTTGCACTTGTGGGCGACGGCGGTCATGCGGCCTGCCTTGGGCGGGATCCCAGCCCAGCCGCGGGAACCGTATGGCGTGGCGGAACTGTTCCGCCACTGCTTTGAGGAAGCGGCCCAATTTCGCCGGCGAGGGGGGCGCGCGCAACGCCGGCGGCGGGCCCCCCGCCGGGGGCGCGCCCCAGGCGTGGTGGGAATGGTTTTACGGGCGGGCGCCGTCGCGCGGCGGCACCAAACCGCCCCCCGGCGCCGCGAAA
>JANWYO010000228.1 GCA_025055215.1 Gemmataceae bacterium
TGCTGGTCGTTGGCGCCCCGCATCGGCTGATTCCCCGTCGGGAGACATTTGAAGACCTGGTGCGGGCCGATATCGCGGTTTGACCCGTCGGTTCGGGGCGGGCGTCGCCCGACGCCCGCCCCGAACCAGCCGGCGTCGACCGCCCGCACGACCATCCGAAAGAAGAGGCACCGAGATGTCGCTCCGCATCCTCCGCAGCGCTTTCGTCGCTCTCGCCGGGCTGGTCGCCCTGGCGAATGCCCAGGCCCAGAACTTCCGCCAATTCATCGCCAAGCCCGAGAAACCGATCGAATACTGGAATGCGATGCTCTACGAGATCGAACTCGGGCAATTTAACCTCGCCGCGGAGCATCTTAAGGGTTTCCTCAAGTCCAACCCCTCGGACGAGGACTTGCTGCACATTGAGGCAAAGGACGGTATGTCGTCCTTCCTCAAGCTCCTGACCATTCCGCAACTCCGGGCCGATGCCGGGCCGTTGCTCGAACGCATGAGCGCGGTCCTGAAAAAGCACCTCAGCGATCCGCAGCGGATCGAGAAATTCGTTCGCAATCTGTCGGCCACGCCCGAGGAACGGGTCTTCGCCCTGCGCGAGCTTCAGCGATCCGGCGCGGCGGCGGTGCCGCACCTCATCGCCGCACTTCAAAAGGGGACGCCCAGCGAGCAGGCGGCGATCCTGACGGTGCTGCCTCGGCTTTACAAGGAGACGGTGCCGCCCATCGCTGCCGCCTTGGACATGGATGATCCGGTCCTCAAGACGCAGCTGATCGACGTGTTGCAGCGGCGAGGCGCCGTCGAGGCGGTGCCGGAGTTGTGGTATTTGGCGGCCTCTCCCAAGGAAGCGGAGAGCGTGCAGAAAAAGGCGGTGGAAGCCCTCGCCTACCTCCTGGAAACGTCGCCGGAAAGGCTGCCCCGGGCCAAAGTGGCCCTGACGCAACAGGCCGAGCGCTATTTCCAGCACCAGGTACGCTTTGAAAATCCCCAGGCCGTCCCCATCTGGCGCTGGGACGGCAAAGGCCTGGTCTCCGAAACGCGCCCGGCCAGCAAGGCGGAGGAGTATTTTGGCCTGCGCTATGCACGGCAGGCGCTGGAACTGGACCCGACCTTCGAGCCGGCCCAGATCGTCTTCCTGAGCTTGGCGCTGGAGAAAGCCATGGAAGGGGCGGGGTACGACCAGCCGTTGAGCAAGGCAGCGCCGCAGGCCCATGAGTTGGTGTCGTCGGTAAACCCCGATTTGGTGACCACGGTGCTGGAGCGGGCCTTGGTCGAGCGGCGGCTGCCGATCATCCTGGCGACGGTGCGGGCCCTGGGAGACTTGGCCGAGGTGCGGGCGGCCCGACCGACGACCCGGGGAATGCCGGCCCTGGTCCGGGCGCTGAACTATCCCGACCGGCGGGTGGCGTTGGCGGCGGCCGATGCCCTGTTGCGGATTCCGGGGCCGCCTGTTTCCGTCTCCAGCGCCCGGGTGGTGGAAGTGCTGCGCCGAGCCTTAGCGGCCGAGCCGAAGGCCAAGGCGTTGATCGGCGACTTCGACGCGGCCCGGGCCCAGGCGACCGCCGCCGCCGTGGCGGCGGCGGGCTTCGAGCCGGTCGTCGTTCCCACCGGCCGCGAGGTCCTCCGCCGACTCCGCGAGGCCGCCGACATCGATGTCATCCTCCTTGACCCGGGCATTCCCGATCCGCAACTCCCGTACCTCCTGCCCCAGCTCCGCGCCGACATCGACGTCGGCACTCTGCCGGTGCTCCTGTTGCTGACGCCCGACCCGCCCGCCCCGGTGCCCGGCAGCGCGGAACTCCTGGTCCGCAGCCTGGCCAAGAGCTACCGCCATGTCTGGGTGCTGTCCCGCCCCACGCCGGAGCAGCTCAAGGAGGAATTGCCCGCCCGGATCACCGAGGCCCTCGGTCAACCCATGTCCGAAGACGAGCGCAAGGCCCAGGCCGCCCTGGCGATGGTCTGGCTGAAACGGCTGGCCACGGGGGAAGTCCCCGGCTACGACATCCGCCCCGCCGAGGCCGCCATCCTCAAGGCCCTGCATCACGACGAACTCGCCCACCTGGCCATCGAGGCGGCCGGCCGTTTGCCCGCCCGGGTGGCCCAACCCCACCTCGCCGATCTGGTGCTCGACGGCAACCGGCGTCCCGAGTTGCGGCTGGCCGCGGCCGAGGAACTGATCCGGGCCATCCAGGAGCAGGGCCTCGTTCTCCCCAAACAGCAACTCGCCGGCCTGGAAGCGTTGGCGGCCCAAAGCGACGCCCCCTTGAAGGGGACCTTGGCGCGGGTGCTGGGGACGTTTCGGCCATCGGCTGAGCGGACCGGCAAACGACTCCTCCGCTATTCGCCGGCCCCGCCGGCGGCGCCGATGCCGCCGGCGGAGCGCTGAGGCGCGGTTGGGCTCGCCCTGGGGAGCGGACCTGTGGTATCGTGCAGGTGGGGTTCGCGGCACCGGGCGAACCGGGCAGAGAGCGTTATCGGAAAGCGGCCATGCACCAGCCGGCGCAACGCATCGTCTTGGCCAAGGTGGGGCTGGATGGCCACGACCGCGGCATCCAGGTCGTGGCCCGCGCCTTGCGCGATGCCGGGTTCCACGTCATCTACACCGGCCTGTGGCAGACCCCCGAGGCCGTCGTCCGGGCGGTGGCCGACGAAGACGCTGACTGGCTTGGCATCAGCATCTTGAGCGGGGCGCACATGGTCCTGGTGCCGCGCGTGCTCGAGCTGCTTCGGCAGGCTGGATTAGAGCATGTGCGAACCATCGTCGGCGGGATCATCCCCGCGGCCGATGCCCGCAAGCTGGAGGAAATGGGGGTCGCCCGGGTGTTTGGCCCAGCCACGCCCTTGCCGGAGTTGATCGAGTATCTTCGCTCCTGCCCGCCGCCCTCGCGGACGGTTTCGGCCCAGTAACGCCCTCTGGGACTTGGGCCCGTCGCGAGCACGGGCTGCGGTGCATCGTCGGCCCAGTGGCCCCCCAGACAGCGGGCCTCGGCTTGACCTTTCTTTTTTCCCGAGACTGAAGTACATTCGCCATCCTGAAGCACGGAGGCTGACCGCCTTCTCTCATGACCAGCCTCATGAGCAAGGATGCGATTCATGACGGCGACGGACCTTTCCCCAGACCGGCGTGCCCGCGTCAGCAGCCGCTGGCTGATCGGCGGCTTGGTCGTTGTCTTCTTGACGGTGAGTGTCCAGTATGGCATTAAGGTGAGCAGTCACCGCTCCGCGATCGTGCGCTGGCGGCAACAGCTCGAGCAGCTGGAGGCCGGCGAAGACATTTACCAGCGTCACCTCTATCCCAACCCACCGATCATGGCGCTGCTGTTGCGCCCTTTCGCCAAGCTGCCAACGATGGTCGGGGCGCTTTCCTGGTTTTCTCTCAAGGCCCTCATGGCCCTGGTGGCCATCGTCTGGGTCTTTCGCTGGATCGAAACGGGGTCCTTACCGTTCCCATTCTGGGCCCAAGCACTTACGGTGCTACTTTGCCTGCGGCCGATCATCGGGGACTTGACCCACGGCAACGTCAATTTGTTCATCCTGTTCCTGGTGGTTGCTTTCCTAGGCTTGTGGCGAGGCGGGTGGGGCGGCGTCGGCGGAGTCCTTCTCGGCTTGGCGATTGCCTGCAAAGTGACGCCGGCGCTGTTCGTCCCTTACCTGGCGTGGAAACGGGCCTGGCGGCCATTGCTCGGCTGCCTGATGGGGTTGGCGTTGTTTTTTGTCGTTGTGCCGGGGCTGGTATTGGGTTGGCAACGGAACCTCGACCTGCTGGAGAGTTGGGCCGAGAAGATGATCGAGCCTTATGTCATACAGGGTGAGGTCTTCTATTCCGAGCACCCCAACCAGTCGCTGCCGGGACTGGTCTTTCGGCTCGTGACCGAGCATCCGTCGTTTTCCACTTACATCGACCATGTTTACACGCCGCTGGAATATCACCATTGGGTCTCCTGGGACCCCGCGATCGCTCGCGGGCTAGTGAAAGCGGCGATGTTGCTGTTTGCGGGTGTCGTGGTGTGGACGTGTCGCACGCCCACGGCCGGCGCCGCTGAGTGGCGGTTGGCCGCGGAGTGTGGCTTGGTCATCCTGGGAATGTTGCTCTTCAGCGAGCGGACGTGGAAGCACCATTACGTCACCCTGCTGGTGCCGGTGGCGGCGGTGGTCTATGCGCTGGCGACGCAGCCCTTAGGACGCGCCCGACGCCGCACGCTGGTCGGCTTGCTCATCGGTGCGCAAGGCTTGATGCTGTCCACCAGCAGCGGCCTGTTGCCGGAGCGGTTCGCCGCCTTGATGCAGGTGTATGGTGCCTACGCCTGGGCCAACATGGTGTTGATGACGGCCCTGGTGCTCGTCCTCCGTGGGTCGGTGGGGCCCTCATGCCGCCCGAGCGAATCGCTGCCCGCGACTGTGGCCCGGGCAGCGTGATCGACCTCATGACCGACGACGATCCAGCATGGCGAGTCCCTCGGCCCGTGCCCGCCGCCGCGGCGGCTGCCGACGGCTCGGCCGGATCCTTGCCAGGAGACGTGTGGCCGTGAAGATCCTGTATGTGATTCCATCCTTGGACTATGGTCGGGCAGCGGGACAGTTGGCGTTGTTGGCGGCCGACCTGCACCACCGGGGGTTCACGGTATGCGTGGCCGTCATCGGCGGCGATGGCCCCATGGGCCGGCACCTGCGACAGGCTGGCGTGCCCGTAGAGTTCCTCGGCTGGGAACGGCTCGTCGACCCGGCGCCGGTTTGGCGGCTGCGACGGCTGCTGACGGCCTTCCGCCCGACGATCCTGCACGTCTGGAAGCCGTTGGCCTTGCGGATGGTGGGCCTGTTGTCCGGTTGGGGTGGCGCCGGCCTGGTCGTCAGCCGACCGTGGCCGCCGACGCGATTGCCGTCGGTGTCGCTGGTCGATCGTTGCCTGCTGCGGCGGGCGCGGGCGGTCATCGTCGGCAGTGGGGCGGAGTGGCAGCTGGTTCGGCGAACAGGGGTTGCGGCGGATCGGGTGGTGATCATCCCGCCGGGGGTAGCACCCACCAGCGAGGAGACACCGGCCGAGGCGCTACCCCAAGGCCAACACGTTCTCGCCGTCGGGCCGTTGGAGGTCCGCAAAGGCTTCCGCGACGCGATCTGGGCCTTGGACATCTTGCGGTTCCCGCATCCTGACCTCCACCTGAGTCTGATCGGCGAGGGGCCTGACCGCCCTCGCTTAGAGGCGTTCGCCCAAACCACCCGCACGCACCAATACGTGCATTTCCTTGGCCGACAGGCGCGGCTGGGGTCATGGCTCCGCCGGGCCGACATCGTGTGGGTCCCGAGTTTGGGACCGACGGGGGTACAGACCGCATTGGAGGCGATGGCGGCGGGAAGGCCGGTGGTGGCCTCGCGGTGGCCGGAGCTGGCGGAGCTGATGACCGATGGCGAGACCGGCTTCCTGGTGCCCCCTGGCGACAAGGCCATGTTGGCGCGACGCACGCACCGGTTGCTCCGCGAGCCGCAGCTGGCCCGTCAAGTCGGCGAATCAGCGCGACAACGGGCCCGTGACTGCTTCCCCGCGGCGAAGATGACGGCAGCCCACGGAGAACTCTACCTCAAGATCGCCGCCTGACGCCCGTGATACCGTCAAGCTACCGGGGCGTTCCAAGCTCCGTGGCCGGTGCTGTTTGCAAACGGGTGCCAGCCCGTATCACTGGCCGTCCTCACGCCCCTTCCTAAAATTCGGGAGTCGCCAAATTTTCTCGGGAATAAACCGAGTAGCGGCGCATCTTGGCTTGTGGACGGCGCCGGGGCTCCGGCCCCGGCGTTGGGGTAGTTTCGGCACCTTGTGGAAAGGACGGTAGAGTCGTGCGCAAACTGCTTGCTCTGTTGGTGATCTGCGGCCTGTTCGTGATGGGTTGCGGCGGTTCCTCCACGCCGACGAAAAAGGAAGGCACCGGCGCCAAGGGTGGGACGCCCACCGGCGCGCAGCCGGCCAAAGACATGGCGCCCACCGATGGCGACAAGAAGGACGGCGAAAAAAAGGATGGCGAGAAGAAGGACGGCGAGACCAAGGACGGCGAGAAGAAGGACGGCGAGAAGAAGGACGGCGCCAACTGATTTCCAGGCGTTGGCCGTTCGACGAGGTTCCGGCAACCTGACGGAATGGAGGAGGCCCAAACTGTTGGCCCCGTCGGTCGATGGTCGGCCGACTCATTCCATGACGCGAAAGGATGGTTGACCTGTGAAAAAGTTGTTGGCTCTCGCGTTGGTTTTCAGCTTTGTCGTGTCCCTGGCCGCTGGCTGCGGTGGTTCGTCGACGCCCACGAAGAAGGAAAGCGGGACTCCCACCGGCACCGGCAGCGGCAGCTAAGGCGGTGGCACCGTGGTGCCGCATGGTCGTGCGCAAAGCTCGGGCCGGCTGCAAGCCGTGCAGCCGGTCCGACTGCTTTTGATCAGGATGCGCTGTGTAACGTTGGCAAACGTGACTTGGGCGATGCGCTTCCCGAGGAAAACCGTCGCTTTTGCCCTCGCCGCTCTCCTTAGCCTCAGCTGCGGCGGCGACCGGGAGCGGGGCAAGAACAGCAATCAGGATCGGCCCAAAAGCGCGGAGCCTCCGCCAACACTACCAGCGGAGGCCCCTCGTTAGCTTTGGTCGGGTCAAACCCAAATCGGCCACGCAACGAACCCTCGGCGAGGCGGGCGGCTGGCGCCCGCCTCGCCGAGTCGTGCTTGTGGCTTGCTCAGCCCCTCATCTCAGTAGTTCCCCGGGGGGAGGGTGCCGAACGCCCGCTGGTAGAGGTTGCCGATCGTCGCCCGGACCTCGGGCCAATATCGGCTGCGGGACAGCCGTTCCAGCTGGTTCATCAGCCCTTCCAGATCGCGCTGGGAAGCCTCCGCGAACGTCACCCCTGCCTGCTTCAGCAAAGGATCGTCGCGCAGCACCCACAGCGGAATCGCCGTCGAGGTTTCCAGGTAACGGCTTGAGAGTTGGAGACCGACCACCTGATGCGTTTCCAGATCGACGAGGCAGCCGCCACTTGACTGCCCCAACTGGGCACAATCGTGCTGCATCAGCTCGATGTTCTGGAAGCGGAAGCAGCGGCGGATCAAGCCCGGCTGTACCCGCTTGACGTTGTAAACATCGCGGCAGATGCGGGCGATGACCTCCGGCTCGCTGCGGCGGGCGTCGCGGATCGGGTAGGAGATCAGGTAAACGGGCCGGCCTTCCAGCCGCGGCGGGCACTGGGCCATCAAGGCCAGCGGCGTCGGTGCTTGCCGCGACACTTGCGGCGGCTCCACATCCAGCAGCGCCAGGTCGTATTGCTCATGCACCCCCAGCACCGCACGGATGCGGTAGCCCGCGCTGGCCACCCGCTGGTCGCCCGAACGGTAATTCATCCACGCGCTGATGCCCGGCCGGAACTGCCAGCGACCATCCCGGGGCTCAGCGAACAACTCGACGCAGCGCCGCGTCGTCAGCAGCGTCGTCTCGTTCACCAGAAACGCCGTGCCCGCCCAGTCATAGTCGGGGTGGTCGAGAAGCTCGATGCGGCCCACGCCCCGCTGGCACATCTCGATGTCTTCGCGCTGGTCCTCCAGCACTGTCCACGTGGCGGGCACGGCGCCGAGCCGACCGTTGCGGACCAGGATAGCCGGTCGGCCGTAGAAGAGGACCACGCACTCCAGGGCGATCAATTCCGCCGGGGTCAGTTCGTTGACCTGCTGCCGCAGCACCTTCTCGAGGGCGGAAGCGCCCATCTCCAGCAATTCTCCCAGGGCCTCGCGCTGCTGGCCCGGGTCGGCCTCGCCGGTGCATCGCCCCACGTCCGCCACCGCGACTGCCAAGTCCCCTTCTTCCCGCTCGCCGCCTCCAACCTCCTGGGCGACCGTCCGCCGCACCACCGACCGCAGATGGGCCGGCTCCTCCCAGCCGCGCAGGCCGTGCCGGTCCTGCCGGACCATGTGGAGCACGTCTTCCAGTCGGTCTCCCAACAACTCTCGGGTGCGCTGCACAATCTGTTGTCTGCCATCCATTTCTCAGGCCCTACCTTTCTCCTTGAAACGGGCCACGGTCCCGCGACCGTGTTACGGTTCCTTGTCCCACGATGAGGTCGTCACTTGCTTTCCAAGCCCCAGGACCGGGTTGGAGAGGAGGGCGCCGCTCGCCCCGGGAAAACAATAAGCCTCGCCAGCCGCTTACGGCTGGCGAGGCCCAGGATTACTCGACGGACAGATCGCGCACCACACCCCGCGTGGCCGCAACCTCGCTCGTGCGGAAGACCCCAAGCATCCTGTGCTCCGGTTCCCATCATGGGACTCGTTATTCCTGCCTCTTCCGTCGCTTTTCTGGCCGTTATGCTACTCCCTTAATCCACATTGTCAAGCAAATCTTCAGATTTTTCACACTCTCCGCTGCTAGCCGAAACAATATGCCCTCGGACCGCCCCTCAGCGGCTTTCTCACTGTTCCCCGGGGATGTTCGAACGGCCTAGTCAGCCCCCAGATACTTCACCTTGCCGCTCTTGATTTCCACCTTCGCCGTGTCGCTCTTGCCGTAGGTGACCCACAAGTCGCCTTCTTGGAGCCGCAAGTGGCGGATGACCGGCTGTCCCAGGGCCGGTGCGATTTTGGTCTCGTCCAAGACGTCCACGCTCCAGGCCACCATGCCCTCCTTGGTGATCGCGACCAGGCGGCGGCCGTTGCTCTCCACATAGAAGACCATTTGCGTCTTGGGGTCTTTCAACGAGATGATGGCCTCCGGGTACGCCACGATCGAGGCATGATTGGCAAGCCCTTTCTTTTCCTCTTCCCCCTGAGCCGGAGGGGTAACGCCAAGAGAGAGAACACCCACGGAGATACTAAGGAGAAAGTTGCCGAGAGCTGAATACGATTTCATAAGAAAGCTCCTTCGGAACGAGACGGGGGTGCTGACCTGGCCGGGAGCACTGATGCCGAAACGCCAGTGTACGACGACCACTCGGGGTGGTCAACGACCCACGTGAACAACTCGCATGGTGGGATCAGGCGGAGCGACAGACCCGCTGATCGCCGACGGAACCTTCAGGTGTACCGGCCGCTCCGGCGATTGTTGTAGCGACTGGCTCAGCGAGGTTCGGCCGGCTCCCATGACAGGCTCGCCGTCAAGCAAAAGCATTCGAAAGGCGAACGTTGGCCCTTGCTGCGTGGCTTCGGGGCAGGCATTGAGGTTAATTACACGGAAGCGACTGGGTGTTGGAGGGGCCCCACATCGTGGGCAGCATACCTTAGAACATGACGGGTGCCGACCCACGGCAGGAGCAGGCCGAAGCATATATCCCGCAGCCGGCAAGCAAACCAACCTTCCCACTGTGCCACCCAGCCGAAGCGCCGCGAGTCGTTCACCAGTGCGGCCGTCCGTGGGAACCTCTCGGCGACGAAGTCCGCTAACGCCGATGCCGTGTTCCCGCGCTGGGAAATGTGCCGGGCCAAGGCGACGGCGTCTTCGATCGCCAGGCAACCGCCCTGCCCGAAGTTCGGGGTCGCGGCGTGGGCCGCGTCCCCGACCAGGACCACTGAGCCGACGGCCCAGATGCGTTGCGGAGGTCGGTCGAGGATGTCGTTGCGGAGGACGGCCTCGGCGGGGGTTGAGGCGATCAACTCCGGCACCGGGTCGGCCCAGCCGTGAAACGCCGCGGCCGCCGCCGCCCGCTCGTCGGCAGCCCGACCGCCGGGCGGCCCATTCCTCGTCGCCCACCAGTAGACGCGGTCGCCCGTCAGGGTGGCGATGCCGAAGCGTCGGCCGCGGCCCCACCATTCGGCGAAATACCCGGCGTCGAGGTTTGGCGGTCTCCGGCAGACTCCGCGCCAGCAGGTGTAACCGGCGTAGCGAGGTTCGGCGGCCCCGAGTCGCCCGGCGCGAACCGCCGACCGAATGCCATCCGCTCCGACCACGATGTCCGCTTCGTCGGTATGGCCGCCTTTGAACCGCACGATGGCCCGCGAGCCTCGGGTTTCGGCGCCGAGGCACTCGTACCCATACCGGGACGTACTCGCCGGCAAGCCTTGGGCCAACGCAGCTACCAGATCAGCGCGATGGACGATCGCCAACGCCGGGGCCATGCCGAGCTGCCGCTCGAGCGACGCGGTGTTGAACGAGGTCACGACCTTGTGCCCCTCGCGCACGCGAAACTCGCACTGGCCTGCCGGAAGGGAAACGGCCCGAACGGCGGCCCCGGCCCCGATGTGGTCAAGGGCCCGGAAGGCGTTGGCCCACAAACTGATCCCTGCCCCCACCTCCGTCAGCTGCGAGGCCCGCTCGTACACCGTCACGTCAATGCCGACTCGCCGCAGGGCGAGGGCCACCGCCAGCCCCGCGATCCCCGACCCGACCACGATCGCTCGCATCGCTCGACCTCCCGCTCGATCGACCGGGTGCACCTCTCGCCTGCGAGGGGTGGAGTGCTCCAGGCGGCGGTTTTTCCTCACCCCTCGCCGACTGCTGGTGTTGCGTTCATGGTTCATCAATTTGCGTTCGCTCGACAGGTAGCGAGCACGGATCGGTGAATGTGAACGCTCCCGGTGGGCGGAGCAGGCGTCTCCCATCCCCGCGCGAGCGCGAACCGATCGATCCCTCTCCGCCGCAGGCAGTATACGACGGCCGACGAAGATCACAGGGGCCCAATCGCTCCTGGACCTGGGCAGGCTGGGTCAGGCCCGAGGCTTGGCCGGGCGGCGTGGTCCGGGGGCCCACGCCGCCGGGACGTCACCCGCCAGCCAAGTCCGTCTTGACACGCCGGCCGAGGCGCGGCATAAGCCGGCCTCTTTCCTGATCACGACGGCAGGGAACCCGCGCAGCCTGAACGGGCCCAGCGCTCCCGGAGCGGGCGCCGCGCCGCGGCAGGGGGAGTGTATGCGGCGAATTCCGTGGGTGGTCCTGGTTTCGGCGGGATTGGTCGGCTGCGCCAGCGGTCCGATGCTGGACAATCCCGCCCTGCTTCGCCCCAACCCGTGCTGCGTGGAAAACCCGGTCTACATTCCGCTGGGCCCCCCCGCCTATGGCACCGTCTTCGAGAAAGTCATCGACACCATCGACGACTACTTCGAGATCGCCTACGCGAACCGCTACGATGGCCGTATCGAAACCTTCCCGAGGGTGGCGCCGGGCCTCGAGCAACCTTGGAAGCCGGGAAGTCCGGACCTGGCGGAGCGTGCCTTGGCGACGCTGCAATCGTACCGCCACCGCGCCTCGGTGTTGATCCAACCGGCGGACGATGGAGGCTTCTTTGTCCAGGTGACGGTCTACAAGGAGCTGGAAGACCTGCCGCGGCCGACGCGGCAGACCGCCGGGGCCGCCGCCTTCCGCACCGACCCGACCATCGACCGGCAATACGAGGTAATTGACCCGACGGTGTTTGAATCTAACTGGATTCCGATGGGTCGGGATGTCAAACTGGAGCAGAAAATCCTGCACCAGTTGCGGCGTTCGTTGTGAGAGCGTCGCAGCGGGACGGAAGTGGGGCCAGGGTGACCGGCACCCCGGCCCCACTACGCCAACTCCTGCTCCCAATGCCGATGCGCACCTCGCTGACAATGATTGTCCGCAACGAGGAAGCTGCCCTCCCCGAGTGCCTGGGGCCGGTGGCCGACCTCTTCGACGAGATCATCGTTGTGGACACCGGCTCGACCGATCGGACCCGGGAGGTGGCCCACAAGCTCGGCGCCCGCGTCTACGACTTCCCCTGGATCGACGACTTCGCCGCCGCCCGCAACGAGTCGCTGCGGCATGCCACCGGCGATTGGATTTTCTGGCTCGATGCTGATGATCGCCTCCACCCGGAGGATCGCCGCCGCCTGCAAGCCCTCCTGGCCGGCTTGGGTGACGAAAACGTCGCCTGGATGATGAACTGCGTCTGCCCACTGGCCGGTCCCGGCGACACCCGGACATTGGTCGTCTCCCACTGCCGGCTGTTTCGCCGACATCCCGAAATTCGCTGGCAATACCGGGTGCATGAGCAGGTCCTTCCGTCGATCCAGCGGCTAGGGGGCGTCATGCGCTACAGCGACGTGGTCTTGCATCACGTCGGCTACACCGACGCCGCCACGCAACGGCTCAAGGAAGAACGCAACCTGGTCCTCCTGGAGCGGGATGCCCGCGACCATCCCCACGACGCCTATGTGTGGTTCAACCTTGGCTGGAGCTACCACCTGGTCGGTCGATCCGACGCAGCCATCGCGGCGCTGGAGCGCGGGCGGCGCTGCCTGGGGCCGCGGACGACTTACGGCCCCAAGCTCTACGCCTTGCTGGTGCAGAAGCTGTTCGCCGCGGGCCGGCTTGAGGAAGGGCTCCGTATCTGCCTGGAAGGCGAAGCCTACGCGCCGGGCGACCCGGAGCTGTTGTTTCAGGAGGCGTCGCTCCGCTGCGAGCTGGGCGATTTGGGCGGCGCGGAACGGTGCTTGCTGCGCCTCCTCCAGGCCCCGCCGGGTCCTGTGGTCGGCTGCCTCGACCCGGAGCTGACCGGGTGCAAGGCCCGACAAAACCTGGCCGTGGTGTACATGCGGATGGGGCGGATGGCAGAGGCCGAGGCCCAGCTGCGGGCGCTGGTGGCCCAATGGCCGGAGTACACCCTGGCGTGGCGTGAGCTGGCGGAGTTGTGGCTGGCCCAAGGTCGGTGGGCGGAGTTGGAGGGGGCGTTGGCCCGCCTGGCCCATGACCCGAAGTGGTCGGCCGACGCCGCGGTGCTGGCTCAGGAGGCGGCGGCCCGCCGGGCCGCCGCCTCCCGCTAAGCGAGCGTCTCCCATCGTCGGGCCACGCGAACCGATCAGTCCCTCCTCGCCACGGCACTTTCGCCCCGCTGAAATCCAGAGTGACAGCCCCCCGCACCGTTGCACGTGTCCCCGACGCTGGGTAAAGTGGCTCGCAATCGCCCCGTGCCCGGACTCCGAGATACCGACCGCAACCCGAGCCATGGGACTGAACGATTCCCCGGTCAGCGATTTGGGAACCCCGACCCGCGTCCGCTACGGCGTGCTGGCGTTCGCTTGCACGCTGTCGATGATCACCTACCTTGACCGGGTTTGCTTCGGCACGGTGGCCGGCTACGTTCAGACGGAATTTCGGCTGTCCGACAGCGAAAAGGGACTCCTGTTCACCGCATTCGCCCTGGCGTATGCCCTGTTCGAGGTTCCCAGTGGTTGGCTGGGCGACGTCTTCGGGCCGCGGAAGACGCTGATCCGCATCGTCCTGTGGTGGTCGTTTTTCACCGCTGTTACCGGCCTCATCTATCCGGAAATGCTCGGGCTGGGCGTGGCGTTCGCGGCCATGCTCGCCGTCCGCTTCCTCTTCGGTATGGGGGAGGCCGGCGCCTATCCCAACCTGGCGCGGGCGCTGCACAACTGGTTCCCGTTCCAGGAACGCGGCTTCGCCCAAGGAATGGTGTGGATGGCCGGCCGGCTCGCCGGCGGTTTCACTCCGTTTCTGGTGCTCGCCCTGCTGATTGAGCGGCCCACGGCGCACGGCGATCCCACCACGATGTGGCGGCACATCTTCTGGATCTTCGGCGGGCTGGGGGTTGTCTGGTGCGCCATATTTTGGCTGTGGTTCCGGGACCGGCCCGAACAGATGCCGTCGGTCAACGCCGCCGAGCGCGCCCTGATTGCCGGCCCTACCCCGGAGCCGGACGTTTCCCACAGTGGCGGGCCGTGGCGGCACTTTCTTCTGAGCGGCAACCTGTGGGTGCTGTGCCTGATGTACTTCTGCACTGCCTACGGCTGGTATTTCAACATCACCTGGCTCCCCGACTATCTCCGGGAGCAGTTTGGCCTCGACCGCGGCAGCCGCTGGTCCGCCGCCTTCTGGAAATTCAGCCTGCTGGCCGGCGCCCCGCTTCTGCTCGGCTCGCTCGCTTGTGTCGTTGGGGGCTTCCTCACCGACGAATTCATCCGTCGCACTGGCAACCGCAAGTGGGGCCGCCGGTTTTTTGGCGTGCTCGGCCACGGTCTGTGCTCGTCCCTGTACCTCAGCAGCCTCTTCGTCGGCGACGTCTGGCTTTTTGTCGCCGTCATCTCCCTGGCCACTTTCTTCAACGATCTGACCATGGGCTCCGCCTGGGCCAGCTGCCTCGACATCGGCCGCAAATACTCCGGCATGGTGGCCGGCTGCATGAACATGGTCGGCAACCTCGGGGGCGCGGCGGCGGGCTACATCACCGGCTGGGTACTCGATTACAGCGCCCATCTGGTCGAGCCGGGCGCCGACGCCAAGGCCTTCGGTTGGCGCGTCAACTTCCTCATTTTCGCCTCGGTCTATGCCTTGGCGACGGCCCTCTGGCTTCGTTTCGACTCGACCAAACCGGTCATCCCCGAGGAAGGAGCGGCCTGATGCGCAGCCTGGGACTGGCCATCGGTCTGCTGGTGGCGACGTGGGGGGCCGAGGGCCCCCCCCACCCCCAAGGCCAGCCCACCCCCCCCCCCCATGCCAACGGCCAGGGAAAAAAAGCGGGCCAACAAAAACACGCCCGCGGCCGGGG
>JANWYO010000232.1 GCA_025055215.1 Gemmataceae bacterium
GGGGTTGCTGCCGCTGCGGCGTGGGGGGGGGTTGGTGTGGGGGGGGGGGGGGCGGGGGGTGGTGTCGCCGGGGGGGGGGCGGGGGGGGGGGGGGGGGGGGCCCCCCCCCCCCCCCGCCGCCCGCCAAGCCGACCTCGAGGCGCAACGCCACCTTGCCGAGACCGAATTGGCCGCCGAACGCCGCCGACTCCAAGCCCAGGCCGACACCCTCGCCCAGCAACAAGCCCTCTGCCAGCAGCGCTGGGACCGACTCCGGCGCGCCGGTCGGCTTCTGGCCTCCCAACGCAAATCCCTCCACCTCCACCGCCAACAGCAGCAGGCCACCGCCGCCGACTTGGCCCGGTTGAAGGCCGAATGCGACGAGGCACGCCGCGACCTGACCCAGCTCCGGCAGCAGCTGCCGGAGCTGGAAATCCAAGCCCAGGAAGCGGCGGATCGGCTGCGGCAGGCCCGCGAGCAGCTGCGCAACTCCCTGGCCGAATGGCACGACTATGCCCGCCAAAGCCAGCAAGACATGCAAAGCATGCTCGAGCGGATCCAGGCCGACATCGACTCCTTGCACCGTCGGGAACATGCGTTGCAAGTTGCCCGCCAGGAACATCGTCTTGCCGTGGCCGCCTTCCGCCAGCAGATCATCGACTGGCAAGGTCAGCTGGCCGACATGAAGCGGACCCTGGAGCACGACGGTAGCCTCCTCGAACGGCGCCAAGCGGAACTCGAGGCCCAGGCGCGTCAGGTGCAGGCTACCTCGGAGCAGCTGGCCCACAAGGCGGAGCAGCTGGACGAAGAGCATCGGCTCGCCGCCCAACGTCGCCAGGAGATGGAACAGCATCTGGCCGACATGCGCGCCTGGTACCGGAAGAAACTCCGACAGCTGTCTCAAGGCGACCGCGTGGCGACCGAGCCGGGGCCAGACACCCCGACAGGCGGCCCGGCGATCCTGTCCCTCACCGGCGACATCGAACCCGGCGACCGCCGGCTTGGCGACTTGCTCCGCTGCCTGGGGCTGATCGACGAAGACACGCTCACCGCCCTGCTTGTTGAGGCCCGGAAGCAGCGTCGTTCGCTGCGCCAAGCACTCCTGGCAAGCGGAGTCTTGACCGTTTATCAGCTGGCGCTCATCGAGGCCGGCAACCTTGACGGCCTGGTGCTCGGCCCCTTGCGCGTGGTGGACCGCTTGCGGACCACGGCCCGGGAGACCGTTTACCGGGTCTTCGACCCTCGGGCCGAGACCGAAAACCGGGCGACCGCCCTCCTCCGCCACCTGGCCGAAGGGGAGATGTTGGACGCCGTTCGGCCGGATGAGTTCCGCCAGCGCTTTGCGGCGATGGCGTCCGTTCGCCATCCGCACTTGGCGGCGACGTGGGAAGTCTTGGAGATCGCCGGCCGACCGGCCGCCTTGCAAGAGTGGCTGGTGGGACTGCCAAGTACGGACTGGCCGGCCCTGGCCGCGGTCCCCGGCGTCTGGTTCCGCTTGTTGTCTCAGGCGGCCTTGGGGATGCATGCGGCCCACGAGGCCGGTCTGACCCACGGCCAACTGACGCCGGATGCTGTGGTGCTGACGCCGGAGGGTCTGGTCAAGCTCCGCGGTTTTGGCGAGCCTCCGTGGCTGCGCGAGCCGCTGCCGCATCACCACACCGGCTCCACCCCCCAGACCGACACGCCGCGGAGCGAAGAAGCCGCCGATTTGGCCGCCCTCGGCCGCATTGCCGAGGGCTGGCTCGCTGCCGCCGCCAGCCGCCGCGGCCCGCGGCTCCGGCCGGTCGATGAGCGGCTGCAATCGATCTTACGCCGGCTCCAGGCCCCCGAGGACGCCTATCCGTCGGCCGCTGCCCTCCTCGATGACCTCGATCACCTCAGCCCGGAACTCCCCGCCAACGCCGAGGCTTGGAACCGGTTGCTCCGGCACGTTCAGGACCAGGCCAACGGCGAAACTTTCTGGCGGCAGTCGGCCTGATTGGCAACCATGTCAGCTGCCTCCGTAAAATGGAACAAGCCGCCCTGACCAGGGCTTCGGACGGCTCGCTCTCCCTCCTTTGAGAGAGCCTGGTTGCACGCGATGTTGCTGGGTTACAACACCAACGGTTTCGCCCACCATCGGCTGCAAGACGCCTTGGCCATCCTCGCAGAAATCGGTTACCGCTCCGTGGCCCTCACGCTCGACCATCACGCCCTCAACCCTTTCACCCCAGGCCTGAGCAAGGAAATCGACGAGGTGCAGCGGCTGTTGCGCCAGTATCACCTCCGGTGCGTCATTGAAACTGGTGCCCGATTCCTGCTCGATCCTTGGCGCAAACACCAACCCACGCTGATCAGCGCTCGCCCGGAGGAGCGGTTGCGCCGACTCGATTTCCTGCGCCGATCGGTCGACATTGCGGCCGCTTTGCATGCCGACGCCGTTAGCTTCTGGTCGGGGGCTGCGGACGGAAACATCGAGCCTGCCGTGTCGATGGACCGGCTGGTCGGGGCGTGTCGACAGCTGGCGGATTACGCAGCCGAGCGCGGTGTGCGGCTGGCCTTCGAACCGGAGCCGGGCATGTTCATCGACACCTTGGCCCGATTCGACGAGTTGCACCGCCGCGTGGCCCATCCCAACTTCGGACTGACGATCGACATCGGCCATCTCCATTGCCTCGGAGAGGTACCCATCGTCGATCAGCTGCGGCGTTGGCGGCATCGGCTGTTCAACGTCCACATCGAAGACATGCGCCGCGGCGTGCACGAGCATCTGATGTTTGGCGACGGAGAGATCGACTTTCCGCCGGTGCTGCGGACGCTGCGCGAGGTCGCCTATACCGGGGGAGTTCACATCGAGCTGAGTCGGCACAGCCATGATGCGGTGGAGACGGCGCGGCGGGCGCTGGCGCTGTTACGAATCTGGACGGAAACGGACTGACGGCGGCGGGTCCGATCGCCGCCGCGGGCCCCAGCACTTGCTGGGGCTGGGACTCTTGGTTTACGGACCCCGCCGATCAACTTTGCCGGTCATCAGCCTCGACTGGCCGGCCACGGCGGCTCGGCCGGGGTCGCTCCGGACTTCGGCGGGGGCGAGGGCGCTGCGTCGGAGAGGAATTGGTCGGTTTGCGCTCAGGCGAGGATGGGAGGCAGGTGGTGGGCAGGCCGGTAAATTTATCGTTTCGCGTTCGCTGCATGCCTAACGAGCGCAAAACGATGAATCGGCTCAGCAAGGAGTGGGAGAAACCGTCGCCTGGAGCGCTCAACCCCGCCCCGAACGAGCAGGCACATCCGCTGAGACGGCGCCTGGACCTTGAACGGCTCGCGCGATGTCGGTACGATGAGTTTACGTGAAGATACGCGAAAGGAGTCGTGTACGATGGCGAGTCTCACCGTTCCAGAGGCTAGGGGGCACGGAACTGTGGAGAAGTCGAGCGTCTACGTCGAGGGCGAGAAGGAAGCTCAGCGTCACAAGTGGATCGAGAGTGAACGGGCTGGCCGAGACCTCGGCGAGGACGCAATCGGCTCGTGGGTTCAGCAACACTGGTGGGGTTACCTGCGGGCTCGCTGGATCGAACACCTTCAGGGGATTCGCTTCTGGGTCGAACTCGATCGCGGCGATTTCGGCCTTCTCCAACGGGCCTTTCAGGACGACGCCCTTCTCCTCGACCGGATCATGGATCGCATCAAGGCCGGTCAGGAAAACCTGAACATCATTGTCTGGGCCCTCGATTGGCACCTGCCGATGGATCGGGTGCGCTACATCCTCAATTCTCTCGACATCAACAGCCGACGGCTTGTCTGCAAGTTTTATCGCCAGGGATCGTCAGCGGGCGAGGAACTGAAGCCCGAGGAGCCTGGCACCGTTTAACGTCGAATGAGGGCATCGACCAGTCCCTCGAGCACCAGCGGCAGCTGGGCCCGCCGCTCCAGCTGAATCTCGGCCTCCAGGCATCGGTCCAGCCGGTGCAATAATTGTTCGGGAGTGAATCGGCCGATCGTGGTCTGCAGTCGGGACTCGTCTTCCGGCTCTAAGGGGGGCTGATCCCCACCGACGCTCCGGGCCAAGGCAGACGCCCAAAAGTCGATGACAAGACCAAGGCCCAGACTGGCCCGCTGCCGTTGGCTCGCGGAGTCTTTACCCGCCTCCTCAACAAACTGGGTCCATCGTCGTGCCAAGCCGGTCGGCTCGGGAGGTGTCCGGCACAGGCCATCGATCAATGTCCGCCGAAATTCCCACAGCGCTGGATCGGCCAAGGCCAAGGCCCGGCCAAGACTGCCGCCGCTCAACCGGACGAGGCGGCGAACCAGCGCCGGGTCGGTGATCCCTTGCTGCCGCAACAACTCGGTCATCAACTCACCTGGGAGTGGCCGAAAGCAGATCAACTGGCAGCGTGAGATGATGGTTGGCAGCTGCTGCTCGGGATCGGTGCCGATCAGTACGAGCACGGAGCCGGGCGGCGGTTCTTCCAGCGTCTTGAGGAAGGCGTTCGCCGCCGCATGGTTGGTGACGGGGTCGTACAGGTCGTCGGCATCGTCGAGGATGGCGATTTTGCGGCCGCCGCGGGCGGGCTTCAGGGCCAAGTGGCGGCACAACTCGCGAACCACGTCGATCGGGATGGCGGAACTCCCCTCCGGCCGCTGGGCGGCGACGAGGTCGGGATGGGTGCCGGCCGCTACCAGGCGGCAAGCGGCACACCAGTCGCAAGCCTCCAGCCGTTCCGCCGACCGTCCTTCGCACAGCAGGGCCTTGGCGAATTCGTCGGCGAACAGCCGCTTGCCCACGCCCCTCGGCCCGAAGAAGAAATAGGCGTGAGCGAGCCGGCCACTTCGCTCCGCTTGAGAAAAGGCGGCCACCAAGGGCTCATGGCCGCGCACCCGCTGCCAGGACACGACAAACCTCCGCTTGAATGCGCGCCTGCACGTCGACCACCGAGCCGGTGGCGTCGATGACGCGAATGGAATCGGGACGACGTTGGGCCTCCGCCAAGAAGCCGGCCCGCACCCGCTGCTGAAAATCGGGCCCCCGTCGCTCCAACCGGTCGGTCCCTCCGCGGCGGCGTCGTGCCGCATGCTCGATCGGCACATCCAGCACGAGCGTCAAATCAGGGAGGAGCCCCCGAGTTGCCCACAGGCCGATGCGCCATAGCTCGTCCACGTCGAGGCCGCCGGCGTGGCCTTGGTAGACGACGTTCGCCAGCAAGTAGCGATCCGAAATCACGACCTGCCCCCGCGCCAACGCTGGCCGAATGGCCTCGGCCAGCAGCTGCGCCCGGCTAGCCATGAACAACAATGCCTCACAGTAAACGTCAATGTCCTCCCGATGGCCCAGGAGCAGCTCGCGAATCACCTGCCCGACGGCCGTCCCCCCGGGGTCGGCAACTTCGACGACTTGTCGGCCTTGGCTGCGGAGCCACTCGGCCAGCAGTCGGCATTGAGTGGTTTTGCCACAGCCGTCGACGCCGTCCAGAGAAAGGAATGGACACTGTGCCATAGCGGCCATCAGGTGTCGGCCGAGTTGCTTGGCGGGAAGCCTCGGCGGGACAGGTTGACCAAACGATCAAACGCAGGGATCGGAGATCACGCCGGTGCCCTTGGCGGGTCGAACCGCGGTGCTCGCTTTCTTGCCTGCATGATGCTATCGGCTCAATCCAAGGCGGACAAGCAGGCCCGTGAAGGCGGGCTCAGTCGGGGTCGTAGCCGAGGTTTGGTGCCAGCCAGCGTTCCACTTCGGCCCGAGACATCCCCTTGCGCGCCGCGTAGGCTTCGACCTGGTCCCGAGTGATGAAATCGATAGCGAAGTATCGGGCCTCGGGGTGGGCGAAGTACAGGCCGCTGACCGATGCCGCCGGCCACATCGCGTAACTGTCGGTCAAGCGGATCCCCGTGGCTGATTCTGCGTCCAGCAGTTGCCAGAGCGTTTTTTTCTCCGTGTGGTCTGGGCACGATGGGTAGCCGAACGCCGGGCGAATGCCGCGGTATCGCTCCGCGATCAAGTCCTCTTTGGACAAGCGTTCTTCCCGGCCGTAACCCCAATCCCGGCGAGCGCGTTCGTGGAGCAACTCGGCGAACGCCTCCGCGAGGCGGTCGGCGAGGGCCTTCGCCATGATGGCACTGTAATCGTCGTGCTCGGACTCGAACCGCCTCACCAAGTCGTCCGTTCCCAGGCCGGCGGTGACGGCGAAGGCCCCGAGGTAGTCGGCCACGCCCGAGTCCCGCGGGGCGATGTAATCGGCCAAGCTGCGGAAGGTGGTCTGTCCTTCGCGTTCCCATTGCTGCCGGAGCATGTGGAAGCGAAGCCGCTCGACCGTCCGCGTTTCATCGGTGTAGATCACGATGTCGTCGTCGTCGCTTTGGGCGGGGAAAAAGCCGTAGACTGCCTGCGCCACGAGCCAGCTGTGGCGGACGATGTCGGCCAGGAGCCTTTGGGCGTCGTGGTAGAGTTGGCGAGCCTCCGAGCCGCAGCGAGGGTCATCGAGAATCGCCGGGTATTTGCCCGACAGTTCCCAGGTCATGAAAAACGGTGACCAGTCGATGTAAGGGACAAGCTCCGCGAGAGGAAAATGCCGCAGGGTCCGCGTCCCCAAGAAAGCGGGCCGAGGGAGGGGGCTGGCGTGCCAGTCGATGCGAAAGCGGCGCTGCAGGGCCTCGGCGTAGGGCACCAGCTTTCGCTGCCGCTTGCGGGCGAACGCTTCGCGTTCCTTCTCTTGCGCGGCGCGATTTTCCGCATCCAGCAAGCGCTTCTGCACCGGGTTGGTAAGCCGTTCGACCACCCCGACGCACCGAGAGGCATCCTTGACGTGGATCACCGTCTCGTGATAGTGCGGGGCAATCTTCACGGCCGTGTGCTTGGCGCTTGTGGTGGCGCCACCGATCAGCAGGGGGACCTCGAAGCCTTCGCGCTCCATTTCTCGGGCGACGTGGACCATCTCGTCCAGCGACGGGGTGATGAGGCCGGACAAGCCGATGATGTGCACGCCCTGCTCCCGCGCCGTTTGCAGGATTTTTTCGCAGGGGACCATGACGCCCAGGTCGATGATCTCGTAGTCGTTGCACCGGAGGACGACGCCGACGATGTTCTTGCCGATGTCGTGGACGTCGCCTTTGACGGTAGCGAGGAGGATCTTGCCGCGGGCCTGGCGCGGGCCGCTGTGCTTTTTCTCAGCCTCGAGGAAGGGGGTCAGGTAGGCGACGGCTTTTTTCATGACCCGGGCACTCTTGACCACCTGGGGGAGGAACATCTTGCCCGCGCCAAAGAGGTCGCCGACGACGTTCATGCCATCCATCAAAGGGCCTTCAATCACGGCCAAGGGCCGACCATAGAGCTGGCGCGCCTCCTCCACGTCCTGGTCGATGAAATCGAGGATGCCATTGACCAAAGCGTGCTTCAGCCGCTCGGCCACGGGTGCGTCGCGCCAAGCAAGGTCGCGGCTCTCGGCGCGCTGCTGGCGTGTCACCGTCTCGGCAAAGGCGGTCAGCCGATCCGTGGCATCCGGCCGGCGGTTGAGGACGACGTCTTCGACGCGTTCCAGCAAGTCCTTGGGGATCTCGTCGTAAACCTGGAGCTGACCCGGGTTGACGATCCCCATGTCCAGACCGGCGCGAATGGCGTGGTAGAGAAAGACGGCGTTGATCGCTTCGCGGACGGTATCGTTTCCCCGATAAGAGAATGACACGTTGCTGACACCGCCACTGGTCTTGGCATGAGGAAAGAGCCGTTTCAACTCGCGGACAGCCTCGATGAATTCAACGGCGTAGTTATTGTGTTCCTCGATGCCGGTGGCGATGGTCAGGATATTCGGGTCGAAGATGATGTCGCTGGGGGGGAAGCCGACCCGCTCCGTGAGGAGATGATAGGCCCGGCGACAGATGGCCACTTTGCGGTCGCGAGTGACGGCCTGGCCCTCCTCGTCGAACGCCATGACGACGACCCCCGCGCCATAGCGGCGGACGATCCTCGCTTGCCGTCGGAATTCCTCTTCTCCCTCCTTGAGGGAGAGCGAGTTCACGATCGCCTTGCCTTGGACGCACTTCAATCCGGCCTCGATGACCGAGAA
>JANWYO010000241.1 GCA_025055215.1 Gemmataceae bacterium
AACGAGGAACGGGGGGGGTGAAGCGCCGCCCATGACGCTCAACCCGGCCGCGATTGATTGATAGATGCATCCCGACGTGGGGTGGGGGGGGCCGGGGGCCGCCGCCACCCCGAAGTCCGTGTCGCGGTTTCGGAGGATTCCCATGGCCCTGACCCCTTCGCGAATGGTTCCCCTGGGCACTCCCGCCCCGGATTTCTCCCTGCCGGACACCACCGGCCGGCTTGTCTCTCTTAGCGACTTCAAGGATGCCCCAGCTCTCCTGGTGGCGTTTATCTGCAACCACTGCCCTTATGTGCAACACATTCGCCACGCCTTTGCCCAACTGGCACGGGAGTACCAGCAGCGCGGCGTGGCCGTCGTCGCCATCAACAGCAACGACGCGGTGGCCTATCCGGACGACAGCCCGGCCAAGATGGTGGAAGAGGTCAAGAAGGTAGGTTACACCTTCCCCTACCTGTACGACGAAACTCAGGAGGTGGCCCGCGCCTACGGGGCCACCTGCACGCCGGACTTTTTCCTCTACGACCGACAGCGGAAGCTGGTCTACCGGGGCCAGATGGACAGCAGCCGGCCGGGGAACGACAAGCGGAACGACGGCGCCGATCTGCGGGCGGCGCTGGACGCGGTGCTGGCGGGGCGGGAGCCGAGCCCGCACCAGGTGCCCAGCGTCGGTTGCAACATCAAGTGGAAGCCAGGCAACGAGCCGCGGTAAGGGGCGAACCGGGCCGCCGGCCCGGCCCGCCGCCCCGACCGTCGCGCTGGAGGCTTGCTGGCGGCGGGTCCATGCCGAGCTTCCGCCGGCCCGGCCGCTCACTCGCCTCCCGATGGCCGCCGAGGGATCAGCCAGCGCAGTAGCTGTAGCAACAAAAACACCGCCAGCAGCGGCAGCACCAGCCAGCCGGCCCACGGCAGCCAGGCCGAGAGCACGAAAAGTGCAAGCAGCCCCCACAGGAGGCCACAGCCGATGAGTGTCATCGTCCCTTTGAAACCGACATCTTCATCGGCTTCGGGATACTCCAGCGGAGAAACGCGGCGGCGTTCCAGGCTCCGGCGAGCGGCATCATCCAGCTCCAGGCAGCGGATCGCTTCCTGCCAAGCGTTGGCCTTCGCCTCCTCGGGAGCGGCGCAGAGGGCCTCGAAGCGGGCGATGAACGCCGGCCAAGGATCCCACGACCCCCACTCCTCGACCTGCTCTTCTCCCTCCAGACCACGCGCCACCAATCGCACCGGGCCCGACCAGCCCGCGACGCAGCTCAGCTCGGCTTCCCCCCGCTCCGCCCAAAGACGCAACGATAACCTCCCCCGGCTGGCCACCGGCAGCAGCGTCACTTGAAACACCCCCCCTTTCTCGAAGCGACCGGCCAATAAGGTCGGCTCATCCGCGGCCACAATGGTGCCAGCCGCAAAAGCACTGACCTCCACGATCGTCCCACCCAAAACCTCAAGGACGTCCCAGCCGGGAAACCACGCTTTTCGGCCGATGTCGTCCGCCCCTTCCGCAAACGACGGCAGGACGCGCTCGACGCAGACCAGGCGGAGAGGGCCGAGTCGCCCGCGGGGGCCGAGGCATTCCTGCAACCGACCCACCGCGGGATGGCCCGTGGCCGGCAATACCGGCAGCAGCACTTTCCGCGTGTCTTTCTGGATCATGCCGGCTTCATAGGCGATGTCCGGGGTGTCGTCGGCCGGATGGACGCAAAAGACGTGGTGTTCAGACTGGGCGGCGCGCCGCAGCTGCTGGGCGCGCACCGCGGGAGCACTGGCCACGATGACTGCTTCCATCGTCGGGTCGGCCAAGACCTCCTCCACATCCGGGACCAAAGAAAAAGTCAAGCCGCGTTGCCGTAGCTCGGCGGCCCCCGCGGGGGGACCGGCGTAAGTGTGCAGGGTATACCGGCCGGTGGCCGTCAAGGCTTGCGCCAAGTCGAGTCCATCGGGATGGTCGCCCAGAAGCGCGAAGCGCATGGCTGAAATCCACGGGATGCTCCCGGCGGATGGGTCCAGGCAGCGTCACGGCCGGGAAGGATCGCTCCAGATCAGGGCAGCCAAAGCGCCGATGACCACGAGGAGAAAGCTGCCGGAAAGGACCAACAGCCAATGAGCCGTCGGATTGGGCCCGACAATGACCTCGCGCAGCGCTTCCGCCAGGGCCGCCTCCACGTCGCGTTGCACGCCGCTGCCGGGCTCCGTCCAGCGAAGGGTCAGGTGCCGCATCAGCGGAAAGCTGTCGATCTCCACGACAGCCCGGACCGTCGGCTTGAGGACCGCCACGGCTTGCAGCGGCGTCACGGTGATCGGCCCTTCCTCAGGCGCCGACTCCGAGGGGCCGACTTCCAACGCCTGGAGGCTCGACTCCGACCCGGATTGCAGCACCAGGTGCTGCCCCTGCCGCACCCAGGTCAGTCCGAGCGACTCGCAGACCCGATCCAGACACCGAAAAAGGACCGCAGGCTCGCTGTTGTAAATGACCGTATAGGCCCGTCGCCGCCACAACAACCAAGCCGCGCCGCCGCAGACGCCTGCGAAATACACGCCCCAGATCGCCGTCCACATCAGCCACCAACCAAGCCCCAGCCCATTGAGCAACCGCAGGCGGCCGTGCACCACCGCGAAGCGCCATTGGTCGTTTAAGCCGGCCAGGGCGGCGGGACCACCCACCAGCAGAAAACCCGACAACGCCAACAAAACGCCGGCAAAGTCCCAAGGTCCGGGAACGAGGGTAGGATGCGGCCTGCCGTTCACATAGGCCAAGCTGGCCAGGTAGACCGCCAAGGGGAGCAGCAGCAGGAGAAAACCCAGCACAAAGGTAGAAGTTGCCAAGGCCGCCCTCGATCGCAACTCCCCGAGACTGTTCCGGCGCCAAGGGGAGCCGTTATCTTAGGCGACGAGCCGATGCTCGTCAGCAGTGAGCGGCCGGGCGGCAGCCGCCCGGCGGGTGCCGAAGTAGCCGGGCCTCGAAAGCATCAGGGCGAGAGCCGAAGGAGGAAGACGCTCTGGTTGCCGTTGAGGGTGGCGAGGTGCCGGCCGTCGAGCGCCAGCGACAATCCCACGATCGGACCGTTCAGCGTCACCCGCCGCCGCTCGCGCCACTGGGCTGTCTCCCATACTACGACGGCCCCATCTTCGCCCGTTGAAATCAGCCGTTTACCATCCGGCGTGAATGCCACGCCTGTGACCGGCTGCGTGTGCCCCTCCCAAGCCCGGTTCTGGGTCAACGACGCCTTGTCCACGTCCCACAGGCGGATGGAGCGGTCGTTGACCCCGAGGGCCAGCCGTTTGCCGTCGGGAGAAAAGCAGAGCGCTCGGACCACGACTATGGGCGACTCCGCGGCGCGTTGAGCCGCGGGCGCGGCTTGCGTCAAGTCCCAACTCCAGACGATGGAGTCGTCCCCCGAGGCGACCAGCACGCGTCCGTCGGGGGAGAACGCCATGGCGCGAATGCGCTGCGTCGGTCCTCGGAGGACGTGCTTCAGCCGAGGCGATGATCCCGTCAAATCCCACACGCACACCAGACCGTTGAGGCAGCCACACGCCAGCTGCTGAGCGTCTTCGGAAAAGGCCAGGGCCACGACCCGCTGGTCGTGACCGCCCAGTCGCCGCATCTCGTCGCGGGAGACGGCCGATTGCGGGAAAAGGCGGACAGTGTTGTTTTCTCCCGAGACTGCGAACCATTGGCCATCCGGGCTCCAGGTCACGGCCGAGGAACTAAAGCCCGTGGAGAAATAGCGCTTCAGCGATCGCGCCGCGGGCTCCGGGCCGGTGATGTCGAACAACCGTAACCCCGTGAGCGAGTTGTTGATCGCCAGGGTCTTGCCATCGGGGCTGAGCGCCATGGCCTGGACCTCGCCGCCCTCCCCCGGCGCTGCCGGCGACTCCCTCAGCGGCTGACGCGACATGTCCCACAGGCGCACGACGCTGTCCAGCCCCCCGGTGGCCAACCATTGAGAGTCGGCGCTAAAGGCCACCGCGTTCACCCCCGCGCCGTGGGCCGTGACAACGAAGGGTTCCTCGGCCGGGTCTCCTGTCCCGTCCCAAACGCGGACGGTGCCGTCCAGGCTGGCCGAGGCGAGCCATTGGCCGTCGGGACTGAACGCCAGGGCCTGCACCGCAGAGCGATGACCGGTCAACGTGGCTCGAGGTCGCAAGGTTCCGTCCACCAGGTCCCAGAGTTGGATCGGTCCGTCCCGGCTACCCGCGGCCACGCGCTGGCCGTTGGCCGTCAGGGCCAGACTTTGGACCGTCATTTCCAAATCGGTGACACGGGCCCGCAAACTCGCCTTGGTCCCGTCGAAGGCGTAAAGCCGCAGCGTCTGATTAGTGTTGTCGGCCACCGCCAGGCGGCTGCCGTCGGCGTTGGCCGCCAAAGGGCGACCGCCCCGGTCGGCGAGAGGTGCGAGGGGCCGCGGTTGGGGTTCGCCTGCGGTGAGGTCCCACAGGGCCAAGCCACGGATACTGTCGTTGCTGATCAGAAGGTCGCCGTCGCGGTCGAAGGCCACCGCCGTGATCACGCCATTGCGGCGGAGGACGCGCGCCAAGCGGGGAGTGTCCCCAGTGACATTGTCCCAAAGGTGGATGGTGCCATCCGCCCCGGCCGACGCCAGCCGCTCGCCATCCGGGGAAAACGCCAAGGCCTGGATGAAGCCAGTGTGTCCGGTTAGGACGGCCCGCTCCTTCATGTTCCTCGGATTCCACAGGCGGACAACGCGGTCATGACCTCCGCTGGCCAGCAGCGGCGCCCGAGGATGAAAAGCCACGGCCCGGACCGGGCCCCAATGCCGTTGCCGCGGATCGCCGATGGCGGCTACCACTTCCAGCGGCAGCAGCGAGGCGTCACCCGGCCAACGGACCGCGGACCGTTCCAAGCGGTCGAGCGGGGACGCGAGCAACTGGAATCCCTCCGCCGCCTGTTGGGCCCAGGGCGTGCCCGGATAGCGGAGGCGGAAAGCGAGCAGGTCGCGACGCAATGGGTCGGGATCGCTCGGTCGGGATTCCCACCGCCGGCGCAGCGCCTGTAGCTCCTGCGCTGCCGGATGGAGGTCCGTAGTGTTGGTGCTCGTGGATTTCGGGGCCGTGGTCCTGGCCCGGCCTGACTCGCCGGCGCGTCGGGTCGGTTCGGCCGACCAGCCGCTCCAGAGCCACCAGGCCGACAGTACGCCGATGAAACCGACCAGCGCCACGACCGTCGGCTTCCGCCAACGGCCCGCCCCAGGTTCCCGGAAGCGGGCACCGGCGGCATCTTCGGGTAAGTCGAGCGTTCCGCCGATCGACGCCGCAGGGGGCTCGTCCACCATTTGTGCCACCGGGACGAACGCGCCCGTCCGCAGGCCCGTCGCCAGGATGTCCGCCACCTCACCGGGGGTCTGCGGCCGATCCGAGGCCCGCTTGGCCATGAGCCGGCGGACCAACGCTCCCAACCCCGGGGGGACTTCCGGCCGCAAGGCTTCCACGGGAGTTGGCTCCTCGGTGCGGTGGCGGAGGAGCTTCTCCATCCCGGTGCCGCCGGGGAAGGGGACCTGCCCAGTGAGCAGATAGTAGAACGTGCAACCCAAGCTGTAGATGTCGGCGCGAATGTCCGCTGCGTGGGGATCGATGGCCTGCTCCGGAGCCATGTAGTCCGGCGTGCCCAAGACCTGACCGCGCTGCGTCAACTGGCTGTCGCGTGCCTGGGCCGTCTGCTCCGGCAGGTAGAGGCGGGCCAGTCCCATGTCCAGGATTTTGACCAACGCCCCCTGAGTGGGCCAACCCCCCACCTGGGCCGGCAAGTACGGGGTGGCTCCCTCCACACGCCAGTCGTTGGCCTCCACCCGCGTCACTAGCAGGTTTCCGGGCTTGATGTCGCGATGCACCAAGCCTTTCTCATGGGCATGCTGTAATCCTAAGGCCGCCTGGCGAATGTATTCGCAGGCCACCGGAATAGGCGGCGGCCCGTGCTCTTTCATCAGTCGCGTCAGGCTGATCCCCTCCACATACTCCATCACGAAGAAGTGGGTGTCGCCCACCTGGTCGGCGTCGTAAGCCATCACCACGTTGGGATGAGACAGCTGGGCCGCCGCCTGGATCTCGCGGCGAAAGCGCCGCACGGCCTCGGCGTCGGCCAGATGTTCGCGGCGGATGATCTTCAAGGCCACGATCCGTCCCAAGTGTACGTGCCGCCCCTTGAAGACGTGCCCCATCCCGCCTTCCCCCAGCCGCTCCAGCAAGACGTATTGGCCCAGCACCAGGTCGGAGCCATGACCGTGGAACAACTGGTTGACCTGATACGGCGTCAGCCAGCCTTGCTGGATGAGATAGCCGGCCAAAGCCCGGGGCTCGCTGAATCGCGCCTGGATGGCCGGCAGTTCGTCGAGTTGGGCCTGCTCCAGCAGGCGGTTGACGCGAATGGCCTCGACCAATTGGGCGACCGTTTGAATGTTCATGATGCGTGTTCCCCGGTTAGCTCCGGGCGGGCACTGCGACGGGCGTCTATCTGTTAAACCATGCCGTTTGGGCGGATTCAAACAAGATTTCCCGAAGGGGCCGGCGTGGCCGCAAGGGGTGGCCGTGGCCCAGAGGCCACGGCCACCCCCAGTCCTTCATTTGCCCAGGGGCGGGTACAAAGCATAACCACTGACCTGCGTCGGAATGCGATACAGCGTCTTGCCCGCGGTCACGTACAGCGTCTTGCGCTCGGGGCCGCCGAACGCCAGGTTGGTAATCAAATCCTCGAGCACGGGGATCCGACCCAGGAGTTGACCCTCCGGCGAGATGACATAGATGCCCGGGAGAATGTCGGTGGTCTCGCCGGGACCTCGGGGTGTAAGGATGCCGGCCGCGACCCAGAGATTGCCCTGCATGTCGAGCCTCATGCCGTCGCCGCCGCGGCCCTTGCCAAAGTCATACACGAGCCGTTGGCCTCCGAGGGAACCGTCTTCCTTTACCTCGAATGCCCAAATCTTCCGGGCACCGCCCACCCGCGGATGGCTGTCGATGACGTACAGCCTCTTGGCGTCGGGCGTGATGGCGATGCCATTAGGCCGCTCAATCGCCGGCTGTCCCAAGACCCGCGTCACCGAGCCATTCGGGTCGATACGGTAAACCCCTTCCACGTCGAGTTCCAAGTCGCTGCGGTCGGGAGAGTAGCGCGGGTCGGTGAACCAAATCCGCCCGTGAACGTCGACGCACACGTCATTCGGGCTATTGTACCGCTTGCCCTGGTAACGCTCCGTCAGGACTTCGACCTGACCGGTCTTCAAGTCGGTGCGGACGATGCGGCGGCGGCCACCGGACCCCTGCTCGCCCCCCTCACAGCTGACGAGCCGGCCCTGGGCATCAAACGTGTTGCCATTGGTCCGCCCGCTGTCGGCGCGAAAGACGCTCACTTCTCCCCGCGGGTTCATCTTGAGGATGCGGTTTCCTTGGATGTCGCTGAAAAAGACGTTGCCGGCAGCATCAACCGCCGGCCCCTCCAGAAAGGCGACCGAAGCCGCGGGCGTCGCCCTGGTGTCCGGGGCGACCAACCCCACCGGCAACGGCGCCAGCGCGGGCGAGAGTCGTGGCCGATCCTGCGCGCCGGCCCCCGTCCCCTGTACCCAGCCGAATCCCATCGCGACTCCCAGGCACATGATGCGAATGCACCGAATCATGGGTGATCACTCCTCTCGAAAGATTTGGTCGGACCAAGCTTGGTCCCTCGGCCAGCGCACCGGCAGCGTACGGGGATTGCGTGGCGGCCGCAAGTGCCGCCCGTCGGGCGGCACTTGCGGCATCCGGGGGCCTGATCGTCGGCAATCCCTTCCCATGTGGCGCCTGCGGCCTGATCCTTGGGCCGGCCCTTTCCCTGCGGCGCGAGCGGCCTGATCCCTGGCCAGCCCTTGGCACCGGATCAGACCCGATCGTTGTTCCCCAGGTTTTCCTGCTTCTCCCATCCCCCAGCCCCTAGCGACTTG
>JANWYO010000268.1 GCA_025055215.1 Gemmataceae bacterium
CCCCGCCCCCCCCCCCCCCCGACTCGCCCGCCCCTCCGCTCGGCGCGATTTCGTAGATGTGCTCACAGCCGATGGTGCAGGCAGCGCACGAGCGACGAACCACCCGATGAAGTGCCTGTAGTTCCTCACCAGCTAGCTGCGGCGCTTCCTCAAAACTCCCGCCTTGGAAATTCCGCGTCGGCAAGGCACCCAGGCGGTTGAAGGTCAGCAGGTTGGCCACGGTGCCCAGTTCCCGGTACTTCGCCGTCGCCGGCCCGAACGAGCGCCGCGACAACTCCCGGGCGGCGGCCACGACCCCGGCCGGGTCCGCCAGCGGGACCGTCTGACTGCCGGCCACGGCGATGGCCTTCAGGTTCTTAGCGCCCAGGACCGCGCCCAGGCCGCCCCGACCCGCGTGCCGCTGTTCGTGGCTGAGGTTGGCGTAGCGGACTCGCTTTTCCCCCGATGGACCGATGGCCGCGGTGTGAAAACGCGGCCCCAGACGCCCGCGCAACTCGACCTGGGCTTCGGCCGCCGTCCGACCCCACAGGTCCGCCGCCGGTTCGAGGCGCACCTGGCCATCGTCGATGATGAGCACTGTCGGCCGGGGACAAGCCCCTGTCACCACCAGGGCATCGAAGCCGGTCTTCTTCGCGGCCAGGGCAAAATGCGACGACGACAAAGCGTCGTTGAGCCGATCGGTCAGCGGCGACTTGGCGGCGACGGCGAACTTGGCGCTGGTGGTCAAGGGCGTCCCCACCAGGGGGCTGAGGGCGACCACCAGCGGCGCCTCGGCGGCAAAGGGATCGACGCCGGCCGGTGCCTCGCGGTGCATCAGGTACGTGGCCAGGCCGACCCCACCGACGAAGCGGCGCAGCACCGGCTCGGGGAGCGGCACCCGATCGGCGCGGCTACTGCTGAGATCCACGCGGAGGTAACGGCCAAAGTAGCCAAACATGGTAGTGTGTTGGCGGGGGAGCCGGCTGAAGCAGCGGCCGGCTTCCGCCGGCCGCCGCTTCCCCCCGGCGGCGCCGACACCGGCCGCCGCCTCATCCCCCCGCGTCGGCCGACAACAATAACAACCGCTCCCCGTCCCGCACTGGCTCGCTCAACGCCAGGCCGAAGCGACGACCATCGGCCGAGAGAAGGTAGTGAGGCGCCAGGCGGCCGTCGGGCCCGATCAGCCCACTCAAGCCGGGGCAGGCGCGTTCCACCGCCGCCAACGCCTCGCCCACGGTTCCCGCCCAAACTTCCAACTCACTGCGGCCGGCTCGCCGCCGGGGAATCCCATAAAACTCCACGATGATCCGAGGCATGTGCGTCATCGCTGCCGGTCACTTGCGGAAGAAAAACTCCTCCGCTGTCCGCTGCAGGAGCCAGTTACGGTCCTCGTCGCTGAGGAATTCGAGCCGGGTCCGTACCAGGTCGATGCTGTCCTGATACCGGTGCTTGACCACCTGGAACGGGCAGTCGCTTTCCCACATGCACCGCTTGGCCCCAAAGGCCTGCACCACCTTGCGGATCATCGGCGCCAGGTCGGTGTACGGCGGCTCCTTCTTGCCCAAGGCGTAAAACGCCCCCACTTTCACCATCACCCGCGAATGCCGCGCCATGCCGCACAAAGCGTCCACGTCCTTGTCGGCAATCGTCCCGTCGGCCCCGATGCGACACAGATGGTCAATGATGACCGGGGTGTCCGGGAAACGCCGACACATCCGGTCCAACTCGGGCAGCGCGTCCGGGTCGATCAAACAACTCATCGCCAGATTGTGCTTTGCCCCCACCGCGAACATCTTCAAATAGCCCGGTGGCTCCAGCCACCGGGCGGGGGGCAGTCGGCTCAGCCGCGGATGGATCCGAAAGGCACGCACTCGCTTGCCCGCCAGCTCCCGCATCGCACGTTCCGGATCCTCCCCATGCGGATCAATAATCGCCGTCCCGACGAATACGTCGGGATACAACGCCATCATGTCGAGCATGTAGCGGTTGTCGAAGCCGTAAAAGCTCATCTGGATGAGGTTGACCCGGTCCACCCCGGCTGGCTTGCAGTGCCGAAACAATTCCTCCGGGGTGAAGGATGACGGCTTCATGTCGTCCTTGGTGTAGCCGGCTGCCAACGGGTAGTGGCTGGTGTCAGCAGTCCAGACGTGCACATGGGCATCGATGTAGCGGGCCATGATGCGGCTCCTCTGCGGTGCACGGCTCAGCGCCTCAACGGACGCGGCAGATCAGGCACTTGAGGTAATTCGACTCCAGGCAGGTTGCCGCGACGGGATGGTCCGGTGCCTGTCCCCGATGCTCGAGGATTTGCACGTCGCGCCGCTCCTCCACGGCCAATTGACCGAGCAGATCGTCGAGCATCTCCATGCTGATTAAACCGGAACAGCAGCAGATCACCAGGATACCATCGGGATCAAGCAGGCGCAAGGCCAGGGTCTGGAGCCGGCGGTAGCCGCGCAACGCGTCTTCCACGGAGCGCTGCTGGCGGGCGAACTTGGGCGGGTCGAGGATGACCATGTCGAACTTGCGCCCGGCCTGCTGAAGGGCCTCGAGGCTGAGGAAGACATCGTCGCGGAGGAACGTCACCTGGTGCAGGCCGTTGAGTTGAGCGTTGGCCCGAGCCAGGGCCAAGGCCGGTTCGGAGACGTCGATGCCGAGGACTTCGGTGGCACCAGCGCGGGCAGCGTGCAGGCCAAAGCCTCCGCTGTAACAGAACGCATCGAGCACGCGCCGTCCCGCGGCGAGCCGGGCCACGGCCCGGCGGTTGTCGCGCTGATCGAGGTAAAAACCCGTCTTCTGCCCTTCGGTGAGATGCACCAGAAACCGCAGCCCATCCTCGTCAATCGTCACCGGCTCGCTCGGCACCTGTCCCCACAACGGCCCGTCCTGCAACTCCAATCCTTCGAGCTGGCCAATGCCGCGCTCGGTCCGCAGGTAAATCCCTTCCGGTTGCAGCAACTCGACGAGCAGTTCGACCAAGAGGTCGCGTCGCTGGGCTAATCCCAGGGCCGTGAACTGGACCATCAGCCAGCGGTCGTAGCGATCGACGGTCAAGCCGGAGAGGCCGTCGGCTTCGCTGAAGACCAGCCGACAGGCCTGCCCCGGTCGGCCCAGGCCGAGGATGTCGGTCCGCAGTCGGATGGCCGCTCGCAGGCGCTCGCGAAAAAAAACGCGGTCGAGCGGCACGTCGGGCGACCAGCCATAGAGACGAACGCGGATCTTGCTGCGGCTGTTCCACAGACCGCGACCGACGAAGTTGCCTGCATGGGAATGGAGGTCGACCACGTCGCCGTCCGCAGGCTCGCCCTCGACCTGGGCAATGGCCCCGGCATAAACCCAGGGATGTCGGCCGAAGAACGGGCGTGCTCGTCGTGGCTTCAGGATCACCCGAGGAGCGGTCATTACTTCCCGCCGCGTTCGACGGCCTCGATGTAGGCCAGGGCCCGGTCGAGTTCACGTTTGACTTGCCGGCTGCGGAGCAGGGCCCGCACCCGGAGGAGGAGTTCGTTTTTGTTGATGGGTTTGGTCAAGAAGTCGTCGGTCCCGGCCTCAACGGCCCGGTCGATGTCCGCGGGCTGGTCGAGGGCCGTGACCATGAGGATGGCGATGTCGCGGGTGGCCGGCGAAGCCCGCAGGCGCTTGCACACTTCAAAGCCGCTGATCTTCGGCATCATGATGTCGAGAAGGATCAGGTCCGGCTGCCATTGCTCGACCACGCGGAGGGTCTCTTCCCCGTCGGTTGCCGTGCGGATTTCGTAATTGGTGTCGCTTAGATAGGCCTCCAGAAGCTCGACCCCCTGCACGTTATCGTCGGCGATCAGCACGCGCGGGGGCCGCCCTTCCGCATCGGGCTGGAGCATTGCAGCAGACGGCGACATGGTCCCTCCCTGCCTTGGGCCGGAGCGGGCATCCGGGCGCAGCTTTCGCTGGGAGCATTATAGCGAGACACGCCCGATCAGGCAGGTGAGGCAAAGCCCCAGGAACGCCGGCGAAGGCAACGCGGTCGCCCCCGTCAGGGGCCGAATTCCGGCCGCCGTTTCGCCAGCTGCGCCTGCAATCGGGCGACGATGCTGGAGTGCATCTGGCTGACCCGTGACTCGCTCAGATCCAGCGTGGCCCCGATCTCTTTCATGGTCATGTCTTCGTAGTAGTAAAGGATGATGATGAGCCGCTCGTTCCGGTTCAAGCCCCGCGTGACCAGGCGCATCAGGTCTCGATTTTGCAGCTTGTGGGTGGGGTCCTCGGCCTTTTTGTCTTCCAGGATGTCGATTTCCCGCACGTCCTTGTAGCTGTCGGTCTCGTACCACTTCTTGTTGAGGCTGACGAGGCTGACCGCCTGCGCCTCACCGGCCATCTGTTCGTACTCGTCGAGGCTGACTCCCAGGTGCTGGGCCATCTCCTCGGGGCGTGGCGGTCGGCCGAGCTGCGCTTCCAACGTCTTCCGCGCTTCCTCCATCTTGCTCGCCTTGCTCCGCACCAGCCGCGGCACCCAGTCCATCGTCCGCAGCTCGTCCAGCATGGCACCCCGGATGCGGGGCACGCAGTAGGTCTCGAACTTGACGCCGCGATCCAGGTCGAAGGCGTCGATGGCATCCATGAGGCCAAAGACACCCGCGCTGATGAGGTCGTCCAGCTCGACACCCTCGGGCAGCCGGGACCAGATGCGCTCGGCGTTGTATTTGACCAACGGCAGATAGTGCTCCACGAGTTGGTTGCGGAGTTCCACGGTCGGCCGGGCCCGATACTCGCGCCAGAGCTGTTGGACATCCACGTCCACATGCGTTGCCATGCACTCCTCCCTGATGTTGCGCAAGCGGCGGGTCGTGCTCGGTGGACCCTGGCCCGGAACATTCCCCCGCCGGCACCGGTCGCGCGACCGGTGCCGCTGATGTCCCCGGCCAACAGCTGGACACCGTGCCCTTCTCCCCCAGGCGGGACGTCCCGACTGCCGTGAGGGCAATCGGCCCCTGACCGCCCGGAAGGCGCACGACCTCAGGCCGACGTGGACCGGCCGAGGCCGCCCGCCTGCGGTGGGACCGCGGCGGGCGCGTCCAGTGCTAGGCAGGACGGTGCCCCCAAACCCCGCTTGCCGAACCCCGTCTGGTTCGATCCGTTCACTCACTACTGACGATCGGCGTTCTTCACAATTATCGTCCGCCGATGCGACCTGCCTGTAACCAATCCCGCGGAAATCCCGCTAAGGCCGGTCGCATTCCCCCAATCGGCATGGTTCCGCACCGGCAGCCGGAGCATTGCACGAAGGCCACTCCCCACGGACGTTTGCCCCCGTCGGCCTCGGATGCTGACGGCGGCAAGCCCGTGCCGAAGCGGCGGCCCACCGGGCCGGCGCGTCCCACACGCTGCGGTCACGCACTGAGAATGTTGGAGGGCGGCTTATAGACTTCGGCGGCCGACGTGTCTAGAGGAGAATCGCGGCGGGGCAGAGTGAGCGCGAAACGATGAATCGTGGCGCGGAAGGGCATTGGTCGGTTCGCGCGCGATTCGACTCATCGCTTCGCGCTCGCTGCGGCAAGGCGGGGATTCGGAGAAGGTGGCGCGAGCGCGAAACGATGAATCGACGCGCGAACCGATGGATCAGCGCGAGCGCGAAACCATCAATCCGCACGCGGGGGTGACGGTGCGCTCAACGTTTCAGGTCGTAGACGTAAATGTCGCCGAAGCCCGGTTGACGCGGGTTCTCCGTCAAGCTCTGAGGATCAAACGCGGCGACGTACAGCCGATTCCGCCCCGGATCGTACACCGCCTGGTAGGCAACCGTCCCTAACCGATCGACCTTCTGGAATCGGAAATCCGGGTAAGAATGCTGCCGCAGCGAGCCGTCAGCGGTGAGGAAGAAAGCCCGGGTTCGCTCTGGATCGACGGCGGCCGCCAGGAACGGCTCGACGCGGCCGACGAAGCGGAGGTCGTCTTCCGGCCTTGGGGCGAGTTGCAGGATCGTGCCGCTCTTGCAAAGAAGGAACCGGCCATCGGGAGTGAGGACGAAATCACCGCCCAAGGGCTGCTCGGGCCGGGCTGAGGCACGGTGGGCCTTGGGGCGTTCCTCGAGGCTTTGGGGGAGCACCATGCCATCGATGTGTCCGGGTGAGACCCCCTGGCTGGAAAGATAGAGTCGGTCTTGCTGGGGCGTCAACCGGAGGATGGTCCGGCTCCAGACGTTGCCCCAACGGTTGCGCAGGGTGCCGGAAGCGGCATCGGCGACGACCAGATCGGTCCAGCCGTGACCGCCGCCGGTCAGCCAGAGAGTGCCATCATCGCGGACCGCCAAGTCGTAGCCCTGGAAGGGGAGCGGGAAACTTCGATCGAGCCGCAGCGCTGAAGGGTCGATGACATCGATGCGACATCCTTGGGGATCGGGGAAGAGGGCGTAGAGGGCCTTGCCATCGGGGCTGAGGCGCACCACATCGGCCGGGGCCGAGAGCATGAACTTGCCAGCACGCTTCAGGCTGTCGGCGTCGACACGTTCGATGGTGCCTTGCGTGGCATTGTGGGCGAAAAGCCAGCGGCCGTTCGGCGACAGCATGAGCGTCGGCATGGTGCCGCCGACGGGGATGACCGCAGCGGGACGCAGCATCGTCGCCGGGGCCGGGACGTCGGGCGTCGGAGCCGGCACTGCCGGCTCCGACGGGACAACCGGCGGAGGCGGCGGCTGAGGCGGGGTCAGCGGCGCAGGCGGCGTCGGCTCCGGCGCTGGCAACTTCCACCGCAGGACGCTGGCGTCTCGGCTGCCGGACAGGGTCTCGGTATCCGAGGCAAAAGCCACACGCAGGATCGGCTCGCGGTGCCGCAAGAAGCGCCGCAGCTCGCGGCCAGTCTCCAGGTCCCATACCACTACGGCATCGCCACCCGAGACGGCCCGTCGGCCATCGGGAGCGAAGGCCAGCGAGCGGACGGGGCCCTGGTGTGCTGCCAGGGTGCGGAGGGGCTTGCCGCCGGAGACGTTCCACAGGCGAACGGAACCGTCGTCGCTGCCCGTCAAGAGCCGTTGGCCATCGGGAGAAATGGCGACGCTGGCTACCGGGGCCGTATGACCGTCGAGTTTGCTCAGTTCGGCTCCGGTTTCCAGATCAACGACACGCACCCACGGCCCCCCTGCGACGGCGGCCCGGCGGCCGTCGGAGAACGGAACCACGGCGGTGACATACCGCGCCAGATCGTCATAAATGTGCAGCGGCCGGCGCTTCTCCAGGTCCCAGACGATGACGCGATGGTCGAAACCACCGGACAAGGCTCGGCGGCCATCGGGCGTAAAGGTCACGCAGCTGACCAGGTCGGTGTGGCCCTCGAAGCGGTAAAGCTCCCGGCCGGTGTCGATGTCCCACAAGCGGACGGTGCGGTCCGCCCCGCCGGAGAGGGCCCATCGCCCATCAGGCGAAACTGCCACACACCAGACCGAGGCAGTGTGGCCCACGAACCGACGCAGGTCGCGGCCGGCGTCAATGTCCCACAGCCGAATGCTCTTGTCCCCGCTGGCGAACAAGGCCCGCAGACCATCGGGCAGAAGGGCGATATCGTTCACCGGTCCGGAAACGCCTTCGAGTGGGTCGAGTTCGCCGGTGTTGTCTGGCAAGCTCTGAGCGATGAAAGCCGGCTGAAACGCCACGCCCAGCCGGAGGTCACGCACCACGTCGGCGAAGGCTTGTACCCAGACGGGCCGATGGACGACGCCGCCCGGCACTTTCCAAGCACCCAGGTTCCGCACCAGCTGGTCCGTGGACCCAAGCCGTTGCAGGAACTCTTGAGGTGGGATGCCGATTTCGGCGGCCGCCGTCGGCAGATCGACGTCGGCCTCGTACCGCAGCGTCATCGTGCTGACGGGTTCATAGGGCGTAATGCGGTTACCCGTCTTTTCCACCGCTTGCCGGAAGCGCTCGGCGTCTTCCTCCATCAGCGCCTTCATCCTGTCGGCCGGAACATATAGCGCCTTGATCAGCTCGACGTCGCTGGGGGAGAACGCCTTGGGGTTTTTCTGCACGTAGTCGCGAATCTGGTCGGTCTTGGGGTTGATGCCGCGGTAATGGCACGACATGCACGAAATGCCATTTTCCACGGCGCGGTCGGGACGCTTCGGATCGCTGACGATGGCCGTCGGTGCCTTGTCGAGACGGGTGTTGTTGGCGTTGACGATCATGTAGCCGTGCAGCCCGTTGGGGAGGTTGAAAATCACCTCGCCGCCGACGTGCTGGAAGTTGTTTTCTAAGGCACCCGGGCCGAGCGGGTAGGCGAAGAGGTTGCGTCGATCTGGCAGAAGGGTGTCGCGCTCCAGCAGGTTCTCGCGGACGGCCTCGAAGTCGTAGGTCCGCCAATACGCGCCATGCAAGGCGTCATGCCGCTCGATCATGCGATTGTTTCGAGCCACCCCCGAGCCGGTGAAGCCGGCCCGGGCCACCCGCTCCTGCTGAATGTTGACCGCGGGATCAACGCGCAGCTGCCGCTCCAGCTCCGCCAAGTTCACCGGCAGTTGGAGCAGATCATGATACAGCGGCGGCCGGCAGGCGGTGGCGATGAACCAGTCCGCCCGCACCCAGGGCATCTTGCTGGCGGTGGCCACCGCTACCGCTCGCGCTACGGTGGTGTCGCGGAGAATCCCGTACGGATAGTCGGCCAAAATGCGGTTCCACAGGTTGGCATCCCAGAGGAAATCGCGCAGGTCGATCCGCAGCACCGTCTGCGCCGGATCGATCGGCTTGGGAAGAGTGATGCGCGGATGCCAGGAGAGGCTGTTCAGGAGTTTCGCCAGCGCAAGGCGGTAAGTTTGCAACTCGTCATCGCCGAGGCCGGCATTGTAGAGGTGGGCCAGGCTGAAGTAGCGCATGAAGCGACGGCTACGGCGATCCATCCCCTCCACATCCGCCAGGATCGCGGCGAGCACGTCGGCCTCGCTGATCGGCTTACGGTTCGGCGCCGCCTGGGGCGGGGGCGCCCCGGCGTCGATCCATTTCTTCAGCAGAGCGATGTCGGCCTCGCTGGGCCTCGGTTCCTCGTCCGGCGGGGGCATCTCGCCCGCCGCTACCCGGGCGTACAACGGCGACTCCGCCGACTTGCCGGGCACCACCTTCCGCCGCGCCACCAGACGGGGAAGGTCGAGCACATAGTTGACCCCTCCCTCGACGGCCCCGTCCTGGCCGTGGCATCGGTAACAGTGCGTCTTCAAAATCGCCTGGGCCTTTCGGGCCAACGCCGACGGCTCTTCGGCAGCCACGGACGCCCCAGACACCCCCACGACGGTTATGGCAATGCAGCAGACTGTGCGAAGAGAGGCAACGCACATAGCGGCTGGTCCTCCGAAGCAGAGACAATCCACCCTACCTTTTTTTTAGACGATTCACCCGGCCACATGGATTGGCGCGCCTGACGACAAATCGCCAGGTACCCCCGCACTCGCTTGGTGCGGGTCTGTGCCG
>JANWYO010000170.1 GCA_025055215.1 Gemmataceae bacterium
GTTGGGCCCCGGCGGCCCCCCCGCCCGCTCCGGGGGGGGCGGTGGCGGGGCCCCGCGGGGGGGGGCCCCGCGACACCGTGGTGTACGTCGCGGCCGTGGAGCCTGCGCGCCTTGTTCCGCAAGCTGCCCGGACCTGGGCCCGGATTCTGAGTCAGGTTTCCGGCTCCAGATTGGTCCTTTTCCCCGAGCGGTGGGACCTTACTCCGCTGATCCCATGGGCGGCGGTCCGCCGCTGGTTCGAGCGGCTCTTCGAGCAAGAGGGCGTGGCCCCGGATCGGCTCCTCGTGTTGCCGACTCCCGTCGGCTTGGCCGATGTCCGCGAGCGCCTGAAAATGGCCGATGTCTACCTCGATGCGTTCCCGATCTCGTCGGGGCTGGTCTTGGCAGAGGCCTTGCGACTTGGGCTGCCGTGCGTGGTCTGGGAAGGGGAGCAGCGGCGTTTCCGGATGGGATCGGCGTTGCTGCGCGAGCTGGAGCTGCCCGAGGCGATCGCGTCGGATGAGACGAAGTACCTCGCGCATGCCGTGGGGCTGGGCCAGAATTCCGAGCAGCGCGCTCGCTTCACTGCGGCCCTCAACCGACGGACGGAGACCGCCCCGCGGTTCCTCGATAGCCGGCGGTTCGCCGCGCAGCTGCAAGAGATCCTGCGGGGCCTGCTGAAGAGCAAACACGTCGCCATCCCTCTTGTCGCGTAATCCCAGCGCTGCAAACCGGGGCGTGGCGCTGGCCGGTTGTCGTCGCCGGGCCTTAGAATGGCAGCGTCTGCCCAAGGTACGTCGGCGCGGCGGGGGGTGCCATGATGTCGGGTCGCTGGTTGTTGGTGTGGGGCTTGAACTGCCTCGTGGCGGTGCCGTCGGGAGCGGCGGAGCCGGTCAAGCGGTTCAACATTCTCTTCGTCTTTGCTGACGACTGGGGTCGATACGCCAGTTGCTACGCGGCGGTGGACCGACGCCCGTCGCTCAACCAGGTCATCCGCACGCCGAACATCGACCGGGTTGCGCGCGAGGGAGTGCTGTTCCGCCATGCGTTCGTTAACGCTCCGTCGTGCACGCCGTGCCGCAGTTCGCTGCTGTCGGGTCGCTACTTCTTCAACACCGGTGGAGGGGCCATCCTGCAAGGGGCCGTCTGGGATTCGTCGATTCCGGCCTTTCCGCTGATGCTCCGCGACGCTGGCTATCACATCGGCAAGTCGCACAAGGTCTGGAGTCCGGGAATGCCCGTCGATGCCCCCTTCGGCGGGCAGCAGCACGCTTACGAGAAAGCGGGATCGCTGTCGAACCACTTTTCACAACAGGTGACGCGGCTGGTCAAGGGTGGGGCCACGGTGGCGACAGCCCGGGAGCAAATCCTTCAGCAGGTCCGCAGTAACTTCGATGCCTTTCTGGCTGACCGCAAGCCAGGGCAGCCGTGGCTGTATTGGTTCGGCACCACTACCACGCATCGCTCGTGGGTGAAAGGTTCCGGCAAGGCCCTGTGGGGCATTGACCCCGATTCGCTCAAGGGCAAAATGCCCGCCTTCCACCCCGAAGTCCCGGAAGTACGGCAAGACGTCGCGGATTATCTCGGAGAAAGGCAAGCCGTGGACGCCTACGGGGGTGTCTTGCTGAAGCGGTTGGAGGAGATCGGCGAGTTGGAGAACACCGTGATCGTCCTCAGCGGCGACCACGGGATGCCGGGTGTTCCCGCGGGCAAGTGCAACCTTTACGACCATGGCGTGGCGGTAGCCCTGATTGTCCGCTGGCCCGGCGGCAAGCCGGGCCGCGTGATTGACGACTTCACCTGCCTTCCGGACCTGATGCCGACCTTCCTGGAAATCGGTGGTGTCCCGCCACCGGCGGGGATTTACGGTCGGAGTCTGGTCCCTCTCCTGAAGGCAGACAAGTCCGGCCAGATCGACCCAATGCGGACCTGGGTCATCACCGGCCGGGAACGCCACGTCGGCCATGCCCGCGAGGGAAATCTCCCCTATCCGATGCGGGCCTTGCGCACCGCCGACTTTCTTTACATCCGCAATTTCGCCCCCGACCGTTGGCCGATGGGCTCGCCCGGGGGCGTCACCGAGGCCGAAGCGCCCAGCGCGAGCGTCCTCGAGACAACCACCTACGCTGCCTTCGCCGACATGGATGCCAGCCCCACCAAGGCCTGGCTGATCGCGCACCGCCACGACCCCGAATGGAGACCGTTCTACGAGCGTGCCTTCGGCAAACGGCCCGCTGAGGAGTTGTACGACCTGCGAACCGATCCCGATCAGGTTCGCAACGTGGCAGCGGATCCCGTTTACGCCGACAAGAAGCGGGAGCTGGCCGCTCGGCTGATGAAAACGCTCCAGGAGGCAGGCGACCCGCGTGTGGTCGGCGACGGTTCGACCTTCGATAAGCCCCCCTTCAGCGACCCGCCGAAGTTGCCGTCGAGGAAAACTAAGGCCGAGGGACAGTGACGCCGTTATTTCTTCGCCCACTTTTCCTCGGCATCGCTGGACCGAAGGTAGAGAGGCTCCAGGCGCCAGGGATCGTCGGCTTCGCCACGAGCGAAGCGAGCCAGGCCAAGCCGCAACAGGCTCTCTGCCCGCGGAAGCCAGCGCTCGGCCGCTACTACCTCCACACCCGGCGGGAGCCGGGCTTGCTGTTCCTCCAAGCCGGGGCCGCTGACGGCCAAGCCCTCGGGCAGCGCCTGCAACCAATCCGCCGCCGCCTGGATCGTCAGCGGCGCGGCCGGTTCCCACGCTCCTGATTGCGACCGGCGAAAGCGCTGGCGGTAGATTCGATCCTGTTGTGCGTCGGCGATGACATCGAGCCAAGCCGTCGATCCGATCGCTTGAACGGCGATGGCGGCGAAGGTATCGATGGCGACGAGGGTGCAGCCGGTGGCATAGGCGAACGTCTTGGCAGCCATGATGCCCACGCGCAAGCCGGTGTAACTTCCCGGTCCCCGGCTGACGATGACGCCGTGCACGTCGCGTGGACTCCATCCCAGCTGACGAAGCAAGGATTGGGCCGTGGGTGCCAAGTCACGGGCGTGCCGCCGCGCCTCGTCCAGCCGCTGGCGAAGGAGGACCGCATCGCCCTCTGCCACGGCCACCTCGCCGCGACGATGGGACGTTTCGATGATCAACCAACGTCGGTCAGGCGTCACGACCAGCGCTCCGGGAACAGCCGCGGCCATCGCCCGGGACCGATGCCCCGGGAGGGCGAGCACCTGCTGTTTCCATCTTATCGGGCGGCGTGCTCTGGCCTAGTCTCGACGTGGCCGGAGCACAACGCGGGGGCAAGGAAGCGGCGGTCGGGGAGGTGTCGCTCGAAGAGATTATAATGACCGGGTTCGGTGTCCCAGGACTGGCGCCAACCAGCGAAGGAGAATGTTCCATGACGAACCAGTTTCTCAATCCCCCGGGCCTCAGCCCGACTTCGGGATGGACGCACGTGGTGGCCACTCGCGGCGGTAAGACGATCTACGTCTCGGGACAAGTGGCTGTCAACGAGCGCGGCGAGGTGGTCGGGAAGGGTGATCTCCGAGCGCAGACAAAGCAGACGTTCGAGAACCTGAAGATCGCCCTGACGAGCGCGGGGGCCTCGTTCGCGGACGTGGTCAAGATGAACATATACGTCGTGGGCCTGAAGCCGGAGATGGTGCCGATCATTCGCGAGGTGCGGCGGGAGTACGTGTCGAAGGAACACCCGCCGGCGAGCACGATGGTGGGGGTGACGTCGCTGGTTGGGCCGGACTGGCTGATCGAGATCGAGGCGATCGCCGTGGTGGCATGAGAGGTGCGGAAGAGCGAGGAGGGTATGGCCCTGAGTGGCGGCGGCCCTGTGGGGCCGCGATGCGAGGTGGCGGCGGTTCGGGGTGGCGGCGGCCCGGCAGGGCCGCCGCCCCCACCCGCGCCGGCTCAAATCGCACGCACGTCGTA
>JANWYO010000334.1 GCA_025055215.1 Gemmataceae bacterium
GGACCCGGAGCGGCGCTTCCTGCTCCGCTGCGAACTGGACGCGGCCTATTTTCACCTCTACGGCATCAGCCGGGACGACGCCGACTACATCCTCGACACCTTCCCCATCGTCCGCCGCAAGGACGAGGAGAGCTACGGCGACTACCGGACCAAGCGGGTGATCCTGGAGATTTACGACGACTTGGCCGAGGCCGCCCGCACCGGCCAAGCGTACCGCACCCGCCTCGATCCGCCGCCGGCCGACCGGGCGGTGGCGCATCCGCGGCGATGACGGCCGGGTGGGTGTTGAGTCGGGGGCCTGGGGCTGCTGCCGCTGCCAGCTTCGTCACTGTTGGATCCTCCCGTCCTGAAATTTTTCCCAGACCGCAAAAACGGTCACACATGGCGCCACCGGCGGGGCTAGGATTCGTCGCGTGGGGCGTGTGCCCTGCTGGCCGCCGCCCGGGGGTGCGGCGGCCGGCGCCAGGGTCTCGGTCTGCGTCCGTACGGTGGGGAAAGAGTCATGTGGCGTCGCTGGTTGCGTGCCGTGTCGCGGCAATTGCTGGGGCGTGGGGGCCGACGCCGCCGCAAGCGGCGTATCCCTCTCCAGGTCGAGGAGTTGGAACGGCGTGAGCTGTTGGCGTTAACGGCGAGCTACCAGGCGGGGTTGCTGCGGATCGTGTCGGACGGGGCGGACGCGATCCAGCTGGGAGTGAACGCCGGCCAAGAGGTGACGGTCAACGGGGTGGTGGTCGCGGCGCCTGGGGGGAATGTGCGGGCCGACCAGGTGGTGGCGCTCCAGGTTGTCGGCGGACCGGGGAACAACGAGATCGACATCAGCCGGTTGAACCCGGTGCAGTTTGTCGGCTTGACGACGATTGAGGTGGACGGTGGCGCGGGCGACGACCTGCTCGTCGGCTCGGGATTCAGCGAGACGCTGATCGGTGGCCCGGGAAACGACGTCCTCCGCGGCGGCGGGGGCCGGGACGTGCTCATCGACCAATCGGGGAGCGTCTCGGCGCACCCGCTGCAATGGCGGTCGAGCATCGAATGGACCGACGGGGACGGCGACGCGGTCAGCCTGCGGTATCGGGGCCCGGGGCTGGTGCGGGTGAGCGATGAGGACGGGGATGGCCGCCGAGAGGTTGAGGTCACGGGGGGCGACGCGGGGCAGTCGTCGCTGCACGTGGGGGTGAGGGCGGCGGCGGCTGGGGATGGGCTGGTGCAGCTGGACGCCATCCGGGCCGACAAGCTGCGGGGCTTGACGGCCCGGTTGGCGACGGTCGTCGGCCCGGGGGTGCGGATCGGGGGCACGGCGGAGCAAAACACGCGGCTGGAGTTGTACGCCTTGGCCGACGGGGCGAGCCTGGAATCGGCGAGTGGCATCAGTGAATTGACGGTGGCGGCCGTCGGCGCGGGAGAGGTGCGGGCGCCGCGCTTGGGCCGAGTGCGGGTGACGGGGGACCGGCACCGGGGCCTGGCGGGGGACTGGTCGGCGGACCTGACGCTCAGCGGCGAGGGGCTGGCGGACGGCGACGCGCTGGAGCGGATGACCGTCCGCGGCACGGTGCGGGGGATGACGGCCCGGATCGAGGGGAACGTCGGCGCGTTGCGCGTGGGTCGGCTGGTCGAGAGCACGATCGCCGCGGGGTACACGCCGGCCGACCCATCGCAGCCGCTGCTCGGCGGCACGTTCACCGTGCCGGCCGAGGTGCGTTGGGTGCGGGTGAACGGCGCTGGGGAGGCGGATGCGGCGGCCTGGGTGGCGAGCACGGTGGCGGCGACGGAGGTGGGGGTGGTGACCATCGCCTCCGTGGAGCCGAACAATGGGGGCGTGGTCTTCGGCATCCTGGGGGACCGGGAGGTGGGGCCGGTGCGGGTGGGGCAGCCGGCGTTTGTCTTTCGGCCGGAAGACCCGACGCCGCAGGGGGTGGGGGACTTTCAGGTGCGGCGGGGAGCGGTGCGGGTGACCGCGACCCTGGCCAACGACACGGCCCGCGACGGGCTGACCAATGCCGACGGCATCACCCGCGATCCCGCCCTGGTCGGGACTGTGACCAACGTCGTCGATTGGCAGCAGTTGCGGCTCCGGTTCAGCGACCGGCCCGACCAGGTCTTCGACGTGAGCGCCGACGTGGGGGCCCACGGCGGCTTCCTCCTGAACCGTGCCCGCTTGGAAGCGTTGCGCGGCGGTCCCTTGCCGGACGGGGCCTACACCGTGTCGTTCCAAGTGGTGGATCAGGGTGGGAACGCTTCGGCCTTGGTGCCGGTGTCGTTCGTCCTGGACACGACGCCGCCGGGGCCGCCCGCCAACCTGCGGTTGGCGGGCGGCAGCGACACCGGCTTCAGCGCCACCGACGGCATTACCTCCGTCACCACGCCGACGTTTACGGCCCAGGCCGAGGCGGAGGCGCTGGTGCGGCTCTTCCGGGCCGGCCAGCTGGTGGGCGAAGCGACAGCGAACAACACGGTGCAAATCACCGTCACCGGGCCGCTGGCCGATGGCCCGCACGAATTCACGGCCACGGCGACGGACGTGGCCGGCAATGAAAGCGCCGCAGCCACGGTGGCGATCACCGTCGATACGGAGGCTCCGACCCTGGAGCTGCACAGCCCCGTCAGCGGCGGCGCGTACAGCGGCACCCTGCGGGTCATCGGCGACAGCGGCGACGGCGGCAGCGGCCTGCACCAGGTCCGCGTCCTGGTCCACGGCACCGAGTCGATGCTGGCCACCCCCGACAGCTCCGGACGGTTCGACGTCCGCGCCGCCAGTCAGGCGCTTGCGCCCGGGACGCATCCCATCGTCGTCCAGACCATCGACCGGGCCGGCAACGTCCGCCAGGTGCAGCGGACCGTGACGGTGTCGAACGCCTTTTTCATCGGGGCGGCGGGCACCGA
>JANWYO010000340.1 GCA_025055215.1 Gemmataceae bacterium
GCCCCGCTTAGACTTGGGGGGCGCGGGGGGGGGGTGTTCACGGGGGGGGGGGGGGGGGGGGGGGGCGCCCCCCCCCCCGCCCCGCCAGCGCGGACAACGGCGGCCAACGGCTCTCCACCTCGCCGTATAAGAATAGGATAGCGTCAATCGATTCGCGCAGGTCCAACCGTGGGGACTTCGAGGCCATGTCGGAGGAGACGCCGACCACCCGACCCATTCGCCGCCTGCTGGTGGCCAACCGCAGCGAGATAGCCATTCGGGTCTTTCGGACCGCCCACGAACTGGGCATCCAGACAATCGCCATCTATTCCCACGAAGACCGCTTCGCTCTGCACCGCTTCAAGGCGGACGAGGCGTATCGCGTCGGCAAGCCCGGCGAACCGATCCGCGCTTATCTCGACATCCCAGGCATCGTCGCGCTGGCGGTCCAGCATGATGTCGATGCCATCCACCCGGGTTACGGGTTCCTGTCCGAAAACCCGGAGTTCGCCCGGGCGGTCATCCAGGCGGGGATGATTTTCGTCGGCCCGCGGCCAGAAATCCTCGAGCAGCTGGGCGACAAAGTCATGGCCCGGCGGATCGCCCAGGGGGCGAACGTGCCCGTGCTGCCTGGCAGCGACGCACCGGTCAAGAGCAACGCCGACGCTCGGGCCTTGGCGAAAAAGCTCGGCTTCCCCGTGATCGTGAAGGCGGCGATGGGGGGCGGCGGCCGCGGCATGCGCGTCGCCCCGTCCGCCGACCAACTCGACGAGGCGCTCGACCAGGCACGGCGGGAGGCCGGGGCGGCCTTTGGTATCCCCGATGTTTTCCTCGAAAAGTACATTCCCCGCGCCCGCCACATCGAGGTGCAGCTGATCGGCGACCAGCACGGCAACTTGGTGCACCTGTACGAGCGGGACTGCTCGCTACAGCGACGGCATCAGAAAATCGTCGAGCTGGCGCCGGCGCCCAACCTCCCGCCCGAAACCCGCTGCCGCCTCCTGGAAGCGGCCCTGGCCGTCGGCCGGGCCGTCCGCCTCGATAACGCCGGCACCGTCGAGTTCCTCCTCGACGATGACACAGGGGAGTTCTACTTCATCGAGGTCAATCCTCGCATCCAGGTGGAACACACCGTCACCGAGGTGGTGACCGGCTACGACATCGTCAAGAGCCAAATCCTCGTCGCCCAGGGCCGGCCGCTCGACGATCCGGAGATCGGTCTGGGAGATCAGTCGGCCATCACCACGCGGGGCTATGCCTTGCAATGCCGCGTGACGACCGAAGACCCGTCGAACCGGTTCATCCCGGATTATGGTCGGCTGAGTCACTACCGGTCGGCCAGCGGGCTGGGGATTCGCCTGGATGCGGGGACGGCGTTCTCCGGGGCGGTCATCACGCCGTTTTACGACTCCCTGCTGGTCAAAGTGACGGCGAGCGGGCTGCGGTTCATCGACGCGGCCCGGCGGATGGAGCGCTGCTTGCAGGAGTTTCGGGTACGGGGGGTCAAGACAAACATTCCGTTCCTGATCAACCTGGTGACGCACCCGGCGTTTCTGGAGGGGCGGTGCACGACGCGGTTCATCGACGAGACGCCGGAACTGTTCCAGCTGCCGCAGCGGCAGGACCGGGCGACGAAGCTGCTGACTTACATCGGCGAGGTGATTGTCAACGGTCATCCGCAGGTGCCGGCGCGGCCGAAGGGGATTCGGCGGGAGCCGGCCCCGGTGCCGACGTGGGAGGCGGTGGGGGAGCTTCGGCCGGGCGGCGGCCGACGGCCGCCGCCCGGCAGCCGCGACCGCTTCCGAGAACTCGGCCCCGAGCGCTTCGCCCAATGGGTGCGCGAGCAGAAGCCGCTGCTGCTCACCGATACCACCTTCCGCGACGCCCACCAGTCGCTGCTGGCGACGCGCATGCGCACCTACGACATGCTGCAAATCGCCCCCGTCTACGCCCACCGGCACGCCGGCCTCTTCTCCCTCGAAATGTGGGGTGGCGCCACCTTCGACACCGCCCTGCGCTTCCTTAAAGAATCGCCCTGGGACCGCCTCGTCGAACTCCGGGAGCGCATTCCCAACATTCTCTTCCAAATGCTCCTCCGGGCCGCCAATGCCGTCGGCTACACCAACTATCCCGACAATGTGGTCCGGGCCTTTGTCAAGGAGTCGGCCGAGGCCGGCATCGACCTGTTCCGCATCTTCGATTGCCTGAACTGGCTGCCGAACCTCCGCCTGGCCATCGACGCCGTCCGCAACGCCGGCATGCTCGCCGAGGCCGCCATCTGTTACACCGGCGACATCCTCAACCCCGGCCGTGCCAAGTACGACCTCAAGTACTACGTCAACCTCGCCAAGGAGCTGGAGAAGCTCGGCGCCAACCTCCTGGCGATCAAGGACATGGCCGGCATCTGCAAGCCGTATGCCGCCCAGAAGCTGGTGCGGACGCTGAAGCAGGAGATTGGCATTCCCATTCATTTCCACACGCACGATTGTGCCGGCGGCCAGATCGCCGCCATCTTGTTGGCGGCGGAGGAAGGGGTGGACATTGCCGACGCGGCGATGGGGCCGTTGTCGGGCATGAATAGCCAGGTCAACCTCAACACCCTCGTCGAGGCGTTGCGTTTCACGCCGCGGGACACAGGCCTGGAATTTGAGCCGCTCCTGGAGACCAGCGAGTATTGGGAAGCGGTCCGCAAGTATTACCAACCGTTCGAGAGCGGTCAGCTCGCCGCCAGCGCCGAAGTCTACCGCCACGAGATGCCCGGCGGTCAGTACAGCAACTTATACCAGCAGGCGCAAGCCCTGGGCCTGCAAAACCGTTGGCCCGAAGTGTGCCGCATGTATGCCGAGGTCAACAAGCTCTTCGGCGACATCATCAAGGTGACGCCCACCTCGAAGGTGGTGGGCGATATGGCGCTCTTCATGGTGGGTAACAACCTCACCCCGGAAGAGGTGCTCCACGGCCAACGTGACCTGGCGTTCCCCGAATCGGTCGTCGAGTTATTTGAAGGGCGGCTGGGGCAGCCGTATGGCGGCTTCCCCAAGGCACTTCAGAAGAAGGTGCTGCGGGGGCGGAAGCCGCTCCGTGGTCGGCCGGGGGCCAGCCTGCCCCCGGCCGACTTCGCCGCTACGCGCAAGGAGCTGGAGAAACGCTGGCACCGATCGGTCAGTGACCGCGAGGTCGTGACCCACCTCCTCTATCCGCGCGTCTTTCCCGAGTTCCTGGAACACCAACGCAAATACTCCGACACCAGCGTCCTGCCGACGCCGACCTTCTTTTATGGCATGGAGCCGGGCGAAGAGATCAGCGTCAACATCGAGAAGGGAAAGACGCTCATCATTAAGTTCCTGACGGTGGGCGACCCGCACCCGGACGGCAAGCGGCTGGTGTTTTTCGAGCTGAACGGGCAGCCGCGAGAAGTCCTGATCCTCGACCGCAAGCTGGGGTCGGAGCTGAAAGCTCGCCCCAAGGCAGACCCAGCCAATCCGCGGCACATCGCGGCGCCCATGCCCGGGCTGGTTGTCAACGTCACGGCGGCAGCCGGCGAGCAGGTCGCCGCCGGCCAAAAGCTCTGCACCCTCGAAGCCATGAAGATGGAAACGACGGTCTACGCCGAGCGGGCCGGCCGCATCGCCGAGGTTCTCGTCCAGCCCGGCACCCAGGTGGAAGCCGGCGACCTGCTGATGCGCCTGGAGGATTAGGGGCCGGGGTTGCCGTCGGCGACCGATGACGCCAGCAAGGCCCGGGTTCCCAAGCCGTAGAAGGTGTACTCGACGTCGGTTTGCCCGTCCCACAGGCCGCCACGAAACCCTCCTGTGGGCAGCTCCAGGGCGGTCGCGTAGTCGTCCAGTGCTGCCCGATCCAGGCGGTCGAGCGCTCCCAAGTCCGCGAGGGTCCAGGCCCCAGTGAAGGTGGAGAGGAGGTCGGCCAACGGCACCCGGCCGTTGGCCCGCAGGCCGCCTTCGGGCGCCGGCATGGCCAGCAGGAAGTCGATGACTCCCGCGCGTTCCTCGGGTCTCAGGCCCAAGAGCGGATCGTGGCGGGCCAGGAGTTGCAAGGTGCCGACGGCCGCCGCCGTCGGATTGGTGCCGCTGCGGCGCATCGGGGCGACCTCGACGAAGCCCCCGTCGTCGCGGCGGCGCAAGCGCACGAAGCGGGCCACGCCGGCAGCGTCGGGCAGGGGTCGGCCCAATAGCTCATAGCACAGCGCCACCAGGAACGTGTGATAGGTGCTCCCCGAACCTCCGCCCGGGGCTTTGGCGTACCCACAGTCCGGCGTCCGAAGCCCCTCCAACATCCTTGCGACCCGCTCCGGCCAATCGGCCGGACTGTCGGCTAGGACGTTGGGGCCGCCACCGGCCTGGACCAGCAGGCAGGAGTAGAGCAGCGAGAAGAGATCGACGACGCTGGCTGATTGGGCCAGGCTGCGGCGGAGAAATTCGCCGGCCGGGGCCGCGACCTCGGGGCTCAACGCCCCGAGGATCGCCAAGCTCCGGAGCGCGAAGCCGGTGTAATAAAGGTCCGAGTCTCCCTCCCGTCCCGAAAAACCGCCATCGTCATTCTGTCGCTGCCGCAGATAAGCCGCGTGCCGTTCGCGAAATTCCGCCGGCAGCCGGCCAAGGCCCTCTTCCAGCCGAAGGTTCAACTCCAGGAGGTACATCGACAGTTTCCGCTTCAGCCGGCCGCCTCTTCCAACACCCGACGAATCTCGGCGGGGATCGCGATTGGCTCGATGCGCCGATCGTCGAGCACCCGACAGCAGACGGTGCTGACCTGACCGCGGGCGATCAACTCGCCGCGAAGGAAGAACTCGTGGCCGTACGTCACGGAGGAGTGACCAATCTTCAACACGGTCACGACGATGTCGAGCACGTCTTCAAAGCGAGCCGGCTTGAGGTATTCGCAGGAGGCCGCCCGCCGCGGGAAGCCGATGGCCTGTCCTTGCCAGGTCATGACCACGGACAGGCCGTGATGGCGCAGGAATTCGCACTCGGCTGACTCCATGAAGCGGAAGAAATTGGAGAAATGGACGATGTTGGCGGTATCAGTGTCCACGAACTCGACGCGGCGACTGGTGCGAAAGGGCATGACGCCTCACAGGTAGCGTTGTAAGACGGCCAGGGTTTCCCGGGCCATTCTATCGGCGTTAAAGTGCCGCCGCACGCCCTCTTGGCCCCGGCGGCCCAGTTCGGCGCGTTCGGCGGGGTTATCGAGCAACCGCCGCAGGCCGGCGGCAAGGTCGGCCGGGTCGTCGGGGTTGACCAGCAAGCCGCCCCCGGTGGCTTCGATCAATTCGGGGAACGAGCCGTGCCGGGGCTGCACCACGGGGACGCCATTGGCCCACGCTTCCAGGACATACAGCCCCTTTGGCTCGCGGTAAGTCGTCGGCACCGAGAGGATGTCGAGGCTTTGCAGGAAACGAATTTTGCTGGGCCGGTCCGGGCAAGGGACGTAGCCAAAGTCCGGGGCTAAGCCACAATCCCGCAGCTTCCGCTGTTGCTCGTTGAGGTAGGGGCGGTGTCCTTCGCCCAGCCAACCGGCCACCCGCAGCCGGCATGGCAGCGCCCCCGGCATCTGCCGCAGCAGACGAAAGGCTTCGACGAGCACGTGCAAACCTTTTTCGGGGCAGATGCGGGCGAAATAGCCGATGGTGGGCGGCCCGTCGGCCGTCGGCCGCGGGCCGCCGTGGCCCGCCAGGTTCAAGCCCGGATAAACCACGTCGATCTTCCGGCGGTCGATGCCGAAATAGCCGGCCATGAAGTCCGCGTAGTACCGGCAGGTGGCCAAAAAGCCGTCAATCTCTCGGCAATGATCCTGAATCAGGCGGAGCGCTTGGCCGCGGTAGGGTTCGGGGAGCGACTCGAGAAAAATGTCATCCCCCTGCAACGTGCAAAGCACCGGCAGCCGCAGTTGCCGTTTCAGGTCGTGGACCATGCCCGACAGCAGCGCGTTGGTGAGGACGACGATTTCCGGCCGAACGTCGGTGGCCAGCCAACGCACCAACTTGGCGATCTCCTTGCGTTGCCGGCCATGCTCCCCCTCGAGCATCGACACCGTCAAGTCTCCCAGCAGGCGGGCGTCGGTGCGGACGGCAAAGCGGCTGGCCCACCGGAGGAGACGACGAGCGTCGAACAACCGATCCAGAACCCAGGGTGTGTGGCGGAACAGGCTGAGCTTCTGCTGGAGGTAGACGTTGATACCGCCGAAGAAGATGCGCCGCTGGCTGACATCCGGCTCGTCGGTGCGGATCGGGGTGTAGGTGGGGATGAGGAGTGCCTCGTGCCCCAGGGCGATGAGGGCGGCGGCCAGGGTGTTGTCATGCATGCAGCTGCCGCAATACATGCCGGCGGCACCGGCGGTGATGTAGGCCAGGCGCATGCGTGCTGTCAACCTTCGGGGTCGCTTCGGGGTGCCGGCAGCAGCAACGACGCCAGCAGGGCGATCAGGTACGCCCCGCCGCCGATCACCCCCGCCGCCGAGGCCACCTGCATCGGCGGCGTGCCGCTGAAGAGCTTCGCCAACACTTCGGTGTTTAACGTCGCCGCCATCGTGCCCAGCATCCGGCCACCGAAATTGGTTGCGAAGCTGCCGCCCGTGCCGCGCAGGTGCATCGGGTAGACCCGGGGCAGGAGTTCGCTCAAGAAACTGAACTGGGCCACCGTCAGCAGACCGCAGAAGAAAATCGCCGTCGCAAAGACGACATAGTCCGCATGAACGAGGCGAAAATACGTCAGCGGCAACAGGACCACCCCAGGGACCAGGAAGACCCGCAAGAGCGTCCGGCTGGGGAGGAAGAGCAGCAGAACAGCCAGGGTGATCCGGCCGGCCAGGCCGCCCAGCTCTTGCCAGCGTTGGATATTCCCCCGGCGGGCCTTCAGCGCCTGGGCGGCGGCCGCCTGGGCCTGGCGGGCCGCCATCAACTCCGCCTCGGCGGCTGATCGGTCGGCAGCATCGACGGCCGAACGCAGCTTTATCTCCGCTCGCCGCACCGCCTTTTCCGCCTCCGCCGTCTGCGCCGCGATGTCCGGCAGGCCCGAGGCAATCTGGAGCGGGGTCATTTGGATGGCCCCGAACGCCGCCGCGTAGCCGCAGGCCGACAACAAGGTCGTCACCCCGGTCGTCAGCCGTAAGTCAGGCGAGAAGAGTTCCCGGAAGCGCGGCCGGCGGAGCGTCCCTTCCTGCTTTTTCCGCCGCCAGACCCTGGATTCGGGGACGAAGGGCATCAGGAACAGGATGGCCGCCCCTGGGACCAGGCCGGTCAGCAGGGTGTAGCGCCAGGCCACATTGTGCGGCAGGTGCCCGCTGGGGAAATACAACGGGGAAAGCTGCCCGTGGGCCGAAAGCTCTACGATCAGGTTGTACGCCTCCGTCACCAGGATGCCGCCGAGCGAGGCCGTCGCCAGCGTCCAGCCGATGGCCAACTCGCGCGCTCGCTTCGTCTCGAACAACTCCGCCAGCCAGGTGACGGCCGCCACCATCTCCACGCACACCCCGATAAACGTCGTGCAGCGAAAGAGCACCAGCTGCCACAGGTCGGTGCTGTAGGCGGCGGCCACCGGAGACAGCGAGTAGAGCAGGATGCTGGCGACCATGATCGTTTTCCGCCCCAGCCGATCGATCAGCCAGCCCCCGAGCAGGCCGAAGGCCCCACCGGCAAGGGCCGCGATCCAGAGCATGCGCCCGGCCCAGGTGCGTACCGCGACACTGGCGGGGGAGGTGCCCCGCTGAAGCTCAGCACCGCGGGTCAAGCCCAACTCCGCCAGCCAGCCGGGTAGCGAGCCGTCCGAATTGACCTGGATCAGCTCACCGACCGCATCCGCCCCGATCACCGGAAACATCAACAGTTCATAGGTGTCGAAGAGGAAGCCGATGGCGGCCACCACCAGGACCAGGACGCGGGTCACGGGACCGAGGCCCGTAGACACGGCAGGGGATGAAGACACGGACAAGACTCCGACAACCAACGATGAGGGACCGTCGCCCAGACAGCTGCCTCGGGGAAGTGCCGTGGCGCAAGACGCTTCCGCCAGCGCGGCCGCGGCTCCCGTCGGCCAGGGCGTCACCCCTGGCCGACGTCGGGGAACCTGCGACCTCACTCGGACTTCTCGACCACGTCGCGCCGCATCGAGCCGAACAGCTGCACCAACTCCTTCTTCTCCGCCTCGCCGATTTTGTTTTGGTCCAGGGCCTTCACCAAGTCGGCCGCCAAGGCGTCAAAGTCGGCGTCGGTGATCGCCAGCCCTCGGTGGGCCTCTTTCATGCTCTTGCCCCGGTACTTCTGCGGGCCGCCCGTCGCCTCGCCGATCTGATCGACCAGCTTTCTCTTCAGGCCCGCGACATCACCTTCCATAAAGTGCTTCTTGTGCACAGCCTTGATCTTTTCGTCGGCGATGACGTTGGCCACCAGATCGTCAACGATCTTGACGATGACCGCTTCGCCGCCGATCCGCTCGTAGAGCGACTTGACCCCGGTGGCCGGCGACGTCCCCGTGCCGTTGCGGCTCAGTGGCGACGGCTTCGACCCTTCCATGCAGCCGCTCAGGCAAATCATCCCCACGACGACCACGGCATGCCCTCGCATGGGCCACCTCCCCACTCAATGGATGTCCCAAGCCGCAGGCGGCCCGGTTCGATGGGGCCGGCCCCGTCCTCGGGACGACGCGCTCTCAACTCGCATCGGGACCGACGATTTCCAACAATTCCACGGCGGGCTGGTTGTCGCAGTGGATGTAAGCCAGCCGACCGTACAGAGGGACGGCCTCTTTCAGGCCGAAATAGCCCATCATCGCCGGCCCGGGGACGACGCGCAGGTAGGCGGTCGGTTCGATGCGACGCAGGACGCGGTGCTGGATGAGCACCCGCCCCAAGGGGGTCTTGCCCGCCACGATCTCGTCGCGCACCGCCGGGCTGCAATAGCGGAAGAGGATGCGAACGATGCCAAAGAGAACGACTCGGCCATCACCGTGAAGCGTCAGGAGGATCTTGCGGGCGTACCAATCATCGCCCTGCACCGCCGCCAAGACCCGGACATCGACCATGTCGTTGTAGTATGACTCCAGCGTCACGGTCATGTGGTGCTTGTGAACTAGCAGCTGGTCGTAGGGGGGTGGCACCGCCTCGGCGGGGACCACGTCGTACCGGGGTAGATCGTCGGCCGGCGGGAGCAAGGCGAACAGGCCCTCCACGCTCGGACCCGAGCCAAAGGCGTGCGTCATGGGGTGGCCCGCACCAGGGGAAGCAATTCCGGCTCCGGCGGCGGGGCCGACGGCCGTTCCAGCACCGTATCGACCAGGTAGTACAGGAGCTCCCGCAACTCGCAAGGCTCGACCTCGTCGGCCAGTGCCTCGGCCCGGGCGCGGGACTTCTCGACCAGCCGCTCCGCCTTGTCGAAGACCTGGGCCTTGTGGAAAAGCCGACGCACCGCCTCGACCACGTGAGGATCCGCCGGACCCTGCTTGTGGCCTTGGGGCGGCTGGCGGTGAAGAAGGGCTTGCAGCCGTTCCCGATCCGCGCCGGCCAGCCCTTCCAGGGCCAGGGCCAACAGGAGGGTGGGCCGGCCAGCCAGCACGTCCTGGCCGGCCACCAGCTTGTTGTCCTCGTCTCCCTGCCAGTCCTTGAGGTCGTTCAGGATCTGAAAGGCGACGCCTAGATGCCGGCTGAATTCCACGATCATCTTCTCATACGGGTCGGTCGGCCCGGCGAGGCGTAGGCCGATATACAAGGCGGCCTCAAAGGCCGGGGCCGTCTTCAGGGCGTAGATTTTCAAGGCGTCGAGGGCGGTGAGCGTCTTGTCGCGGGCATCGCGCCACAGCAACTCGGCCCCCTGCCCTTCTGAGAGCTTGACGTGAGCGTCCGCCAAGCGATGGAGGATGTCGGCAGCTGTCTCAGCTCCCATCACGCGGCGGTCCCGCGCCACCAAGCGGTAGCCCAGCCCGATGAGGTAGTCCCCGACATTGATCGCCGTGGCGACGCCGTATTGGCGGTGGAGGGTTTCCCGGCCATAGCGGAAGGTATCGTCATCTTCGATGTCGTCGTGCACGAGCGAGGCTTTGTGAAAGGCCTCGACGGCCAGGGCGGCCCGCCGGACATGGTCGGGTAAGTCGAGGCCGTCGGCGGAGCGCGTGCCGGCAGCGCCGCGGACGGCATCATAGGCCGCCAGGGTGATGAACGGCCGTGAGCGCTTTCCTCCCTGGGCCAACCAATCGTAGGCGATGGCCTCGTGCTGGCCGAGCGGGTCAGTAGCGGGGCCTTGGCTGGCGACTGGCCCCCGGAGACGTGGGGCCAGCCGCTCCAGTTCGGACCCTTCGCAAATCTGGTGGGCGGCGCGCATCAGATGGACGTAAGTCCGCGTGGTGGCCGGCGGCGGCTCCGTCCGCAGGCCGATCAGCTCGGCGACCCAGTCATCATCGACCGAGGTGCTGCGGCAGTTACTCGACAGCAGCGGGGCTGCCACGCAGGGGATGCCGGCCAACAGCACCTTGTCGAATGCCTTCTCCAGCACGTTCAAACATGCCACGCCGACGATGGCATCGACATGACCGCTAACGATGATCTTAAGGACGATGGGAGTCCCCTCGGACACCAAGACCTTGTAGCCCAATTCCTCGGCCCTGACCTTGAAGTCGGCCACCGAACACGCCCCGCACTTCTTGCAATCGAGGCCGAATTCGTCGTAGTCGGCAGGGCAGCCCTCGGCATTTTTCAAACAATGGGGCAGGAGCAGCAGCCGACGATGAAAGTCGATGGCGGACACCTGGTCGCGCCAGAATTCATTGCTGAGGGCGACCATGGTGAAGCCGAGGTATTGTTCCCCCAAGCCGAGGTCGCGGAGGAGTGTTTGCGCCATCTCCTGGAGGCCAGCCTTGGTGAGCGGCTTGCTGCGGTCGAGGTTTCGACCGCGCCGCGCCGCCTCGGCGCGGATGCGGTCGCGCAGCTCGCGAGTCTCGGGAACGACTTTCAAATGGGCCGTGCTGGCGCGCTTTTCCTTTGTCTCCACCGCAGGTTCGGCAACAGGTACCACTCGTCGATCCTCTTAGCCGTGAACTTTGGCCGGGGTCAAGACACCAAGGCGGGCAGGCGGACGAACCCAAGGGTGGGAACGGGCGGCCCGGTTGTCGCGCCATCAGTCGGCAGGTATTCCCTGCCGCAGCGCCCGTCCCAAGGCCGCCACGGTGAAGATTATCGGGTACAGCTTTTCAAAATACCAGAGCTTTGCGAAGTAAAAACCGATCGGCGTCGGCTCCCGCAGCCGGCCTGCTTCTACCTGCTCGACGAGCCAGGCGAGACCGCTATTCACCAGGACCTCGGCCCCCGGAACGCCGATCAACACGTCGAGGGCCAAGGCGGTTTCCTCGATGCTCGAAGCCACACCGGGGGCCCCGCCCCAGCCGCCGTCGGCATTTTGTGCCCGCTGCAACCAGGCCACACCCCGTCGGGCTGGTGCGGTGGCCATCTTATCGAGGTCGCGGTAGGCGGCCAGCACCCGGGCGGTGCCATAGGTCGGGTTCTCGTCGTCGGGAGCGTGCTGATTGCCGAACCACAGCGGCACCCACGAGCCATCAGGACGTTGCTGCTCTTCCAGATAGCGCCAAGCTGCCTCCATTGCCCGCTCAACGTCGGGAAAGGGAAAGCCACTGAAAGGCACGGGACGACCCAGCGATTGCTGAAAGGCGACATAGGCCTGATCGACGTTTGCCTGGTCGCGCCAAGCCTGGAGGGCACGCAAAGCGTGGGCCGTCAGGTCGGCCCCGCTGCGATCGAACGGCAGCCGTCCCCAGCCACGACAGAACGTCGGCCAACCGCCATCGGCGTTTTGCAAGCCCAGCAGCCAGTGCAGACCGGCCTGGACCGCCTGCCGATCTTCCCAGGAACAATCGAGTAAGCGCGGCAACTGCCGCGTCGCCTCGGCCCCGACCATCTCCTCCAGATGAGCGCGGAGCAGGGCGCGTGGCGAAGGCTGAGGCTCCTCGTCGGGGATCAACTCGATCAGCTGCGCTAAGGCGAGCAAGGCCCCCGGCGTGTCGTCGGCGTCCGGCACGCTTCCGGGCAGGTCGGTCCAGCCCCACCCCCCGGGGTCGGCCCCCGTGTAGGGGTGTCGGCTCGTGAACTGTTGCCGCACCAGCCACGACTTCAGCCCCGAGCGGCGATCCAACTTCGGCAATTCGCCGGCAGCCGCCAAAGCTTGGATCGACAAGGTTGTCACCCAGGTCGCCAAGTTGCTGTCGATCGGCCAGCTGCCGTCCGGCCGCACCGATTCCACGAGGAAGCGCACTCCTTCCCGGACGACGGGGTGCCGATCGTGGCCGATGCTGGCCAAGCTGAGGGTCACGAAGCTGGTCAGCGGCACGGCCTCGAGGAAGCCGCCGCTGGCCGGCTGTATCTGTTCCAGCAGGCGAAGGGTCCGGCCGAGGGTCAGGCGTCGGGCCAGCCAGGTCAGCGGGTTATGGGGTGGCCGGTGGTAGTAGACGGCCTGGCCGATGGCGATCAGCGCCGGCAAGGCATAGCTCACCACCTGCAGGTTGAGGTGGCGGAACCAGGACTGGGGCAGGGAAGCGAGTTCAAACGGCAGCGGCGGCACCTCGTCCCAATCCACGAGGCCAGCCAAAGCACACGTCGTGAGGATCGGGACGGCGAACGTGCGGTCGGCGCCGTAGCGCCGCCGCACGGCCTCGGCGCGTTGGGCCGGCGTGGCTCCGTAGCGTTCCGCCAAGTGGGCCTCCGCCCGGTCGAGCACTGCGGCGTATTGGTCCGCCGTCTCTGTGAGGTGGAAGGCCGCCTGACACAGCAGCGTCGTCGAAATGTTGCTCAGGCTGCGGATCGTGTCGCCCCAGCCGCCGTCCGGATTCTGATGCTCGGCCAGCCAACGTACCCCCTGGGCGATGAGCCGGTCGTGAGGCCCGGGCAAGCTGGAGGGGCGCCGCGCCACGGCCAAGGCGCTGACGGCGGTGGCCGTGGACAGGGCGGAGGTTGAGAGTTCGCCGATCCAATGTCCGTCGCGGGTGCGTTCCGCCAGGAGGGCATCACGGGCGGTGCGGTAGGCGGCTTCGACCCGGTGGCGGAGAGTCATGGGCCCAACGGCGGAATGCCGACGCCACAGGCCGGCGGCCTCGCCGCCGGCCTTGGCCCCGCCGACCACGCCGGCGGGGCGCTTGACATCAGTCTACACCTCGGCGAACAAATGTCCGCCGGCGCGTCGCTCCGCTACAGCTCGAACGGCGGAATTTCGTTGGTGCCCTCCTTGATCGTGCATCGCAAGCCCGAGGTCTTCGGGTTGCTGTACCGGCCCTCGAGGCGGTCGGGGCCGACGTCGGCTTCTTCGTCCTCAGGGCGAGGCGGATACCATTCGATGGTGACCAGGTATTCGCCCGCCGGGGCGCCGTCGTTTTCGGTGTAGGTGCTGAGGACGAACGAGCCGTCGGCAGCCACGCGGCCACTTGGCCGCACGCCGGGCATCTCCGCCTCGTTGAGCGGATGCAATACCACCAAGGCGTGGACCATGGGTTGGCCTTGATACAGGGCCTTTCCCTGCGCGGGGAAGACGGGCAAGCGAACGTCGTCGGTCCCGCATGAGGAGGTCAGCAGGGCCAGGGCTGCCACGCCCCACATGATCCCGCCGCGGTGCCTCAGCACGAGCCAACTCATGAACTGTCCCTGGGGCGGTGCCACGGTGCCTCCTTTTCAGGTGCCTGCCTCAGAAGTCCAGGCCGGAGATCGGCTCGCGGCCATCGCGGGTGACCAAGCGGTTGAACAGGCGGATGTCCACGGTCCGGGGCACAAAGCGCACCGACCGGTCGGCAAACAGAACATTCGCCCCGCCGGGGTGGAAGCCATAGACCTCGTTGTTGTTGGTGGCGTTGACGGCGGCCGGTCCAGGCGTCTTGGCGCCGTCGTAGGTGAAGCCGTGGACGATGTACGAGTTCTTGCGGTCGCCCCAGGCCCCGCCGCTGATGCCAGAGTTGGCAACTAGTCGGCCGGCGCGCCAGGCTTGCGGCCGGCCAGCGTCTTCGGCCACGGTGATGGTGTACGAGGCGCCGTCGTAAATCTCGTCCAGGCGCACGCGCTGGTTGGGAACCAGCACGCCTTCGCGATTGGCCACCCGGTCGGCAAAGCCCGCCCCAATGAGGTCGCTGGAAAAGCTGTACAGCGCCCCGTAATCCGAAATCGCCGCACCTCGGGAGCCCGTGCGGCCCTTGGGGGCCGACGGGCACTCCATGACGCCCAAGCGCGTCTGCACCACCGCGAGGTTGGCCCCGGAATCCCAGTTCTGGTCCCAACGGTACTGCCGGGCCAAGTCGTCGCGGCCCAATCCGGAGAGGATGAATTGAGCCCAGCCGTGCGACGTCCCGTTGCGGACGCCGGCCTTGGGCATCGGCCCATCCACCCCGCCTGGGGGAAAGGCCCCGTACTCGCCTTGGTAGGTGAACAGGGCGGTGCCGATCTGTTCCAGGTTGCTGGCGCAAACGATCCGGTTGCCGACGTCGCGCGCCCGCAACACCGCGGGGAACGAGATCAGCGCCAGGATGACAATGATCGCGACCACGATCAGCACTTCCGTGAGGTTCAGCCCGCTGCGTCGCGACTGCTGGGTTTTGAGGATCATGGTTTCGGGTTCCTTGGGTTTGGCCGCAACACTGTCACAAGCTGCCGACAAAGATGCCCAAACGGTGGCCCAGGTCGTAAGCGAACAGTTCGTCGATCAGCGCCAGGGTCGCGGAGCCAAAAATGCGCACCGGGCCGCGCCGCCCGGGGCCCGGAGCGACGATGAAGTCGGCCTTGCCGTCCTGGTCCACGTCGGCGACGGCCACACGAGCACCGCTGTGCCAAGCAGAGGCGGCGGCGCCGTCGCCCGGAATGACCGACCCGGGGAAGGGGCCGGGCGGATAGGCCATGAAGTTGGCCAACAACGTGCCCGTCTTACCATCGACGGCGACGATGTGTGGCCCGCCGCCGGAGCCCGGGCCGGTGATGATGTCGGCCCGGCCATCGCCGGTGACGTCGCCTGCCGCGACGAAGACGCCTCCCGTGAAGCCGGGCGAGTAGGCGAAGAAGCTGCGGAGCACGGCCAGATTGGTGCCGTCGAAGGCCAGGACGTGTGGCCCACCGCCGGGACCCGCGCCGGCGATGATGTCGGCCCGGCCATCGCCATTAACGTCACCCGCCGCCACGCGCACCCCCCCGGTGAATCCTGGGCCGTAGGCAAAGAAGCTGTGCAGCGTGGCGCCGTCCAGGCCGCTGAAGACCTTCACGTGGGGTCCGCCGCCGGCGTCGGCGCCGACAACAAGGTCGGCCCGGCCGTCACCGTCCACATCACCGGCGGCCACGAAGACGCCGCCGCTGAAGCTCGGGGCAAACGCCATAAAGCTCCCGACCGGCCCTGGCAGCTGCACGCCGGTCTTGCCGTCGAAGACCCGGATGTGCGGCCCGCCTCCGGGTCCCGGGCCAGTGATGATGTCCGGGAAGCCGTCGCCGTTGACGTCGCCCGCCGCTACGCGCACGCCCCCGGTGAAACCCGGCGAATAAGCGAAGAAGCTGAACAACGGGGCCTTGGTGACCGGATCGAAGACCCGGACGTGCGGACCGCCGCCGCGATCCGCACCCGTCACCAAAAGCTGCGCCCCCAGTGGCTTCACCTGGATCGTAACGCTGTCGGTATCGCTCAAGGCCCCACCGGCACCGGTGTGGCCCTGATCGTTGCTGGTGACGGTGAGTGTCACCATCCCGACAAATCCGCTCGGCGGGGTGAACGTCAGGTTTTGCAGGGCGGCGTTGACAGCCGACAGCGTGCCGCTGAAGGTCATCGTCGGGTCCGCCGTACCGTCGCCCGTCGAGAAGCTCAGCCCTGCGGTCGAGCCGAGCGTCAGGTCGCCTGCGGAGACCGTCAGCGTCACCTGCACCGGATTGCTGCCCGCGTCCACATCGGCCACGCTGATGCTGTTACCCGCGCCGGTGGAGAAGACCAACGTCGTGTCTTTGAACACCGTCTGAGAGCCGGGCACGGTGTTCACCGGGGCGTCGTTGACCGCTTGGACGTTGATGGTGACCGTGTCGGAATCGGTTTGCGCCCCACCCACGCCGAAATTTCCCATGTCATTCGTCTGGAGGGACAGGGTCACGGTGCCGGCGAAGTTGGGCGGGGGTGTGAAGGTCAAGCCATTGAGGGCGGCGTTGATGTTGACGATGCTGCCCGTGAACGTCATGCTCGCGTCGGCCGTGCCGTCGCCGGTGCTGAAGGTCAGTCCGTTGGTGCCGTTCAACGACAGGCTCCCTGCGGTGACCGACAAAGTCACCTGCACCGGCAAACTGCCGGCGTCCGGATCGCTAATCGAGATGGCGTTGCCGTTTGCTGATGAGAAGACCAGGTTGTGGTCTTCGTTGATCGTCTGCGGCCCCGGGACCGTGTTAACTGGCGGGCCGTTAGGAGCGTTGATCACCGTAATGGTCACGGTGTCGCTGTCGGTGAGCGGTCCCCCCGAACCGGTATGACCGAGGTCATTGGTAGTGATCGTCAGGACGGCGGTGCCGCCGAATCCCGTAGTGGGTGTGAAGACCAAACCATTCAGAGCGGTGTTAATGTTGCCCGTCGTGCCGGTGAAGGTCATGGTCGCGTCAGCCGTGCCATCACCGACCGAGAACGTCAGACCCGTCGTGCCGCTCAGTGTCAACACGCCATTGGTCACCGACAAGCTCACCTGCACCGGGTTGCTGCCAGCGTCGATGTCGCTGATGGAGATGGCATTCCCGCCGCTCGACGAGAAGACGAGGTTCGTGTTCATCAGCGTCGTCTGGCTGCCCGGC
>JANWYO010000343.1 GCA_025055215.1 Gemmataceae bacterium
CCCCCGCTGGTGACGCCGCATTGACAACCACGGCGGCGGCGTCGGCCGATCGGTCCGTGGTGGCGAACTGCCAGGGCTTAAGGTCCATGCCCACGGCGAACAAGGGTCGTGCGCCCGTCAGATTGCCTTCCCATCGCCTCCGGTCGTGCAGGTAAGCGAGGCAGCGGTCGAGGAGCCAGGCCGCCGCCGGTTCGCCGCGCGAGCCGGTGCCCAGGTCGCTGGCCATCGCCTCGGCCAGCAGAAGCGTGGTGACCAGTGCCCGGCCCCGGCCTCCGGTTAGCTCCAGGAGCAACGCCTGGTTCAGACCCGAGGTGCCGCCGTAGGTGTAGCCGGCCCCGTCGATGAGCGTGCGGGATGGGCCGCCGATTGGCCGAAGAAGCACCGATTCGGCGATGAACAGGTGAGGCATTTTCCGGCGATATGGGATGCTGTCAAACTCGCCCGCGGCTCCGAGCCAGTAGCGCAAGGCCGGCTGGGGAAGGTCGGCAACGACAGGATGCGACGGCCGGCGGATATGGCCCACGGCGGCAGGAAGCCCACTGGGCCGCAGCTCCGTGCCGAGCAGGCTGTTCGGCAGGCCGCGGTCGGCCAGCACCAAGGCCGCCCCCCCCTCGCGGATCCACGTTTCCAATTCACGCCATTGAGCCGTCGTGATCGACACGCCCCGCGGCACAATCACCAGGCGGTCCTTATCGGGCAACTTGGCCGAAACCTCCCACCGCAGCCCCTCGCGGCGCTCGGGCGAGAGTGCCCCGAGCGACCCGGCCGCGGGCCACAGCACCACGGGCGGATGACGGTCGAGCCTCGGCCGGGGCAAGACGCCCAGATCGTGGCTGTCCCGATACAAGCTCTCCCCTTTCTCGTTGAGCAGGTCGAAGTGCAGCTTCCAGAATCGGGGCCGGTCGCTCGGCGGTAGGGTAAACGACAGATCGAAATCGCGATGGGTGACGGCCGGCAGGTCGAAGACTTCCTCGCCGGAAATTAGCGGTTTGCCAGATTCGTCGACGACTTGCCAACGGAGCTTGGCTTTTAGGTCGTAAAAGTTGTCATTCATCACGACCAACGGGCGGACGTATTTTTCCCCCGCCCAGGCCCCGCCGTTCCAGTCCTTGGGTGCGACAATCGCGGGCTTAAGGGCCTTCTGGCCGAACTCGATCATCTCCGGGTCGTCGGTGTATTGGCCGCCGGTTCGCGGGGGCACCTTGAAGAACCCGTAGCGGTCGCCGAAAGGCATGAGGACGCACCAATACGGTTGGCGGCGGTGCTCGATCATGCCCATGTAGCAGGAAACCGTCTGAGCATAGGTGCTCCAGTACGATCGGGTGTCGCCGCCGCGATCGGGGACGATGTACGCCTTGTCGCCGAACCACATGGCCGCCCCCGCGACCAAGCGACCCTCGCACCATTCGTCGTTGACCATCGGCCGGTCGAAGCGGTAGGGGTCAAGGGAATAGCCGTAGCCGATCCATTTCCGACAGCAGAAGGGGAATACGTTCTCGGCCCCGAG
>JANWYO010000099.1 GCA_025055215.1 Gemmataceae bacterium
TCGGACGGCGAAGAGGGGATGCTCCCCGTTCTGTCGCAACGCGTCCTCGTGACCGAATCGCTCCCGATTCCGATCCGCGACGCTCAGACCAAGACGTTTAACTTCGCCAGGCTCCTGGATTCCGCCAAGAGCGACACGCTCAAACATCAGAGCCTGACCGTGCAGATGTGCAGCCAGCCGGCCTGGTATGCCGTCATGGCCCTCCCCTACCTGATGGAATTCCCGCATGAGTGCTCGGAGCAGACGTTCAACCGGCTGTACGCCAACGCCCTGGCTCGGCACATCGCCGTCAGCGATCCCAAGATCGCCCGCGTCTTCGAGCAGTGGCGGAATACCCCGGCCCTGGATTCCCCGCTCCAGAAGAACCAGGACCTCAAGGCTGTCATGCTCGAGGAGACCCCCTGGCTCCTGGATGCCTTGAAGGAATCCGAAGCCCGCCGCAATGTCGGCATCCTCTTCGACACCAACCGCCTGAACGATGAAACCGCCCGCCTGGTCCGCAAGCTCGCCGAGATGCAGAACCCCTCGGGCGCCTGGCCCTGGTTCCCGGGCGGTCCGGACAATGAGTACATCACCCTGTACATCACGACCGGCTTCGGCCGGCTGCGCCACCTCGGCGTCCAGGTGGATCAGGCCCCGGCCATCAAGTCGCTCACCCGCCTCGACGCCTGGATGGACCGGATTTACCGGGACATCCTTCGCGTCGGGATCGTCCCCGAGAAGAGCTACCTTTCACCGACCATCGCCCTGTATCTCTACGGCCGCTCGTTCTTCCTCCAGGACAAGGCAATCGCCCCGGAACATCGCGAGGCGATCGACTTCTGGCGTGCTCAGGCCCGCCGCCACTGGCTCCGCCTGGCCGACCGCCAATCGCAGGGCCACCTCGCCTTGGCCCTGAACCGCTGGGGCGACGCCGAGACCGCCAAGGCCATCATGGCGAGCATTAAGGAGCGCTCCGTCGCCAACGAGGAACTGGGGATGTTCTGGCGCGACACCGAACGCTCGCTGTGGTGGTATCAGGCCCCGATCGAAACCCAGGCCCTGATGATCGAGGCCTTCGACGAGGTGGTCAATGACGCTGCCGCCGTCGAGGAGTGCAAGGTCTGGCTCCTCAAACAGAAACAGACCCGCAACTGGAAGACCACCAAGGCGACGGCCGACGCCATCTACGCCCTCCTCCTCCGCGGCAGCGACCTGCTCAAGTCGGATGCCCTGGTCGAGGTCACCGTCGGCGACCTGAAGATCAAGCCGGAAAACGTCGAGGCCGGCACCGGCTTCTACGAACAGAAGTTCATCCGCTCCGAGGTCCGCCCCGACTTCGGCCGCGTCACCGTGAAGAAGACCGACGCCGGCGTTTCTTGGGGCAGCATCCATTGGCAATATCTCGAGGACGTGAGCAAAGTCGCCCCCCACGACGACACGCCGCTGAAGCTCGAAAAGAAACTCTTCAAGAGGACCTTCACCAAGAAAGGCCCGGTCCTTGAACCGGTCAACGGCCCCGTCGAGGTGGGCGACGAACTGGTCGTCCGAGTAGTGCTCCGAACCGACCGCGACATGGAGTATGTCCACCTCAAGGACCATCGCGGCAGCGGCACGGAACCGGTCAACGTGCTCAGCCAGTACAAGTATCAGGACGGCCTGGCTTATTACGAGTCCACGAAGGACACCGCCTCCCACTTCTTCATCGACTATCTGCCCAAGGGAACCTACGTGTTCGAGTATGCCGTTCGGGCCCAACACCGCGGGCAATACCCGATGGGCTTGGCGACGATTCAATGCATGTACGCTCCGGAGTTCAACAGCCACTCCGGAAGCGTCCTGCTGACCGTGAAGTGATGGCCGCTGCGCCGGCTGGCCCGCAGGCCGCGAGTGCATGGAGGAACCATTGCCGGACTGCGCTTGGCCCGTGGCCGGGGGTGACGCAAGCGGCGGTCATGACACGGGGGAGTCAGCCGGAATCGGAATTGTTCCCCGGCTTTTCGGAAAGGGGGCCGATCGGTCGCAGGTCAGGTGCGGCCGATCGCATGACGGCGGCTCATGAGCCAACGGTCGATCTGCAAGGGGGAAACCCATGGCCGACGTTGCCAGCATGCGCTTGACGATGTTAATCGCCCTGACTGCGGCACTGACCGGTTGGGCGGAGGATCACCGGGTTCGACTCCAGGCCCCGAGGGATTTTCTCCCGCCGGTCAAGGCCTTCGTCTTCGTCAAGGCCGGCGCTCCCGGTCCCGGGGCACCGAAGCACGAGGCGGTCGCTTCGACGGCGTCGCTGGCCGATGAGGTTTCCCTCCCTCACGCGGGACCCTTTGACCTCTGGATCGTGCCGAAGGATGGCCGGCCGATCCGGGCGGTTGCCGCTTGGAAGGCCGACTCAGGCTCCAGCGAGATCTCTCTGGCCGCCTACGTAGGGATCCTCCAGTTTCGCGGCGACGGCCAGCCGCGCGGCACTCTGCTGGTCACCCCCTTCCAAGATGAAGGCCCGGAAGCCAAGGATCATCGGGTGATTCAGACCGCCGGCGACACCCGCGGCGAGATGATTGTTCCGCCGGGCGACTACGCCGTCTGGGTGGTGCCGGACAGCGGTGCCCGCGCCCGCCGCGTCGTGGACAAGGTTCGCGTTTTCGCCGGCAAAGTCGTCGCCGCCGACTGAGAAAGCGCGGGCCTCGGGTCCACGCCGGGGCATCCCGGCGACGATTGCCGGCCGGCTGGTGCCGTTCACCGCCCCGACCATCCCGCGTGAATCATCCCTCGGAATCCGCTCATCCGATCCCAACCGCGTCGGGCGGAACCTGTCTGCCGGCTCAGGTGGCTACCGGTCGCTGACGGACCGGGTCCGTCTCCAGTTGAAACCAGTCGGCCGCGGCATCCGGTCCGAGGCAGGCGGCGGGGCGGCCGAGCAGCCGTTCGACCAGAGCCGCCAGAGGTGAAGCAGGGCGGGCACTAAGGAACAGGATGGGGGCGAGGCGGCTCCCTGACGGCAGGCTCTGGATGACTTCGGTCGGATCGGCGGTCGGGCCACCCGGTTCCAAGGCGAGGGCGATGAGGAGGCTTTGGGTGAAAGCGGCGCCGGGAGGTCCGTCGAGTCCCACGGGTTCGGGTCCGGTGAGGACGAGGGTGAGGTGGGCACCCGCGGCCCGGCGCCATGCGCGGCAGATTCCCGCCGCCAGGGACAGAACGCGTTCCAGGCGCTCGTGGTCCGCCGGCGCCGCCGCGGCGGGGAGCCAAGGTTCAACAATCAGCGTCAGGCGGGGCGGGACCGTGTCCTCGTACTCGCGGACGGTCAGGCGGTTGCGGCGAGCGGTCGCCTTCCAGTCGATCCGGCGGGGGGGATCGCCGGAGCGGTAATCGCGCAGGCCGCGGATTTCGGCCGCCCGCTCGACCAGGCGACGGACCCGACGATGTTCGCCATCGCGTTCAACGGCGGCACGGTCCAGCCAGGCCTGAAGCCGCTCGACATCGACGCGGGCCGGCCGCGGC
>JANWYO010000112.1 GCA_025055215.1 Gemmataceae bacterium
GGTGCTTTTGTTCGGGGTGGGGGGGGTGCGGTGGGCGGGGGCCGGGTGGTGTTGGGGGGGGGGGTGGGGGGCCTGGGGGGCCGCCGCCGCTCGAATCCCCGGCTCGATTCGTGCCATAGGCAGCGGCCGGCCGATGATCCCCGTCGAGCAGACAAGCACCTGCTCGGGCCGACAGCCGATGACTTCGGCGGCGACCTCGGTCATGCGCCGGGCGTCCGCCAAGCCGCGCTCTCCCGTGCAGGCGTTGGCGTTTCCTGAGCAGATGACGATGCCGCGTGCCTGATCGGTCGGGACGCGGTGGCGGCTGACCTGGACGGGAGCAGCGCAGACGCGGTTTTGGGTGAAGGCGCCGGCGGCGGCCGCCGGCCGGTCGCTCACCACCAGGGCCAAGTCGAGCCGGGTCGGGTCGGGTCGCAGGCCGCAATGAACGCCGGCGAGCTGGTAGCCGCGAGCCAGGTGCCAATCGCTCATGGGCGGAACCCCCCCGGGGCGTGTTCCGCGTCAGCGGTAGAGGGCATACAGCACCGCCGCCGTGGCCAGCCGCAGGGCGCTGGCCGGGTCGTGCCCTTTGCAATTCGGCGACCGGTGCTTCTCCAAGGCACAACCGATGTCGTACTTGCTATAGATGACCACCCAGCGATTCCCCAGCTTGATTCCCTCCAGGTAGGGCGGCACCTCACGATATTCAGGCTCGGCGGTTTGGCCATCCGGCCCTTCCCGGCGGCAGCGGACGGTGGTGATCGGTTGGCCGTTCAACTCCCCGCTGTACAGCACGTCGGTCAGTGGGATCGGTTCGAGCTTGCGGTCGGGGAACAGCCGGGCCACCAGGGCGCGGAACGAGTCGTCGAAGGCAGCGCGGCCGCAGGCGGCGTCGGAGAATAGCAGCCCGCCGGTGGTGAGATTGGCGCGCAGGTTTTCCACCTCCTGATCATCCAGCGTGAAGGCATGTCGGCCGTGAAGGTAGAGGAGCTTGAAGTTGAACAGGTCGGGGTGGTTCGGGCGCAGCTCTTCGGGCTGAAGAACGACGTCGAGGCGGTTCTTCTCCCGCAGGTGGAGCATCAGGTTCCGCATGGCTCGGGGCGCCGGCTGCCAGTCGCCCTCGTGGCGGAGCTGGGCCACCTTCAAGAAGCCACGCGGCGCCTTGCGGGAGTCGTCCTTGCTGGCGAGGACCTCGTGCGGGGTCAAGCGCGGTTTCGGCATTTCCAGGCCGGTGGCGTAGGCGATGATGTTACCCCCCAGGCGGAAGGCCAACTGGCCGCGGCCCGATTGCCATTGGTTCGCTTCCCAATAACCGGCCAACGGCTGCGGGCTGTAGACCACCACGGTCTTGCAGCCGAGTTCAATTCCTTCCAGGCGGAATTCGCCGGGCGGGACCACAGCATGGGCCCGCCACAGGGGATGTTCGGGGGGCAATGGCCGCAGCGGGGTGTCCGGGAACAGCTCGCGCATCAGCTCGCGGAAGCCCTGGTCAAAGGCCGTGCTGCCGCAACAGGCCTCGGCCAGGACGAACCCCCCTTCCTGGACGTAACGGCGAAGCATCTCCTTTTCCTTAGCGGCGAAGCTCGGCCGACGATGCCCGTTGAAATAGGCGATCGGCGATTGCAACAGATCGCCCACCAGGCCGCGCAACTGCTCGTCGGTATCGGCATCGACCCGTCGGGCGTCGAAGACCTGCCAGGCCAAGGGCTGCTTCTTGAACAGCTCTCGGCTGGCGTACTCGACCAGGTGTCGGGCGTCGTGGTGCTTATTGTTCCAATCCTGGGTGGGGTTATCGACCGGGCCGTGGACCAGCTTGCTGATGAGGATGGGGGTGCGCCCTTTGCCGAGGAACAGGAGGGCGAAGCTGGTGGCGATGATAGGGGAATTGTCGCCGGGGGCGCCGGTGGCGTCGGCCCAGCTGCCGTCGCCTGGGTTCTGGATGCTGACGAGGAATTCGCACCCTTTGCGATACCAATCGTGTTCCCCGAAGAAGCGTTGGCCGGAGAGCCGGCCAGCCCGCTCGATGCCGTAGAGGTTGTAGAAGAGGTGGCTGCGATACTCACGGATGCGGAGGTTGCGGCCGAGCCAGCGGAGGGCATCTTGGACGGCCTGGTTTTCCTTGTACTGGCCGCAGTTCTCGGCGGAGCCGTCGGGACGAAGGCGTTGTAGGGAGTCGTGGGCCTCCATGCCGGCGATGAGCAGGCCGCAGAGGCCGGCGGTGGTCATGGTGAGGCGGGGCGGCTCGACGAAGTTGCTGCGGTAGGTCCAGCCACCCTCGTGCTGGGTGCGGATGTAGAAGTCGCGGATGGCGGCCCAGAAGGCGGGGTCGATGTGGGCGCCGGCGGTCTTGCCAGCGTGCAGGCCGAGGAGGGCGTATTGCGTGTTGGAGTTGTCCGGGCCACCGCCACCGGCGCCGTAGGTCCACCCCGTCAACTGGTCTCCTTGCTTGATGGCGGCGTTCACCAGCCAGTTGACGTTGCGCTGGATGCGTTCGCGGTCTTCGGGGAAGCCGGCCTCGGCGAAGACCATGGTTTGCAGGCCGACAACATAAGTGTGTCGCGGCTCGAGCCTCCGCAGGTAATCGAGGGCGCGCTGGATGATGGGGTCGGTGGGCTTGACGCCGGCGGTCAGCAGGGCGAGGGTGGCCAGGCTGGTCTCGCCGCCGGGGCAGCGGGTGGCCAGGGCGGGATCCTGTTCCCAGTTTCCTTTGCCGGCTTCTTGCTGGCTGAGGTAGCGGATGCCGTGGTCGATGGCTTTGCGGACCTGCTCGACGAGTGGCTCGGAGACAGGCGGGGCAGCGGCGAGAGGGGCGACCAATCCGAGTAGCAGGCCGGCGCTGACGAGGAGCCTGAAGGTGCGCATGGGGGCGTCTCCGCCTGTGAGGGTGCTGCCGGGTACGCCGGTCGGCTGCCCGGGGTGCGGCCACAGCTGCGCTGAGGTATGCCGCCCCTGGCCCGGGCGGGCCGCCGACTGGCG
>JANWYO010000161.1 GCA_025055215.1 Gemmataceae bacterium
GCGGGGGCCTGCCGGCGGGCCGCCCTCAGGCGGCCCGCCGGCACGTGGGCGTCACCACCCCGTGGCGACGCCCACGATGGTGGCCCCGCTGTCTCGCAGCTGCACGAGAATCCAGCCTTGAAACCCCTCCTCCTGGCTGTCTGACACAATCTTGAACTGCACCAAACGGTCACTTCGCTGAAGCAGGCGATCCAACGCCTCGCGCTGGGCGCGATCCTGGATCCGGGCCCGCAGTCGGGCAAACGCCTCCGACTTGCCAACCCGAAACTGCAATCTCTGCAACGGTGCCGCTTCGATCAGCCCCTTAAATTCGGCCTGCAACCGGGAGCGGTCGGTCGTGACCTCGCCGTGGGAAAACCACGGGACCGCCACCTGCCTCATGACCGCCTCGAGGTCTTTGTCCAGCAAACCACGGACAAGTTCGTGGACCACCTGTCGGGCCTGGTGGTCGCGGTCGGCGACGGCAAGATCGGCGGGCGCGTACACCTCACCCGGAAGGAAACTCAGGAGTAGGGCGAGGCTGGAAAGGGCGCCGGTCGTTGAGTGCATGGGTAGGTCCTCCCACCCGCACCCGAGGCCTCTCCTACCTTACAGTATTGCGCTGTCGCAGGGAACACGGTTGCAGCCAACTTTTCGCCATGGTAGGCTCTGCCACTGGGAGGGGTCGTCCGGTCTCGTCTCCGCGAACCCACTAGCCGCCCGTGGGTTCCCCCCAACGGCCAGGCTCAAGGGCCCACCACCGCGACCGGCAACTCGTCCGCTGGGGAGAGTTCTCCATGTCCCGCCCGGTGTCGTTGACGCGCCGCGACCTGCTCGAAGTGGGGGCCGTCAGCCTTCTCGGATTGACGGCGGCTGACCTGATGCGTGCCCGGGAAGCGCCGACGAACAACACCAGGGCCCGTTCCTTCGGGCGGGCCCGTTCGTGCGTCGTGATCTTCCTCTGGGGCGGCCCCGGGCAGCAGGACCTGTGGGACCTCAAGCCAGACGCTCCGGCGGAGATTCGGGGCGAATTTCGCCCCGTGGCCACGACGGTGCCCGGGACCCAGATCAGCGATCAGCTGCCACAGTTGGCGCGGCAGATGGACAAGGTCACGTTAGTGCGCTCGGTGACGCATCGGGATTCGGAACACGGCTCGGCCGCCTACACCGCCTTGACCGGGCATCCGCACCCGCTTCCGGGAACGAACACGCCGACCCGGGCCGACGATTTTCCCACTTACGGCTCGGTCGTGACCAAACTGCGTCCCGCAAATCGGGCCATTCCGACCGCGGTGATCCTGGGGCCGGTCATGCACCAGGGACCGCGTCCGCCCGTGGCTGGGCAGAACGCTGGTTTCCTCGGCCGGTCCTACGATCCGTTCCGCGTGGCTGAGGATCCCAGCGGCGCCGATTTTCAGGTGGAGGCACTTCAGCCGGCGGTGGGAGTGACGGCGGAGCGGCTGGAGGATCGCCGAGCCTTGCTGGAGGTGCTCGACCGCCAAGCCCGCCAGTTGGAGGCGCTGGCAGGCCACGGCCTGACAGCGCACCAGCAGCGCGCCTTTGAGTTGCTGCAATCGCCGCAGACGCGGCGAGCCTTCGACCTGTCGGCCGAGCCAGCCGCGCTGCGTGAGCGTTACGGCCGCAGCCGCTTCGGCCAGGCGTTGGTATTAGCGCGGCGGTTGGTCGAGGCGGGGGTGCCGTTCATCACGGTGAACTGGGAGAAGCAGAACGGCGACCAGTGGGACACCCACAAGCGGAACTTCGGGCGGCTGCGAGAGTTGTTGCCAGTGTTCGACCGCGGCTTGGCCGCCTTCCTGGCTGACTTGCACGACCGCGGCCTGCTCGAGACGACGCTGGTCTATTGCCTCGGCGAGTTCGGCCGCTCCCCCCGCATCAACGCCGACGCCGGCCGCGACCATTGGCCCCACTGCTACTCCGTGCTGCTGGCTGGGGGCGGCGTCCCCGCCGGCGCGGTCGTCGGCGCCTCGGACCGCTTCGCCGCTTACCCCTCCGCAAATCCGATGACTCCTGGTGACTTGTCTGCCACGTTGTTCTACAGTTTGGGGATCGATCCCCAGACGCACCTGACCGACCCCCAGGGCCGTCCCCTCCCCGTGTCCCCGGGCCGAGTGGTGGCCGAGTTGTTGGAATAACAACGCCACCCAAGGTGGGGGCTTCGCTCAGGGGTCAGCCCGTCCGCCAGCCTGGGCGATGTGGCTGAGCAGAGCGGTCCGCACTGCGTCGGCCCCCTGGCGCCGCAGGTGGCGAAGCCATTGGGGGCGAGTCAGCTCGGCCCACAAACGCCGTCGCTGGGTCGGGTCGGAAACCTGGTCGCGGATGACCGGTCGCAGTTCCGCCAGCAGTTCGATCCACGATGTAACCGCTTCGTCGAAGATGCGTTCGAGCCGCAGCCGCAGGTGCCGGGCTAAGGCCGGCACCGTACCGCCGGTGGCCAAGGCGACGACCAGCTGGCCACGCCGCAGCGTGGCCGGGAAATGGACATTGCCTTGCGACGGATCGCTGGCGGCGTTCACCCACAGGCCGCGAGCGCGGGCGTCGGCCACGACCTGAGCGTTCACGGCGGGGGTTGCCGCGGCCACCACCAGGGCGGCGCCCTCCAGGTGGGCCGCACCATACTCCTCGCACCGCCATTCGATGTCGGCCCAGCGAGGTTTGGAGGGCTTGGGCTCCAGGCAAACCACCCGGACCCGGGCGGCACTCGCCGCCAGCGCCAGGGCCTTGCGGCGGCCGACCGCGCCGCCGCCAACCACCACCGCCAGCCGACCCGTCATGTCCACGCACAGCGGCAACATGGATGTCACGACGCCGGCCGGGCGGCGTTCGTCTTCTGGTACTCGCTGACTTTCTTGTGCAGCGTGTTGCGGTTGATCCCCAGGCGGCTGGCAGCCTTGACCTGAATGTTGTCGCACAGCTGAAGCACTTGCTCGATCAATTCCCGCTCCACGCCCCCGACCAGGCGCTCGTGCAGGCGTCCCTCGTCAGCGGGGAAGGTCTGGATGCCGACTCGCACCAGCTGCTGAATCAGGCTGGCGAGGTCATCGCCGCGGCTACCCCCCGGCCGGAGCCGCCGCCCCGCCCCGGGCGGCGGCACCAACTTCGGGGTCCACGGCTGGCCCGCCGTCAACACCACCAGCCGCTCCATGTAATTCTCCAACTCCCGCACGTTCCCCGGCCAGTCGTACTCCAGAAGTGTCTGGAGCAGTTCCTCCGGCAACTCCGGCGGCTCGCGGCGGTTTTCCTCGCTGTAGCGCTCCAGAAAAAACCGCGCCAACGGCACGATGTCTTCCCGTCGCTCCCGCAGCGGCGGCAGGTGGATCGGCACCACGTTCAGCCGGTAAAACAAGTCGTCGCGGAACCGCCCCGCTTCGATCTCGTCCTCCAGCCGTTGGTTGCTGGCGGCGATGACCCGGGTATCGACACGGATGGTGCGGCTTTCACCGACCCGCTCGAACTCCCGCTCTTGCAGGACACGCAGCAGCTTGACCTGCAACTTGGGGCTCATGGTCGAGATTTCGTCGAGGAAGATGGTGCCGCCGTGAGCCGCCTCGAACCGCCCCGTCTTGTTATCAAGCGCCCCGGTGAACGCCCCCTTGACGTGGCCGAACAGCTCGCTCTCCAGCAGGCTTTCGCTCAAGGCGCCGCAGTTGACACGGACATAAGGACCATCGGCCCGTGGGCTGAGTCGATGGATGGCGCGGGCCACCAGCTCCTTGCCGGTGCAGGTTTCGCCGACCAGCAACACGCTCGCCCGGGTCGGCGCCACCAGGCGGGTCAGGCGGTAAACCTCCCGCATCGCCGGACATTCGCCGACAATCCCAGGTAGCGGCGCGTCGAGCGGCTCCTGCGGTTCCGGTGGAGCGAAGGCATCAGACGATTGGAAGTCCATAGTCCTCCGGGACTGGGTCCAAGGCGGGCATCGTTCGGCCACGGGCCGCCAGCAGGCCGGCCAATTGATCGGCGGCGAGGCGTGGCTCATCCAGGAGCACGCTGGCCATCTCCTGGCGGACCAGGTCGGAGAGGTCGTCTCCCAACCAACCCTGCTCCCGCAAGCGCCGGCTGATCTGCTCCAGGCAGCGGTCCCGCAACTGGGCCGTCTGCCGCGACACGGTCCCCTCATGGACCCCCAACAGCCGAGCCACCTCGCGCTGGCTCAGCCGATAGCGGATCCGCAAGCCGAGGATTAACCGCTCGGTGTCGCCCAGTTCGTCGAGCCACTCTCGGGCGGCGTGGCGAAAGGCTTCGTGCCATTGATCGTCCTCGAGCTCGTCGGCAGGGAGCAGGCCGTCATCCTCGGGAAGGGCATGGACGCCACTTTCCTGGCGCAGTTGGGAAATGTTGCGGTTGTGGAAGACCCGGATCAACCAGGGGACGAGCGGCCGTTGGCCGTCGTAGCGCGCCAGGACCGGGACGCTTCCGGGAGAGTCGGCGACCAGCAGATGTCCCCAAAAATCGGCGACGGCCAGTTCCTGGCGTTCCTCGTCCCGCGGGTACAGCCGTGCGGCCCGCTGGCGCAGGGCGTCCACCAGCAGGCAATCGGGCCGGCCCGTTGAGGCGCCAAACAACACTTCCCAGGCCCGCGGATCACCCTCCAGACACGCGGAGGCCAAATACCAATCGAGGGGATGGAGGTTGCGAAGGAAGGTCGGCCAATCGGTCGTCGGGCATTTCGCCTGGACCAAGGCGAAGGCCCGTTGGCAGTGCTGCACGCAGGCAGCTTCACCCAGCCGGAGCGACGGCAGCTGGAGCCGACAGAAGTGGTACAACAGGCGGATGCGTGCCTGCACAGCGGCGGTCGGCTTCACAGCGCCCTCCCTGGGCGGCGTGCCTTGGCGACGATCGGACCCGCGGCCTTGAGCGGACATCAGTTCTGGGGAACCAGGACGATCAACTCCAGCCGGGCTGGCGGCAGCGGCTCGGTTTCCCGGCCTGGCGGCGGCTCCACGCCACACCCCAGGGCGGTGATCTTCCGGCCCCACAGGCTCAGGGTCTTGGCCACGGCACCGCGCTCCTTCAGGTAACGGCAGACCGCCTCGCTCTGCTGCCGGGTCCACTCCTTGGCCAAGACCGGGTCGGCGGTCGCGGGGTCGGCGTAAGCCGCCACCACCACCTCGCTGCCCTCGTGCCGCGTCAACCCCCGCACCCAAGCCACGGCCTCGTCCAGCCGGGCACGACCGGCCGACGTCAACACGGCCCGCTCCGGCTCGAAGAGGTCCGCGGCGGCATACACCTTCCGGTTGCGCTCGCAGTCCGCCCGGCACAGGATCGCCCGCGGGTCGTTGACGTAATTGCGAATCACGGGCGCGCGCTTGATCCCCTCCGTCAAGTCCGCGATCGAAGCCAGCGTCTTTTCGCCCTGACGAAGCATGCGGCTGCCTTGGCTGGTCAGCTCCGCGACCCGGCCCTTCTCCTGATCGAGGGCGGCCACGATATGGCCAACCTGTTCGACCACGTCGTCCCAATGGAGCCCTGGCCGCGCCGGCAACATCGCCCCCTCGGCCACCACCTCGCTCGCCTCGCCAGGATCGATCTCGATGACCCGAACGCCGAGCATCCCTTCGCTGACGATCCGTGCCGAAGCGTCGGCACGGATGCGGTCACGAAAGCGCTGGCCGATGCGCAGTGTCAGACACACCTTTCCGCCGGGGTTTGTCGGCAACTCCACACGAACGACTTCGCCAACGTCCACTCCCTGCACGCGGACACGCGTCCCCTCCTCGACACCGCGAACGTTGGCGAACCCCGCGCGCAGCTCGAAACCCCGCTCCCACAACCCATGTTGCTGACCAACGGCAAACAGTCCTAGAAACCCAAGCCCCGCAGCCAGAACGGTCACCAGCCCCAAGACGATCGCCTGACCGCGGGATAGCGTGTGCGACATGGTCGCTTCCCCCTCCGCTTACCTACCGTGACATTATACCCCCGCCGGACCGACGGGCGACCGGACGGCGCTGGGGGGCGAATGTGCGAATGACACGGCAACGGTTTGAGCCGCCGGATGCGGTTGGCCCCGCAGGTTGCAACGCGGCATGACTCGAACGGCAACGTGGCGACTGGTCTTGGGCCTGTTGGTCGTCGGCCTTCTCGCCGGGGCACTCCTTTATCGGGAGGAGGTGGCGGAACACTTCGCCGATCTGCTCACCACCGTGCAAACAATCGGCCCCTGGGGACCGTGGGCCCTGGCCGCCGCCTACGTGGCGGCGGCCGTCCTCTGCTTTCCCGGCTCGCTGCTGACGCTGGGGGCTGGCTTTGCGTTCGGCTTCGGGCAGGCGTTGGCGGCGGTCTCGGTGGGCAGCGTCGCCGGGGCCACGGCCGCGTTCTGCCTCGGCCGAACCATCGCCCGTCCCTGGGTGGAGCACCTCTTAGCCGGCCGGCGCCGCTTCCACGCTCTCGACCGTGCGGTGGCGGAGCGGGGCTTCCATATCGTCCTTCTCAGCCGCTTGTCGCCCCTGCTGCCGTACACTCTCCTCAATTATGCCTTTGGCCTGACGAGCGTGCGTCTCCGCGACTATGTGCTGGCCTCGTGGCTTGGGATGCTGCCCGGGACCGTGATGTACGTCTACCTAGGGACGCTCGGTCGCGACCTGGCCGAGTTGGCGACCGGCCGCCGCGAGCGCTCGCCGGGTGAGCTTGGGCTGTGGCTGTTGGGGCTGGCGGCAACAGTCGTCGTCAGCTGGCTCTTGACACGGCTGGCGCGCCAGGCCTTGGCCGACAGCCTTCGTGAGGCCCTCCCCGAGGACACCGATGAACGACCCGCTTCTGCTTGAGCCGCTCGATGAGCCGAACCAGGGGCTGGTAGCGCACGTCCGCCCACCGGGATGGGCGAATCCCGTGCCGGCAGAGCGGTACAATTTGGTGGTGATTGGCGGCGGTCCAGCAGGCCTGGTGGCGGCGGCGGGGGCGGCCGGCTTGGGCGCCAAGGTGGCTCTGGTCGAGCGTGGCCTGCTGGGTGGCGACTGCCTGAATGTCGGCTGCGTACCTTCGAAGGCCCTGCTGCGGGCGGCGCGGGCCGTCGCTGACGCCCGCGCCGCCAGGGGGCTCGGCGTCGAGCTTCCAGCTGAGGTGCACGTTTGCTTCGACCGCGTCATGGAGCGTCTCCGCCGTCTCCGCGCTCAGCTGGCTGCCCACGACTCCGCCGAACGCTTCCGCTCGCTGGGCGTGGACGTCTTCTTCGGGGCACCAAGGTTCAGCGGCCGGCACGAGCTGGAAGTTGCCGGCCAGCGCCTGCGGTTTCGCAAGGCACTGATCGCCACCGGAACACGCCCGGCTTGGCCGGAGATCCCCGGGCTCTTCTCGGTCGGTGCTCTCACCAACGAGAATGTTTTCAACCTCACGGAGCTGCCGCGGCGTTGGGCCGTCATCGGCGCTGGTCCGGTCGGCTGCGAGTTGGCCCAGGCGTTTGCCCGGTTCGGTGCCCGAGTCCACCTGTTGCACCGCGACGCCCACATTCTGCCACGGGAAGACGCCCTCGCGGCCGCCGTGGTGGAAAGCGCCTTGCGGCGCGATGGCGTGCAGGTCTTCCATCACACTCGGATCGTCGAGGTCGCGGCCCGTGGTCGAACCAAGCTTGTCCGGCTGATTCACGACGGTCGCACCCTCGACCTCGAAGTGGACGCCGTATTGGTCGGCGCCGGTCGGCGCCCCAACGTGCGTGACCTCGACCTGCACACCGCCGGCGTGGCCTGCGACGAGCGCGACGGCATCCGCGTCAACGACTTCCTCCAAACGACGAACCCGGACATTTATGCGGCCGGCGACGTGTGCTCCCGGTTTCGCTTCACCCACGCGGCGGATGCCTTGGCGCGCCTGGCCGTCCAGAACTCCCTCTTCCTGGGCCGTGCCCGGGCCAGCGCCTTGACAATACCGCGCTGCACCTACACCGATCCCGAAATCGCTCACGTGGGTGTCACCGAGCACGAGGCGGCGGCGCGGGGATGGGCCATCCGCACCTTCGAGCACTCGTTGGCGGACGTCGACCGGGCCGTGCTGGATGGCGAAACCGAGGGCTTGGTCCGGCTGCACGTCCGCGGCGGCAGCGACCGGCTGGTTGGTGCCACCATCGTGGCACGTCATGCAGGGGAGATGATTTCCCAACTGACGCTGGCCCTGGTCGCCGGCTTGGGGATGAAAACCTTGGCTCGGACGATACATCCCTACCCGACGCAAGCCGAGGCGATCCGCAAGTGCGCCGATGCGTATCAGCGGAGCCGGCTGACGCCGTGGTTGCGGCGTGTGGCGGAGCGTTGGCTGAGGTGGCAGCGGCGCTGAGGGTGCCGACGGTCCGGAGGCAGTCAGTGGTCCGGGCCGGTCGGCCTTTGGCCGACCGGCCCGCCGGCGGCGGCCGGCCCGCCGGCGGGCCGGCCCGCCGCCCACGCCCGCTCGCGGCTTGACGAGCGACTCAGCCGCAGCCGCTGGTCGCGCCGCAGGTATCGCACTTCAGGCAGGTGCCGCTGCGAACGAGCGTCAGCTGACCACATTCGCCGCAGGGGTCGCCCTCGTAACCCTTCAGCCGCGCCTGGCGAATCCGCTCGTTCCAGGCCTCACCGGTGGGGCGCGGTCCTCGGCCGTTGCTGGAGCCGTTGCCGTTCTCGGAGAGCGGATGGAGATGTTCGCTCCGGGGTGTGACGAACGGGCCGGCCGCAGGCCGGGCCGGCGTGACGCGCGGGGCAGCGGTCTCGGACTCGGTCCGCGTCCCCTCATCGCGATGCAGGGCATCGCCCCGGAGGTCTTCTGGCGAGACGTGGGCCAAGTCGTGCCGTCCGAGATAGGTGATCGCCAGCTCGCGGAAAATGTAGTCGATGATCGACGTGGTCATCTTGATGTGCGGGTTCCCTTCGACAACGCCGTTCGGCTCGAAGCGGGTGAACAGGAAGGCATCGACGAATTCTTCCAGGGGAACGCCGTGTTGCAGGCCGAGCGACACGGCGATGGCGAAGCAGTTGGTCATGCTGCGGAAGGCGGCCCCCTCCTTGTGCATGTCGAGGAAGATTTCGCCTAGGGTGCCGTCTTCGTATTCGCCGGTACGGAGGTAGATTTTGTGGTTGCCGATCCGGGCCTTCTGGGTGTAGCCCGCCCGCCGGTCGGGAAGCCGTCGGCGATGGGCCAGGTAGCGGTAGACGATCCTTTCGGCGGCCTGCACCGCCGGTGGCGACGCTTCGGCGGCGTCAGCCGGCACCTCGACACTGGTGTTGAGCGGCTGGCTGAGCTTGGAGCCGTCGCGATACAGGGCGATGGCCTTCAACATCAGCCGCCAGCTCAGCTCATACGCCTTCTTGACATCGTCGATGCTTGCCTCCCGGGGCATGTTGATGGTCTTAGAAATGGCCCCACTGATGAACGGCTGCGCCGCCGCCATCATGCGGATGTGCGCCTCGGGCGACAAATACCGCTTGCCGATCTTGCCGCATTTGTTGGCGCAGTCAAAGACGGGATAATGCTCGGGTTTCAGGTGCGGGGCGCCCTCAATGGTCATGGTGCCGCAGACATACGCATTCGCCTCGGCAATCTGTTCCCGGGTGAAACCGAGGGCGCGGAGCAAGTCGAAATTCGGGGCCCGCAGCTGTTCGTCGCTAAAGCCAAGCTGGTTGCGGCAGAAATCGTCTCCCAGGGTGAAACGATTGAAGGCGAAGGCAAGTTCAAAGACGCTCGGCAGCTGGGCCTCGATCTGGGCCAAGGCTTCGTCGGTGAAACCCCGGTCGCGAAGCGACTCGGGGTTGATGTGCGGGCAGCCCTTC
>JANWYO010000179.1 GCA_025055215.1 Gemmataceae bacterium
GAAACACGACGCCTTCGCCGGCGGTACAGGCGCTGCCGTCGGCGAGGAAGGCGATCGGTCCGCGGCGATCATGGCCGGCCTGCAAACGCGGCCCCTGCACCAGGCCGCCCGGATTGAGCGCGCCCGAATAGACTTCCACGCGCCAGTCGTCGATACCCTCGACATATTGGATGCGTTGCTTGACCTGGGCCACGGCCAGGCTCGGCAGCGAGGCCAGGATCAAGACACACGCCGCGTTGCGTCCCGACGACATCAGTTCATCTCCGAATGCGGGCGACAGCCTGAGAACCGGCGGCCGCTACTGCCCGATACAGTACAGGTTCTTGTGTGTCCGTACATAAAGGCGCCGACCTTCAAAGACCAATGAGTTGCGGAAGGGCTCGAGTTCGTTGGTTGCCACCACCTCGAACTTGGGTCCGGCCTTGACCACCACGGTGTCTCCCTTGTCGCTGCTGAGATACACATGATTTCCTGCCACGGAGACGCTGGGATAATGGGTTCCCGCCAGTCCCAGCCGCTCTTCGTAGACGAGGCGGCCGGTCTTCGCCTCCAGTACGGAAAGAATTCCCTGGTCGTCCAGGGCGTAAAGCAGGCCGTCGTGTAGGACCGGCGAGGGGAACCAGTAGCCACCACCCTTGATCCTCGCCTTCCACAAGACGCGCGGCTGCACTGGCGGGGTGAGCGATAGCGGCAACTCGACGGCCGTTGCACTGCCGCGCACGAAGTACGCCACCCCCCCGTGGAGGATCGGCGAATTGGCGCCGCAATTCCCCAGCCCCTCGGCGAGGAGGGCGCCGTCCTTGACGCGGACGAGCAGTCCCTGCGGCGTGACGACGACGTCGGTGTCACCCACCCGGGCGTGGACCGGGGTGCCGTGGGCCGGCGGCCGCTGCAACCGCCAAAGCTCGGCACCGTCGTCGGCCTTCAGGCCCACCAGGTCGGCAAAATGGATCAGGACCGTGCCGTTGATGAGGAGCGGCGAGTTCGAGTGGGCGAACGGGGCGGTTGATTGTTCGACCAGTTTCAGCCAGAGCCGCTTGCCTTCCAGATCGAAACAGGCGACCAGCCCGTTGCCGAACGCGACGATCACCCGTCGGCCGTCGGTCACGGGCGTGGGCGACGAATAGCCGGCGGTCGGCTGCTTGCCGCGTTCGGTGTAGCGGGCAGCCAGGGTAAATTTCTTTTTCAGTTCCTTGAGCCTTTCCGCCTGTTTCTCGATTTCCACAAGTTGTCCGGCAAGGGCTGCCTTGTCGGTCTGCTGGTCTCGAAGACGCTTGCGGAGTACTTCTGCCTCGCGGCCCAAGGCGCCGATCTGCTTGTCGAGGCGCGCCACCTCCGCCTGTTCCGCCTTTATTTTGGCCCAGAGGTCGGGCGGCAGGTCCAGTTCGTCGATGCTGTTGTTCTTCTGCCACAGGATTCGGCCGGTGTCCTTGTCCAGACAGAGCAGCCGGCACGGTTCGGCGCAGATAAAAAGGCGGTCGCCGGCCAGAACCGGGATGCTGTTGCTCGGTCCCGGCATCGGGGTCTTCCAGACGACGTTCTTCGTCGGAGACCACTCCACGGGGGGCTGGGCGTGGGGGTACCGGCCTGTGCCGTCGGTGCGCCAGCCGACGGTTTCTGCCTGTCCAACAAGCGAAACGGCCGCACAAACCACGACCACCCCTGGGATACACCCCAGAAGATTCGGACAATGTTTGCGCATGTGCGTTCCTTTGCAGCTAGCTGCTCGAAACAGTCGAAATCTCTGCCCTGGCCGACGACTCCGCTACAGTTTGCGAATACGGTGGTTTCGCAGCCAGTTCGGCGAGGCATAGTCCTGGAAACTGATGGCCCCGCTTGGCGGCCGGTCCTTGCTGTGGGGATGGTCCAAAGTGAGTTGCTTGACCGTTTCGCCGTTGAGGACCACCTGTACTTCGTGCAGTTATGGGGTTTTTTCCCCGGCGCCTTTGCTTAAAAGCTCTCCAAGCTGAATAAGTTTGCGGGCGCTGTATTCGTGGCAATTCGGCCAGTCGCCCCAGTTGCTGTCCGGGCGCCAGTAGGTGTTGACAAAACCGCCGCCGCTGGCCTTGTGCAGCACGGTCATCGCGTTGGCCAGCGCCACCGCCTTGGCCAGGTGCAGCTCCTTCCCGGTCGTCTCGTAAGCAATCGCATATGCACTCATCAGATGAGCGGCCAGGGCCTGCACCGAGACCATGTAGCGGTATTGCTCCAGCACGCAGGGGGTGAACTGCTCCGGCTGGGGCGGCTGTTCCCAGATGATGAACTGGTCCTCGGCGAAACGGAGGGCCTCTTCGGCCTGGGCCAGGTAAGCGGGATTCTCCTTGGCGTGTCGGAACAGATAGACGGCGATACTCGCGGCCGGCAAACCGGAGAGGTTCCCGCGACTGCTGCCCCCCGCGGTGGTGTCCTCGAACTGCCCCTGATAATCGAACTTCGCCACTACCTCGCTCTCAATCCACTTCCAGGCGCGTTGCACCACCGGCTGGTAGACGCTCAGCCGCTCTTCCTGGATGAGCCGCTCGAGACACTCGATCAC
>JANWYO010000259.1 GCA_025055215.1 Gemmataceae bacterium
TATAACCTTTCCACGGGCCAGCCGACGCCGTGTGGGCTTGGGGGGGGTCGGGGGGCAAGTCGCCCCCCGACCCGGGGCAAATTACGGCCGGTGCCCTGCCACCGGCACGCCGCCGAAAAAGCCCGGGTCGAACGCGAAGAAGCCGTCGATCTCCGCCAGCGACAGGGCATCGAAGACACGGACGTGTGGGCCACCTCCGGGGCCGGCGCCGGTGACGATGTCTGCCCGCCCATCACCGTTGGCGTCCACGGCCGCCACGTAGGTGCCGCCGGTGAAGCCCGGCCCGTAGGGCGTGAATTGGCTCAGCAGGGCTCCATCCGAACCGCGGAAGACCCGGACGGTTGAGGTGGCGCCAGCTCCGGAGCCGATGATCAGGTCGGCCCGGCCGTCACCGGTGACGTCGCCGGTGGCCAGATGGAGGCCGGCGGTCATCGTGGCGTCGAAGGCGAAGAAGTTCAACAGCACCGAACCGTCCTTGCCGCTGAAGGCGCGGACGTGGGGGCCGCCGCCGGGGCCGGGGGTGGTGATGACGTCGGCGAAACCGTCGCCATTGACGTCGCCGGTCGCCACGCGGACACCGCCGAGGAAGGTCGGATCGTAAGCCATCATGTTGACCAGCACGCTCAGGTCCTTGCCGCTGAAGGCGCGGACGTGCGGCCCACCGCCGGCATCCGCTCCGGTGATAATGTCGGCGAAGCCGTCGCCGTTGATGTCCCCGGCCGCCACCAGGACGCCCCCGGTAAAGGCCGGGCTGTAGGCGAAGAAGCTGTAAAGGAGCGACAGATCGTTGCCGCTGAAGACCTGGACGTGCGGACCGCCGCCCGGCCCAGCCGCGGTGATGATGTCCGGGATGCCGTCCCCGTTGACGTCGCCGGTGGCCACGCGGACGCCGCCGAGGAAGCTCGGATGATAGGCGTAGAAGCTGTGGCGCAGCTCGCCGCTGTGCGCATCGAACACCTTGACGTGCGGCGCTCCCGTGCCGGTGCCGACGGCCAAAATGTCCACGTTGGTGACCGTCACGGTGCGGACGGCATGGGCGCTGGTGGTGCCGTCGTTCACCGTGACCGTCACCTGATAAGTCCCGTTTCGGCGGTAGCGGTGAGCCTGATCGAAGGTGGTGGTGTTACCCGAGTAAGTGAACGTCTCCGGGGCAGAGCCATCTCCCCAGTTGATTGTCACGGTCAGCGATCCCGTGTGGGGCGAGGTGCTCACGTTCCCATGGAGCATCGCGGGGCCGTAGGGCTGGCTTGAGGCCGTGACCTGGACAGTGTGGATCGTCGTCGGCATCGGCACCACCTGAATGGTGCGAACGGCCGTGGCTGGGGCGTTGTGGTTGTCGTACAGCGTCAGGGTCACGACGTACTGCCCCGGTCTCGGGTAGACGCGGCCGTGGCTGAAGGCCGATGTCCCCGCGGGGTAATGGAACTCTTCACTTCCTGAGCCATCGCCCCAATCGACGACCAGCTTGAAGGTGTCCAGGTTGCCTGGGTCATGGAAGCCGCCGCTGAGCGTGGCCATGCTCCCCTCCACGACCGTGGGAGTGAGCTGGACGTGCGTAAAACTCGGCGGCGCATTGTCGATGCGGACGAAGAAGGCCGAGGTGGTCGACCGGCCCTGGTCGTCGTCGCGCACCGTGACCTGCACTGAGTAGACCCCCGGCCGCGCGTACAGATAAGCCCGGTCGAACGACGTGGCCGAGCCGAGAGGGTAGCTGTGCGTCCCAGTGCCGTCGCCCCAATCGACCATCAGGGTGAACGAGTCGGCAATCCCCGGGTCGGATAACGTGCCGGTCAGGCTTACGACGCCATTCTGATAGGTGGCGTCGGTCAGGGCGATGTCCTCGATCGTGGGCGGCACGTTGTGGACGGTGAGTGTCACGGTCTTGACGTGTTCCGCGGCCCCACCCAGGACCCGCACCGTCACGGTGAAGGTGTCGGCGGGCGTGTCTGAGGGAACGTCGTCGAGATACTGGTGTACCTCACTCACGGCCGTGGTGCCGGCCTCGTAGACGAAAGTTTCCGGGGGAGAACCGTCGCCCCAGTCGATGATGACCGTGAGGGGAGCGTCGGGGTGGAAGTCGATGAAAGCGAGGGTGAGTGTGGCGAAGTTATTCTCGAGGATGCTGCTATCGACGTACAGTTCAACCCCTTCCGGCGGCGGGGGCGGCGGCTCCTCGCCCACCTGCAGCACGGTCGAGGCGTAGCTGGTCTGCCCCAGGTTGTCGGTGACCGCCACGGTGACGGGGAAGCTGGCGGAGTGGCTGATACCCAGGCCGACCAGCTGGCCCCAGCTCAGGCTGGGGTTGACGCCCGTGGCATCGCCGAAGACGCGGTCGCCGTTGATGTCCCAGCTGTAAGTCAGGGGTCCGCCCTCCGGATCGAAAGATGCGGACGCATCCAACGTCACCGAATCCCCGGGGGAAAGGAGATAGGGCCCGCCGGCACTGGCCACTGGCGGGGCGTTGTCGAAGTACACGATGGTAAGCCTCGGCCGCAACAACGGGTCGGCTTCCGAGCTGTGGAAGGCCCAGGCGTCGTCCGACTTCTTGGTGAAGAGGGCCCAGCCATAATTCGGGACGCCCTGGGCCCAGGCGACGACATCGTCGGTGACATCCACCGAGCGGGCACCGGGGGCCTGCAAGAGTCGACCGGCCAGCGTGCGCGACACTTCGATGTCATCCAGGTGCAGGCCGTGGACCACCGCGTTCCAGCTCAAGGAGTGCTGGTCCCAGGCCTGGAGGATGCGGAACAGGCCGATTTCGTTGTCGGCCAGCTTCACGGGAGCGTCGCTGCTCAGCTTTTGGGCCAGGTTGGCGTTCGGGTTGCCGGCACCGCTGCTGTCGCTGCCCGGCTTGGAGTCTTTGCTGTCGTCGTCAAAAATGGTGAGCGTCAAGCGTGCCGACAGGATTGGGGCTCCCGGCCGAATCTGGTGATCGCCGTTGCCAAAGATGTCCTGGAAGCGGATGGCCCCCTGGCGCGTTCGCTCCTGGAGGCTGACCGAGGTCTCCAATCCTTGGACGGCGTCGGGCTGAACGCTCCAGACGTAGGTGTCGTGCACGCCGTGATAGCCGTAGCTCCCTTGCAGGAAAGTCGCCTGGGTGGCAACCGTCACCGTCACTTGGGCGACGTTGCTGGTGCCATTGGCGCTGGTGAAGCGGTAGGAGAACTGATCGTAGCCGTTGTAACCGGGGTCTGGCGAGTAGACGAAATAGCCGTCGTCCAGCCAGGCGATTCCGTGCTGGGGCTGGCTGACGACCGCCAGGTGGCTCGCCTGACCGCCCGGAACGTGGTCATTGGCCAGCACACGGATGGCGATGGTTTGGCCATTGATGCTCAGGGCGGCGTCATCGTTGGCCACCGGCGGCAGGTCCGCCGGTGGCGTGTAGTCCACCAGCAGGGCAGGCCGCAGGAGCGGATCGAGGTTGCTCGTACTCCAGAACTCGAACTTGCTCGGGCTGGTCACGACCCAGCCGTAATTGGGACTGCCATTGACCCACGCTTGGACGGTCTGGACCAGGCCGGGGCCAGAGAAGATGCGCGGCACGTTCTTGCCGGCGGCGACTGTCTGGCCAAAGTCGGGCGTGGCCATCGCCTCGACATCGTTCATCTGCACCCCCAGGCCGCCATCGGCAAAGGAGCCGGGCGTGGCGGTCGCCGGATCCCAGTTGACCAACATCCGATTGAGCCGGACTTGTCCCCCGCCGGCCTCCTTCGCTACCAGCACGAGCCGGACGGCGTTGATGCGGGACTGGGGAGGGATCTGTCCGGGGCCGTAGCCGACGATCCCGTCGAAGCGAATGAGGGCTTGCTTTTCCTCGTTCGATCCGGCCTTGTCGGCGTTGAGGGTAGATTCCACCCTCTTGACTTCGTTCGGTTTCTTGACTTCGAGGATGGCTTCCCGGGGCCCCGAGTAGCCGTGGGTGTTCCCCTTCGTGAAATCGACCACGGTGCCTAAGCCAAATGGGTCGTAAGTGGAAGTGATGGTCAGCGTGCCTTGGGCCGTCTCGTTCCGGCTGGTCGTGAACTGATAGACGATGGTGTTGACCCCGACGTAGCTGACACCGGGTGGAGTGAAGACGATGCGGTTGTTGGTGGTGACCTGGGCGGAACCGGCGGCCGGCCCTTGGACAATCATCAGGTTGGTGATGGTGTCGCCCGGGGGGATGAAGTCGTTGCTGAGCACATCGGCGACCACTTCGGCCCCATTATGGCTGTTGGCCGTGTCGTTCGTGGCGCCGGCCGGGACATGGGGTGGCGGGGTGTGATCGATCAGGAGCCGAGGCCGCTCGGCGGCCGTGCCATTCTCCGAGCTGAAAATCTCGAACTTGCCGCCGCTGGTCGAAATGACCCAGCCATAATTACTGGCCGTGCCCTCGGCCCAGGCGCGCACCGTTTGCAGGAGTCCGGCGTTGGAGAGGGTCCGCGAATAGTTGGAGGCGGACGAAACGGTAAAGGAAATGTCCGGCACGCTCCGCGCGTCGAGGTCGTTGAACTGGACCATGGGTCCGCCGGCGGGGAAGGCGTTGGCGCTGGCCGTCGTCTGGTTCCAATCCGTGACCATGCGGTGGAGCGTCACCGCAGTGTTGCTTGACTCTTTCACGCCGAGGACCAAACGGACGGCATTAATGGTCGAGCCGGGAGGAATCTGACCAGGACCGTAGCCAAAGATGTTGTCGAATCGGAGGAGCGCCTGCTTTTCCTCGGCGGTGCCGCCCTTGTCGGCACTTACCTTGTCCTCGCTTCCTTTCACCTGGGTGGGGTTCTTCCGGTCGATCTGGGCATCTTGCGTGCCGGAGTACGAATTCCCCTGCTGGAAGCTGGCCACGGTTCCCAGCCCGAACGGATCGTAGACGGAGGTGACGGTGAGGGTCGCCTGGGCGGTTTCGTTCGTGCTGGTGGTGAACTGGTAGACGATGGTGTTGACGCCTTCGTAGGTGAAGCCCGGGGGGGTGTAGACGATCTGGTTGCTGGCGTTGACAGTGGCCGAGCCTGCCGCGGGCCCTTGGACGATGGCCAGGTTGGTGAGGGTGCTCCCCGGCGGGACGAAATCGTTGGCCAAGACATCCACCGTGACTTGGGCGCCGTTAAGGCTGGTGGCGGTGTCGTCGGCGGCCGCCGGCGGCAGGGCCGATGGCGGTGTGTAGTCGATGGTCAGCAACGGCCGCTGGGCCGTGTTCGTCCGCTCGGAGCTGAACACCTCGAACTTCGGCCCGCTGGTCAGAAAGGCCCAGCCGTAATTAGGGACGGTGCCGTCCGCCCAGGCCTGGACCGTGGCCACCAGTCCCGGTCCGGAGAGGGTGATCGACCCCGTGGGGGCGGTGGTGAAGCTGCGGACCAAGTCCGGCGTCGAGAGCGTTTCCACCCCGGGCTGGATGCCGTGGCCGCCAGCGGCGAAATGGCTGAACGTGCTGGCTTCGCTCCAGTTTACCGTCAAGCGGTAGAAGGAAATGGTGCTGTTGGCCTGACCTTGGTTCAGCGTCAACCGCAGGCTGACGCTGTTGATGGTGGAGCCGGGCGGGATCTGCCCCGGCAGGTTGCCGAAGATCTGATCGAAGCGAAGAAGGCCCTGCTTTTCCTCCACCGTGCCACCCTTGTCGGCGTTGATTTTGTCGTCGTTCTTGACTTGGCCAGGGCTTTTCAGGTCGAGGGTGATGTCCTGGGTGCCGAGATAACCGGCGACGCCCTCCTGGAAGGTAGCCACGGCCGGGGCAAGCCGGTCCTCCAGCAGTTCGAGGGCGGGGCGTGCCGCTTGGTGCTTCGGCCGCCGGACGCGGAACCGACAGCTCATCGCGCTATGGCCACGGAACTGGACGAACCGCTGCAACCAACGACGGAACATCGATGCACCTCCCGAAATCCCTCGGCCTTGGCCTGGGGCCGAGCCGCCGAGGAGCGATGGTTGACACACACTGATCGTGCCTCGCCCGGCTGTTCCGAAAAAAAGAGCCTGAGCTCGACCATTGGCGGTCGGGCCCAGGCTCCGGTTGCCTCGTGATGCTCTGGACGCCGCGAAAACTACTCGGCCCACTAAGGGCCGGGGAACTATGTCTCCTGCGACGGGGGGAGGTCACGGAAGGTGGTCGTGTCGCTGATTTCGACCATCTTCAGATGCCCCTCCTCCCAGGAAAGCTTGATGACCACCTGTCCCCAGGCGCCGCGCCGCTGCTTGTCTTGGGCCAGCTGCTCCAGCGACCGCACGGCCAAACGTACCTTCCGGGCGGTCTGGTCGGCCCGTGACGTATTCCGGTTCGAGGACATGAGTCGCCCTCGTGACGGCGGGTGCTTGCCTGGAGCGTGGCAGCATCGCAACTTGGGTGCCGCCCCACCGGCCGCTCGAATTCCCGCTGTGCGACGCGGAAATCTGCCATCCGCGGCCGGGACCGCTGGTCACCACATGCTCGTGGCTGGCGAAACTACTCGCAGCGGGTAACGCGAGTGCCTTGACTCCATCGATCTTGTTTGTTGAGGAAGATAGCGATAGGCTGGGGCACTGTCAAGTATGATATTGAGACACATTCTCGAAAAGCCACGGTTGTCGCATGATTCCCCCCTCGCTCCAATCCTTCAGCGCTCTGATCCTGCAAAGCCGGCTACTGGGCCCCGAGGAGCTGGAACGCTTGCTGCGGATGATGCCCGACGCCCGGACGGCGACGCCCACCGCCTTCGCCGATCATCTGGTTGCCGTGGGGGCCCTCACCCGTTACCAGGCGGACAAGCTGTTGCGCGGCGTGGTTGACGGGCTGGTGTTTGGCCCATTCACGGTGCTTGACCTTCTGGGCCGGGGAGCGATGGGGAACGTCTACCGAGTGGTGGACCGGCGGGACGGTGCCCTTCGGGCCTTGAAGGTCCTGCCGCCGGCCAAGGCGGCGGCCGAGCCGTGGCGGGTGCTTCGTTTCCACCGCGAGATGGTACTTGCGGCTCGGGTGAATCATCCGAACGTGGCCCGGTGCCGGGAATTTGGCCGTCAGGATGGGATTCATTATCTGGTGTTTGACGCGCTGCCGGGGCAAACCTTGGCGGACGTGGTGGAAGCGGAAGGGCCCCTTCCCCTTGGCCGGGCGATCCGGCTCTTTGCCGGCATCGCCGCGGGGCTGACCCACATCCATGCCCAGGGACTCATCCACCGAGACCTGTCGCCGAGCAACATCCAAGTTGGCCCGAACGACCATCCTTGGATCCTTGATTTGGGGTTGGCGCTGCTGACAACGGAGCGGCGCCACCAGTCAGCCGCAGCACCCGACGAGCGCCCCGTAGGCACCGCGGGCTACTTGGCCCCCGAGCAGCGGCGGGACAGCCAGGCGGTGGATGATCGGGCCGATGTGTACAGTTTGGGGTGCTGTCTGCGCTATGCGTTGATCGGCGCGGTTGGGGAGGGGCTGGGGGGAGCGCAACCGCCGGAAGTGGGGGAATTGTTGGCCGCCATGCTGGCAGAGGAGCCGGCCGAGCGGCCGACGGCCGCCGCCGTGGCAACGGCGCTGGCGGCGGCGGCCGGCTGAAGCCGGCCGCCGCCGAGAACGCTCTCACCCCGTCGCCGCCGCGCGCTCCACCGCCTCGGCTGCCGCCTGGCGGATCAGCTCCGCCACCTGGTGCGGCCTCTTGACGCCCGGCAGCACCACCGACTTCCGCTCCCCATCCTTGAGCACGATCCGCAGCCGGCCAATTCCCAGGCGCCGTTGCCACCACGGCTGCTCCACCGTCACCGACTCGATGTCCGTCAGAAGAATGGCACTGTGCGCGGGGTTGGAGTAGCCGTGCTTGCGGAACAGCCGCCGCGTGGTCAGGCGGTAGTTGCGGATGAGGATGCGGCGCAGCCAGCGCACCAGCTGCGCGCCCCAGACGAAAAACGTCAGGGCATAGTCGAATCGCCGCACTTCAGCCTGGCGAAGGCCGAGGTAGCTGGCCACGGCGGTGATGGCCACTGTCAACAACACGCAGACGAGGAAACTCGGCAGCATGTCGCGGCCGGCGTACACATCCCACCAAACATCGCGTTCCTGGTGGTCGTCAGCCCCGGCGGGCCGGGAGTCGGGATTCGTCGGGGAAGCCATCGTCGCCGGGGATTGTAAACTAAGCACCGGGTTTTGGCGATGTCCCCCCGCGGACCTTCGTTCCCGCTTCCAAGGGCATGTGATGGAGTACCCTAGTCGTCGTCAGCGGCTGTTGGAGGCCTTGGCCGCCGAAGACCTCGACGCCCTGCTGGTCAGCCATCCGGTCAACGTGACCTACCTGACCGGGTTCACCGGTGAGAGCAGTCATCTGATCCTTGGCCGGCAACGTACCCTGCTCGTCAGCGACGGCCGATTCACGCAGCAGCTCGCCGAAGAGTGTCCCGACCTCGAGGTGCGGATTCGGCCGCCGCGCCGGGCCCTGATAGCTGCCGTGGCGGAAACGCTCCAAGCCCTCGGGTTGCGGCGCGTCGGTTTCGAGAGCAACCACCTGACCGTGGCGGAGTACGAAACACTTCGGGAGCAAGCGGCCACCATCGACTGGAAGCCCGGACGCGACCGGGTGGAGCGCCTCCGTGCCGTCAAGGATGCCGACGAGGTTGCTGCCATCCGCAACGCCATCGCCATCGCGGAACAGGCGTTCGCGGTCTTCCGGGCGAACCTGCGGCCGGAGGCCACCGAGAAGGAACTGCACGACCAGCTGGAGGCGGCCGTCCGGCAAGCGGGCGGCCGCAGCACCAGTTTTCCGAGCATTGTGGCGGTGGGGGAGCGGTCGGCGTTGCCGCACGCGCCGCCGACGGGTCGTCGCCTGGGAGACGGGGATTTTGTCCTGGTGGACTGGGGGGCGGTCGGAGGGCTTTACCACAGCGACTTGACACGGGTGGTGGCGATCCGTAGAATTTTGCCCAAACTTGAGCAGGTGTACGCGGTTGCGTTGACGGCTCAGGAGCGGGCCCTGCGGGCCATTCGCCCCGGGGTCAAGGCCGCCGACGTCGATGCCGAGGCCCGGGCCGCCATCGCCGCGGCGGGTTTCGGCGATTTTTTTACCCACAGCCTCGGCCACGGGATCGGTCTCCAGATCCATGAAGCTCCGTGGCTGCGGGCCGGCTCCGATGATACACTCCTCCCCGGGATGGTGGTAACCATTGAGCCGGGGATCTACCTGCCAGGGTGGGGGGGCGTCCGCATCGAAGACGACGTGCTCGTGACGGCGGATGGGGCCGAGGTGCTATCGCGGCTGCCGCGCGAACTGTCGGCTTGGGAATGTCGGTGGTGATGCCGCCCGCACGGGAGGAGGCAGCAGTCTCCGACGTACAACGGCCTGGACCTCAAGACGAGGTGGGGCTCAAAGACGAAGGCAACAGGAGGTCCGGTGGAAAACGCGCCTGCCAGCAAAGAGCCGAATCCCTTCGATCCGGAAACGATCCGCAAGCTCGTGGTCCTGATGAGCCGGCACGATCTCAACGAGATCGACCTGCGCAATGGGACGATGCGGCTGAGGCTGCGGCGGGGGATGCGGAGCAGCGGCAACCTGGTGGCGGCGCCGGCGGCCACGCCGGCGCCAGCCGCGGCTCTCCCCGCCCCGGCGACCACCGCCGCCCCGCCGCCTCCCGCTCCCGAGGCACCCCCTCCCGCCAAAAACCTCGTCCCCATCAAAAGCCCTACGCCCGGCACCTTCTACGCCAAGCCCAGCCCGGATGCCGAGCCCTTCGTCCGCGTCGGCTCCCGCGTCACGCCCAACACCGTCGTCTGTATCATCGAAGCCATGAAAATCTTCAACGAAATCACCGCCGACGTCAGCGGCGTCATCACCGAAATTCTGGTCGAAAATCAGCAGCCGGTCGAGTACGGCCAAGTCCTGTTCACCGTCGATCCGACCGGGTGACCAGGCCGCTCAGCCGACGCGCCGCCGCATTCCCATTGTGGCCTTCTGACGGAGCAGCCAACGGATGTTCCAGCGGATACTGGTGGCTAACCGGGGCGAAATCGCCCTGCGGGTAATCCGGGCCTGTCACGACCTGGGGATCGAAGTGGTGGCCGTCTTCAGCGAGGCGGACCGGGGCGCTCCGTACCTGGCGCTGGCCGACGAGGCCATCTGCATCGGTCCGCCGCCAGCGACCGACAGCTATCTGAACATCCCGCGCATCATCAGCGCCGCGGAAATCGCTAACGTGCAGGCCATCCACCCGGGCTACGGCTTCCTCTCGGAAAATGCCCATTTCGCCGAAATCTGCCGCTCGTGCAACATCGAGTTCATCGGCCCGCCGCAGGACGCCATGCGCCGGCTCGGCAACAAGAACGAGGCCCGCAAACTCGCCCAGCAGGCCAAGGTGCCGGTCGTCCCCGGCAGCGAAGGCCTGATCGACAACGAGGCGGAAGCCGTGCGGCTGGCGCAGGCCATTGGCTACCCCGTCCTCATCAAGGCCGCCGCCGGCGGCGGTGGCCGTGGCATGCGCGTCGCCCGCAACGACATCAGCCTCCGCACCGGCTTGCAGGCCGCACGCCAGGAAGCCGAAAAAGCCTTCAAAGATGGCAGCGTCTACCTCGAAAAATACATCGAGCAACCGCGCCACATCGAGGTCCAAATCCTCGGCGACCGCCACGGCAACGTCGTCCACCTCTTTGAACGGGAATGCTCCCTCCAACGCCGTCACCAGAAACTCGTCGAGGAGTCTCCCGCCCCCAACCTTCCCGCCGACGTCCGCGACGCCATCTGCCAGGCAGCCGTCCGCCTCGTGAAGGCGGCCGGCTACTACAACGCGGGCACTTGTGAGTTCCTGGTAGATGCCGAGAATCGCTTCTACTTTATCGAGGTCAATGCCCGGATCCAGGTCGAACATCCCGTCACGGAGCTGGTGACGGGCATCGACTTGGTGCGGCAGCAGATTCGCATCGCCGCCGGCGAGCCGTTGCCCTTCAGCCAGGAGCAGATCACCCAGCGCGGCTCAGCCATCGAGTGCCGCATCAATGCCGAAGACCCGGCGGCTGACTTCCGCCCCTCCCCCGGCACGGTGACTCGGTGGCAGCCGCCCGGCGGGCCGGGCGTCCGCCTCGATACCCACGTGGTCACGGGCTATCGCGTGCCGCCCAACTACGACTCGCTGGTGGCCAAGCTCCTGGTGCATCAACCGACCCGACCCGAGGCGATTGCCTGCATGCGTCGGGCACTATCCGAATTCATCGTCGAGGGGATCAAGACGACCATTCCGCTGCACCGCGAAATCTTCAAGCACACCGCCTTCATCGAAGGTCGAGTGGACACGACCTTCATTGAGCGGAACTGGCCGCGGAGCTGACGATCGCCGAGGCCGCGCGGCGCCGCTCCCGGTCGATCAAGCGGTGGAACAACTCCCGGGTCGCCGTCGTGTGCCGCCGCATCTCGGCCACCAGACGGTCGCCGGCCTTGCCTTCGGGACCGGCTTCCCAGCCGAGCCGCCGAGCCAGCTTTTCCAGTTCCTCGGGACGTTCCGGCCATTCGTCGAGGGAGTGGTTGTGGACGATGCGGATGCGGCTCTCGACCCGCCGGAGGAAGTTGTAGCTGTCGAAAAGGGTCTGGAATTCGTCGGGGCTTAACAGCCCGGCATCGCGCAGCTTTTCCAGCGCCTCCCAGGTGTTGGTACTGCGGACCTCGGGCCGGTGCCGACCATGCTGGAGGAGCAACAGCTGCACGAGGAATTCGATGTCGGCCATGCCGCCGGGGCCGCGCTTCAGGTCGTGGCGGGGCCGGCTCGCTTCGAGCCGGCCCCGCATCTCGACGATCTCGTCCACCCACTCCGGACGCCAATCGACCCCAAACGCCCCTTCCGCCACCGCGGCCATGACCTCGCGGCCGAACGCGGCGTCGCCGTAGACCACGCGGGCACGCGTTAACGCTTGGCGCTCCCACAGCTGGGCGTCCCCCTCCTGGTAGTAACGGCGGAACTCCGTCAAGGGAATTACCAGGCTTCCCGACTTGCCCGTCGGGCGAAGACGCATGTCCACCTGATACAGCCGACCCATCGGTCCGAGGTGGCTGGCCGCCCGGATGATCCGCTGGCCCAGCTCGGTGAAAAACTGGAAATTGTCGGTCAGCTCGAAGCGGTCGAAACGGCTGGCACCCGGCGGCGGGCCGGTGCGGCCGTCGCCCTCATAGACCAGCACCAGGTCGAGGTCGCTGTGGTAACTCAGTTCTCGGCCGCCCAGCTTCCCCAGCCCCAGGAGCACATAGCGGCTGGCCTGGCCGGCACGGTCCCCCTCCGCCAAGTACGGCACGCCAAACCGCCGGAGCACCGTCGGCTCCTGGCGAACCGCCAGCTGGCCCAGAATGACCTCCGCCAGGTCGCTGAGGGCGGCCGTCGTCTCCCGAATGCTGTCCTTGCCCAAAAGGTCGCGCACCCCGATCCGCAACAGCTCCTTGTCGCGGAAGCTGTGCAGGATCGGGTCGATGTCCGCCGCCCCCCGGCACAGTTCCGCCAACTCGGCCCGCAATTCCTCCGCCGTGCGCGGCTGGTTGAGGACCAGGCTGTCGAGCAACTCGTCGATCATGCCGGGATTGGTGATGAGAATCTGCGACAGGTACTCGCTGTTGGCGCAGATGTGCACGTAGAGGCGGAGACTGGGCGTGTTGAAGCTGAACAGCTCCCACAACACCGCCTTGGCTCCGAGGCTGGCGGTCACCTTTTCCAGGTTCACCAACGCCAGGTCCGGGTCGGGCGTTTCCGCCAAGGCCCGCAGCAGCTTCGGGGCGATGCTGGCCAGGAAGTGCCGGCAACGCGGCGTCGAGAGAAAGAGCACCGACTCCTGGGCCAGCTGCGTCAGGTTGTGATACGCCCCTTGGATGTCCCGAAACGGGTAACGCCCCAACACGGTGCGGATCGTCTCCGGGTCGGGGCTGGGATCGAGGATCAGGTCGGACTCCGGTTCCGCCTGCCCGTCCTCCCCCTCGAACGTCTGATGTAAGAGGTGGTCGAGGATGGTACGGTTGGCGTCGGTCTTGGCGCGGTAGTCGCGGAGGAAGGCATCGAGGGCGGCCGGAACTTCGGGCTTGGACCGCTTCGGGTCGGCAGGGGCGTCGGCATAGCCCATGCGCAAGGCCAGCTTGTGCAGCTCGTCGATCTGCTCCGGCAACCGGTGGGTCTGAAGGTCGAACAGCAGCTGCAAGCGATGCTCGGTCTTGCGCAGGAAGCGGTACGCGTCGTCGAGGATCTGGTACTCCTGCTCCGTCAGGCAGCCGACCCGCTTGAGTGCTTCCATGGCGCGGAGGGTGTTCCGCTGACGGATCTCGGGCAAGTCGCCGCCGTTGAGGAGTTGGAGGAACTGGATGGTGAATTCGACATCGCGGATGCCGCCGTGGCCGGTCTTCACCTCGCCCCAACTCCGCCCGGCGTGGTTGGACACCGCCGATCCCAACGCGGCCTGGGCCGACTTCTGCTCGATCCGCCGCTTCAGCGCTTTGATCTCGTTGATTTCGGCGAAGCTCAGATACTTGCGGTAGACGAACGGCTCGATGGCCTGGAGAAAACGTTGGCCCAACGCCAGGTCGCCGGCCACGGGGCGGATTTTAATGAGGGCCTGACGTTCCCAGGTGCGCCCGAGCGTGTCGTAATAGGTCAGGGCGCTGGCCAGGGAACGGGCCAGGGGGCCGCGGTGCCCCTCGGGCCGCAGCCGCAGGTCCACCCGGTAGGCCTGGCCGCGGTCGGTGTTGGACGAGAGCAGGCGGACGACCTCGGTGGTGACCCGGCCGAAGAACTCATCGTTGCCGATGCTGCTGGCACGGCGGCCCCGAGTGCCGCCCTCTTCGTCGTAGAGGAACATCAGGTCGATGTCGCTGCTGTAATTGAGTTCTTCGCCGCCGAGTTTGCCGAAGGCGAGGATGACGCAGCGGGCGGGCTGGCCGGCCTCGGTGGTAGGCCGGCCGAAGCGGTTGGCCACCGTCCGCAGGGCGGTGGCCAACGCCACCTCCAGGGCGGCGTCGGCCACCGTGGAGATGTCTCGGGTGATCTCCTCCAGAGGGCGGTCGCGGATGATGTCGTTGACGCCGATCCGCAGCAAATGCCGCTGGCGAAACCGGCAGAAAGCCCGCAAGACCGCCGAATCCTCAAAGGCGGCATCCACCTCGGCTTGAAGCTGCTCGACCATTTCCGCCTTGCTCGGGCTGCGGCGGAGCGGCCCCCGGACCAAATCCAGCGCGTCGGGGTTGGTGACCAGCAGGTCGGCAAAGCGCTGGCTGGCGCTCACCAGCTGCAATAGCGTCTCCAAGCCACGAGCCCGCCCCGCCAGCAGGGTCGGCAGTTGCTGACGGCCACCGGCAGTGGTGAGGAAACGCTCCAAATTGTTGAATGCCATGTCCGGGTCGGGGGAACGGGGCAACAGCCGCGCCAGCGGCGGACACAATTCCCGCACCGCGTCCAGACCCAGCACCTCAGCCAAGTGGCGGAGGTTCTGCCAGCCACGCGGCACGTCGCGCACCCCCCAGGCGGTCAGCAGCGCCCGCGCATCCTCGGCCGAGGCCAAGTGCTTGTGAAGCTGATCGAGATACATCCGGCCCTCGCGCGTTCCCCGAACCGGCCCGCGGCGTGGCCACGGCGGACACGAGCCGCCGACATGCCTCGGCGGCCCCGCCGGGCGCCGGGGCCGCCGAGGCTCGTGCCCGCCACGCTGTCACACCGTCGGTAAACTTACCCGCCGCGGCCCAGCGCCCGAACCATTCGGCTCTTCGACCACGGTCCCAAACAGCGTGAAGGCCGTCGCCTCCTCGATGGCCACGCGCACCGTCCGCCCCGCCCACCGGTCCGGCCCGGGAAAGACGACGATGTGGTCCGTCACAGTGCGGCCGGTCAATTGCGGTACGTCCTCGTCGGGGTGCTTGAGCGACGTCTTGCTGCGGCCCTCGACCAACACCTCGACCGTGCGGCCTATGTAGCGGCGGTGGTCGGCGAGACTGACGGCGTTCTGGATGGCCAGCAGGTCGTTGTTGCGCCGTTTTTTCACCTCTTCCGGGACATCGTCGGCGAACAGCTCGTCGGCCTTGGTGCCGGGGCGGGGGCTGTACTTGAAAATGTAGCTGTTTTTGAAGCCGGCGGTGCGGACCAGTTCACAAGTGCGCGCGAACGAGGCTTCGCTCTCGCCGCAGAAGCCGACGATGAAGTCGCTGCTGATCGCCACCCCGGGGATGCGCTCGCGGCAGCGGGCCAGCATGTCGCGGTAAAACTCCACCGTGTACAGGCGTTTCATCCGCTTCAGCACCTCGTTGCACCCCGACTGGGCGGGCACGTGTAGGTAGGGGCACACCTTGGGCAGGTCGCGGACTGCATCGAGCAGGTCGTCGCTCATGTCTCGAGGGAAGTTGGTGAGGAACTTGATCCGCTCGATGCCCGGGGTGTCGTGAATGTGGAGCAGCAGGTCAGCCAGCCGCCAGCGTCGGCCGTCACCGAAGTCATGTTTCCAGCTGTTGACGGTTTGTCCGAGGAAGGTGATCTCTTTACAACCTTCGTCGGCCAATTGACGCACCTCGGCGGCGATGTGCTCGGGGTGCCGACTCTGCTCCGGGCCACGAACGCTGGGAACGATGCAGTACGTGCAGAACTTGTCGCAGCCGATCATGATCCGCACATACGCCTGAAAGGGCGACGGCCGCACCGTCGGGTCGCGCAGTGGGTCGTAGCTCTCGAAGCTCCGCTCGACCTCCGGCCGGGAGGCCTCGTGGCGGTCGAGGCTGACGGCCAGCTGGAACGAGCCGTCGCGCTTTACGGCGGCGATCAGTTCCGGCAACCGGGCCAGCTGCCCGGTGCCACAGACGATGTCCACGTGCGGGGCCCGCTGGCGGATCAATTCCTGGTCTTTCTGGGCCATGCAGCCCAGCACGCCGATGACCTTGTGCGGATGACGGCGCTTATGCTCGCGCAAGCGCCCCAGGGCGCTGTAGACCTTGTCCTCCGCATGCTGCCGGACGCTGCACGTATTGAAAAGGATTACGTCGGCTTCGGTGGGTTCCGTGGTCAGAGAATAGCCCTGGCGGCGCAGGCTGCCGACGACCAACTCGCTGTCGAGGACGTTCATTTGGCAGCCCACGGTTTCGATACAGAGTTTTTTGCTCATGGTCGGTTGATGGTTTGGGGGCGATGGCAGGCGCGCGAACCGGTGAATCAGGCGCCCGAACCATCAATCGGGCGCGCGAACCGATGACTTAGTCGGCGGCGCCGCGGCGCCGCAGTCGCGCCCAATACCCGCCGTCGGCCGGCTGCCCCGGCACTTGGCGCTCCTCCGCTTCCAGCACCATGTCGGTCAACGCGGAACACACCACCTGCACCACGGCCTGGTTTTCCGCCGGCTCGATGCTGCACGTCGAGTAGACGACGGCACCCCCAGGCCGAACACGCTCGGCGGCCTGAAGCAACAGCTTGGTCTGAAGCGGCACGAGCCGACGGAAATCATCCGGCTTGAGCCGGTCGCGCACCTCCGGCCGGCGCCCCAGGACCCCGGTATTGCTGCACGGGACGTCCACCAACACCGCATCGAACGGGCCGGGCGGCGGTTCATCCTGCAACAGCGTCGGCTCCACGATGCCAATCCCCAGCCGACGACACAGTTCTTCCAAGCGGGCCAGCCGGCCAGCATCCGGCTCGCAGGCCACGATCCGGCCCTGGTTGCCCATCAGCTCCGCCAAGTGGGTCGTTTTCCCACCCGGAGCGGCGCACAGGTCCAGCACCCGACTGCCAGGGGGTGGATCCAGGGCCGTGGCGACCCACATGGCGGATTCATCCTGCACCGTGAACCAGCCCTGGTCGTAGCCGGGCAGCTCACGAATCGCGGCGTGCTCGGCCAGGCGAACGCTTTGCGGATGGCTGCCGGCCGAGGCGGCGACGCCAGCCTCGGCCAGGGCGGCGAGCAGGGCCTCGCGCTCGATCCGCAGCGGGTTGCTGCGCAGCCACAGGGGGGCTGGCCCGGCGAACCAGAAACCCAGGCGCAGGCATTCCTCCCAGCCGTAGCGCTCCCACCAGCGCGCCGCCAGCCAGCGCGGCCAGGAAAAGCCGACGGCAAGGTATTCTACCGGATGCTCCGCCGGCGCGGGAAGCACAGGCTGGCGGAGGCACCGGTAACGGCCGGCTTCCATCGGAATGCTGTCGGCCGACGGGCTGTCGCGGTACTCGTCGGTCACCAGTCGGCTCACGGCCCGCAGGATGCCGTTGAGGAACCCCTTGGCTTTGGGCCGACCCAAGGCCCCGGCCAATTCGACCGTCTCGAAGATGGCCGCGTGGGGCGGCACCTGGGTCAGCAGCGCCAACTGATAGGCCCCCAGACGCAGCAGCTCCCACAAGCGCGCTTCCACCAGGTGCCGCGGCCGTCGCACCACCGCTTGAAGCAGGGCATCGACTGTCCGCCGCCGGCGGAGCACCCCGTAGACCAGCTGCGTCGTCAGGCGGCGGTCGGCCGGCGACAGGTCAACCGCGTGAAGGTCCTGGTCCAGCACCTCCTGGGCAAAAGCGTGATGCTGGCGACAGCGGCCCAGGATGCGGGCCGCTGCCAGCCTTGCCGGCGACACCGCACGACTCGCCGCGGCCAGACGCTCGCTCTTATCTGGGCTGCCTTTCATGGTCTTTCTGGCTCCAGGCAAACAGGGCCAGGCGCTGCCCCTCTGGGCCAACGAGGATGGCCCGAGTGTAGCCCTCGGGGCTGGTCTTGACCGGCCCACAAGGCGTGATGCCGTGAGCTTCCAGGCGGCGGAGTTCCGCCGCCAAGTCGTCCACCTGGAACACGAGCAGGCTTGAACCAGGCTCGGGGGCGCCGGCCTTGAGCGCCACTCGGCCGGCCCCCACGCGAAAGAGGGCGAACTGGCCTTCCGCATCGCATCGTTCCAGCTCCAAGCCCAGGCAGTCGCGATACCAGACGACGGCCGCCGGCCAGTCGGCCAGGCGCAGTTCGGTCATGTACAGGTTGCGGATCATGGTCGTTTCGGTTCGCCAAAAATGTGGGCCTCGACTTGGCCGGCCGGCCAGTCGAGCCACAGGAGCCGCTTGAAATGATAATCGCCACCGACGTTCCATCCGGGGATGCTCCCCAGGCGGTTTTCGCGCTCGCGGTGGGTGTGGCCGGAAAAAACGGCGGCGATGCGGTCGGCGTGCCGGGCCAGGAGCGCTTCCAAGGCGCGATTGCCCGAGAAGGCCTCCCACAGCAGGGCGTCGGGGCTGAAGGACTCGGCCTCGGGGCGCGGGAAACTTAACCCTTGGAAGGCCGGATGGTGCGTGACCACGACGGCCCGGCGACACGAGGCCAGCGCCGCGACCAGATGCCGCTCGCACTGGGCGACGACCTCGGCAGTGAAGCGGCGGTCGTCGAGCGGCCAACGGACGTAGCGGGCGTCGTTGTGCCGCCCGCGGCTGAAGCGCTTGCTTTGCAGCCGCTCGGCCCAATCTGGCAGTCGCTCCCGCAGGGCATCGAGCGACCACGAGTAGTCGTACCAGTTGATGGTGCCCACCAGGGCCAGCTCCGAGCCAAGGAGGAGCGGGCCGGCATCGAGGTAATGAAAGCCGTGTCGGGCACAGAGCCGCGGCAGGTGCTCGCGATAGACCTGAAGCGAATCGCCGCGGGCGTCGGTGCTGGTGACCCAGATGTCGTGGTTGCCGGGGACCAGGGCCTTGCGGCAAGGAAGCTCGGCGAACAGGCCGAGGCAGCGGCCGAAGTCGTCGCCGGCACCGATGTCGCCCGCGAGCACGAGGACATCCGGCGGCTGGCGGCGAAGAAATGCCGCCAGCTGCCGCGTGGCAGCGTCGCCGCTCTCGTAAATCCCCCAATGCAGGTCCGCGGTGATGGCCAGCCGCAAGTCGGTCGCCTCCGCGGTCGGTCGGGACACCGGCCGACTCACCAATAGAAAATCCGCAGCAGGTTGGAGAAATCGTCCGTCCAGATGCCGACGGAAGCCCGCTTGCGCTCCTGTCGGTCCCAGCGGGCTTTGATCTTGGCCTGAATCTCGACCTTGGCGTCCGCGACACTCAGTTTGGCCAGCCGCTCCCGAGCGGCGGCCAACTCGGCTTCCCTCGCTTGTAGCTCTTGTTGCGCCTCGTCGATCCGCTCGCGCACGGCGGTCAGGTCGGCGTGGGGATCATCGGATTGGTCGGCCGCTGCCTTGGCTCGGTAAACCTCCAGTTGCTTTTGCGCGAAATCGACAGCATGTTGCAGCGGCTGGAGCTGCTGCTCCTTCCAGCGCGCCACGTCCTCCTCCGACAGTCGCTCCGCGTTCCCCGGATGAACCAGATCGACCCAAGGGCGGTCGCGGTCGTCCGGCCACCGGGCCAGCTTGGCGTTCAGGCCGCCGAAGGCGTCCTGTCGCCGGGCCAGCAGCACCCAATGTGACCGCGACTTGCCTGGCTGGTCCTCGTCGTCGTCCGACAAGCCAATGCACGCCAGCCCCAGTTCATGGGCGAAGTTGATCAGCACCGGCTCGAGGTCGAGGTGTCGATTGGAGATGTGAAAGGCAACCACACCGTCCGGCGTCAGCTTGTCGAGGTACATCGTCAACGCCTGAAGGGTGATAAGGTGCACCGGGATGGCATCTGAACTGAAGGCATCGACGACGATGAGTCCGTATCGGCCCGACGGCGCCCGCGCCAGTTGCAGGCGGGCATCACCGAGGATGACGTTTAACCTCACCCCACGGTTTTCCGCGTCGGTCAGGTAGGTAAACCACTCGGGGTTGCGGGCAATGCGGACGACGGCCTTGTCGATCTCATAAAAATCAACCTCCTGACCGGGATGGCCGTAACTGGCCAGCGTCCCGGTCCCCAAGCCGATGAAGGCCAAAGGGGGAAAGTGCTGGCGGGCCTCGTAGTCGGTGAACACCTGACCGATCGGTCCGGTGCGGTGGTAGTAGGTGAGGGCCTCTCCCCGCCGCTTCGGGTCTTTGAACTGTTCGCCGTGCAGCGTGGTGCCGTGCATCAGCTCGATGCTGGTGGCATCTTCGCGGACCCGCAAGACCCCGAAGAAAGTTCGCTCCTGATGCAGGACGGTGGCGCGATCCGTCGGCCGGCCGACGGCCGTCGCCGCCACGAAAAATCCCGCCACGCACAGGCCGAAGCGCACCGGCCGCTCCACGAAAATGTAGCAAAACAACGCCGGCAGCCCGTAGGCAATCCCCCAGATGAGATGGGCCGGCGCGATGTTCGTCAGCCAGGCGAAGCGCTCCGGCACCGGCAGCCGACTGAGGAATTCCCGCAGGCCCGTCAGTTCCCAGTCCGTCGCCTGGACCAGAATGATGGCCGTCAGGATCCCCAGCCCCAGCGCAACGCTCAGGTCGAGGACGCGATCCAGGCACTCGTTGGGGACGTCCAACAGGGCCGACCATGACCAGGGTCGGTCGTCCGTCGAGCGCCGACCTCGCATGACGTACACGGCCGCCGCCAGCCCGCCCAGGACCACGACCACCCAAAAGCTGATCGATTGCCCGGTCAACAGGTTGCCCACAGCGGCGAGGTCGAGAGTTTCGTTCCACCACCGGCGAAAGAGGAGAGCGGCCACCAAGAGACAGACCACCACCGGCAAGCCCAGGTCGAGCGCCCGCCCGAAACGGCTCGGCTTGTCGGCAGCCAACGCGGGCATGACCATCGCCGCCAGCGTCAGGGCGGTCGGATATTCCACGATGCTGCGGAAGGCCAACGGCGACACCAGGGCGTTGAACAGCCCTCCCAGCACGCCGCCGACCGACATCCACAGGTAAAACTCTGTCAGGTAGCGCGTCGTCGGCCGATAGAGCGCCAGCTCGCCGTGGCACACCAGGCAGGTGAGAAACAATGTCACCAAGTGGAGCGTGAACGTCATCCAGATGCGGCTGGGCCGAATCGTCGATTCCATCGTGAAGGCCAGAAGGAGGATGAAGACCGGCAATAGGAGGACAACTCCCTTGTGCAGCCATTGAGGCCAAGTACTGAAGACGAGGATGAAGCTGAGGAGATAGAGCGTCAGCGGAATGATCCAGAGTAAGGGGATGGCGGCGATGTCGGTGGTGAGGTAGTCAGTGACGCCGAGCATGAGGCTGGAGGGAACGAAAGCCAGCATCACCCAGCGGCAGCGGGTCCAGGGGGTGACGTCCTCGGCGAGGCTCGCCGCGGGGGACTCGGCAGGCATGTGCCGGGATTTCTTGGCTTTGCCGGCGGCCTCGGCGGCATGCCCCGCGGCACTGGGATTGCTGCCGCCGTGGCCGCCGCCGGTGCCGAGCACCGGCGGCGGCGTTCGCCGCAGGAGCACGGCGCAGCCGGCGACGGCCAGCACCAGCACGCCGTAGCCCGCCAGCCAGATGCCGCCTTGGGTCGGCAGGGCGAGGTACGGCTCCACCACGGCGGGATAGCCCAGCAGCGACACCATGCTGCCGAGGTTGCTGGCGGCGTAGAGAAAATAAGGGTCTTTGGCGTTGGGGTGGCCGGTGTCCGCGAACCATTTCTGCAACAGCGGGGCCGTGGTAGACATGACGAAAAACGGCAAGCCGACCGTCAGGAGCAACAACAAGAGCACCCAGGGGATCGGGTGGGCCTCGCCCGGCGGCGCCCAGTCCGGATCCAGCCGCAGCGGAAAGCGGACGAAGGGGGTCAGGGCCGCGAACAGCGGCAACAGCAGCAGCGGCAGGAACAAGACGGCCGTGTGCAGGCGCGACTGCTGCCGCGGCCCGAGCCGGGCCGTCGTCCAATGGGCGTAGCTGTAGCCGGCCAAAAGGGCCGCCTGAAAGAAGACCATGCAGGTGTTCCAAACCGCCGGTGTGCCGCCGAATTTGGGGAGGATCATCTTGGCGATCATCGGCTGGACGAGGAACAACAGCAGGGCACTGAGGAACATCGTCAGGGCAAAGGCGAGCGCCACGGGACCACCTCCGAGGAATGGACCGGTGCGGCACGGCATGCAGGTTGGCCGCCGGGGCCCAGCGGCCGGCCCGGGCGGCATCGATCGCGCCGGGCGTCTCAAGCAGCTTCCATCATAAGCGCCTTGGGTAGGGGCGGAAGGGAAAAAGGCAACCGGCGACGATCGCCGCCCGGCACCACTTCGCCCCGCGGCGCGAGCCGCGGGAGGTCGCCGCCTCGTCGTGGCCGCGGCCCGCAACGTGATGGCTCGCCTCGCCCCCGGCGTCGGCAGCGCCGCCACGGAAGGCCCTTACGCCATGATGTCGTGGATGACCCGGCCATGAACATCGGTGAGGCGAAAGTCGCGGCCGGCGTAATGGTAGGTCAGACGCTCATGATCGAAGCCGAGGAGGTAGAGCAGGGTAGCGTGCAGGTCGTGGACGTGGACGCGGTTTTCCACCGCCCGGAACCCGAACTCGTCGGTGGCACCGTACACGGTGCCACCGCGAACGCCGCCACCAGCGAGCCACATGGTAAAACCGTGGTGGTTGTGGTCGCGGCCGTTGACTTTCCCCTGGTTGGCCCCGGCGGTCGGCAACTCGACGACCGGGGTTCGGCCAAATTCCCCGCCCCAGATCACCAGGGTCGTGTCCAACATCCCACGCTGCTTCAGGTCGGTGAGCAAGGCGCCAATCGCCTGGTCGCACTCCTTGGCCAAACGACGGTGATTGATCTCGAGGTCATCGTGGTTGTCCCACGGCTGGCCGGGACCGTGCCAGACCTGGACGAAGCGGACGCCACGTTCGAGCAACCGCCGGGCGATGAGCAGCTGCCGCGCTTGCGTCCCCGGCCCGTACATCTCGCGGATGTACGGCGGCTCGCGACTGATGTCGAAGGCGTCGGTGGCTTCGATCTGCATCCGATAGGCCAACTCGAACGACTGAATGCGGGCTTCGAGCTGGGCGTCACCTTGCCGGGCTTCGAGGTGGCGTGCGTTGAGCCGACGCAACAGGTCGAGTTGACGCCGCTGCTCCGGCAAGGGGATGAAGTGGTTCTTGATGTTTTCGATGAGCTTCTCGACGTCGGTGTGTCTGGTGTCGATGTACGTTCCCTGAAAGACCCCGGGCAGAAAGGCCGACTGCCAGTTTTGCGACTCCTGGATGGGATAGCCGCCAGGGCACATGGCGATGAATCCCGGGAGGTTCTGGTTCTCACTTCCCAGGCCATAGGTGACCCACGAGCCGAAACTGGGCCGGGGAAGGCGGGCCTCGCCGCAGTTCATGAGCATCAGCGATGGCTCATGGTTGGGCACGTCGGCATGCATCGAGCGGATGACCACCATGTCATCTACGTGCCGGGCTACATGGGGGAACAACTCGCTGACTTCGATCCCACTTTGGCCGTGCTGGCGAAACTTGAACGGCGACGGGAAGGCAGCGCCGGTCTTGCGTTCGGTGCGGAGGTTGGGAGTGGGGAGGTTCTTGCCGGCGTATTTTTCCAGGGCGGGCTTGGGGTCGAAGGTGTCAACATGCGACGGCCCGCCGTTCATGAACAGGTGGATGACGCGCTGCGCCCTGCCGGGGAAGTGCGGGCCACGGGGGGACAACGGTGCCGTCGAGGGCGCGGCGGAATGGCCGACCTCGGGAAGCAGCCCCGCCAGGCCGATTAGGCCGAACCCCATGCCCGCGCGGCGCAGGAGTTGGCGTCGGGTCAGAAAAAAGTCCTCAACTCGCGGCGGGTGGTGAGTCATGATGAGCTTCGACGCTGGGGCGACACCAGGTAAGCGCGGCAAGGCTGCGCCGAGGATACCGCGCCGCGGCGGGGGCCGTCAAGGACCGGTCGGCGGCCCCCCCGGGCCGCCCCCCCGGGCCGCGCGGCCGGCCGGGGCCCCGCCCCCCCCCCATCCCCGGAACGCGCCCCCCCCGGCCCACCAAACTCGC
>JANWYO010000267.1 GCA_025055215.1 Gemmataceae bacterium
GGGGGGGGGTGCCCCCTGGGGGGGGGGGGCGGGGGCGCCCGGGGCGCGGGGGGGGGGGGCGGTTGGGGGGCCCCCCACGCCGCACTGCCCCCGCATCCGCAGCCAGTGATCAACCAGCACCAACGCCACCATCGCCTCCCCCATCGGAACAAAACGCGGCAGCAGGCACGGATCGTGTCGGCCACGCGTCACGATCTCCGTCGGCTCGCCGCTCCGCGTCACTGTCCGTTGCGGCCGCGGCAGGCTGCTGGTCGGCTTGACCGCCACCCGGCAAACGATCGCTTCGCCGCTGCTGATCCCGCCCAGGATGCCGCCGTGGCGATTCGTCTCCGTGCCGATCGCCGACCCCTTGCGCACGAACGCATCGTTGTTGGTGCTGCCCCGGGCCGTGGCCACGGCAAACCCGGCACCATACTCAAAGCCCATGACCGCCGGCAACGACACCAACGCCTTGGCCAAGTCCGCCTTCAGCTTGTCGAAGACCGGCTCACCCCAGCCGGCCGGCACGCCGGTCGCCACCAATTCACACACACCGCCGATGGAGTCCTGGTCTTTGCGGACCTCGTCGATCAGGGCGATCATCCGTTCCGCGGCCGCCGGGTCGGGGCAGCGCACGGGCGTCGCTTCCACTTGCTCCAGTGTCACCTGAGTCGGGTCGGGGACGTCGGCCCGTACCGAACCGACCTGCTTGACCCACCCCAGGACACGGATGCCTTGCAATCCCAGGAGCTTCTTGGCAATGGCCCCGGCGGCCACCCGGCAGACCGTTTCCCGGGCGCTCGACCGACCGCCGCCGCGATAGTCCCGGAAGCCGAACTTGGCGTCGAACGTGAAGTCGGCATGGCCGGGGCGGTATTTGTCCTTGATGTCGCTGTAGTCGTGGCTGCGGGCGTCCGTGTTGCGGAAGAGAATCCCGATCGGCGTGCCGTCGGTTTTCCCCTCGAAGACCCCCGACCAGATTTCGGGCACGTCGTCCTCGTCTCTTTGCGTAACGATCTTGGACTGGCCGGGCCGGCGGCGGCGCAGGTCGGGGAGGAGATCGTCCACGCTCAGTGGCAGCCCGGGCGGGCAGCCGTCGATGATCACTACATAGCCCGGACCGTGGCTGACGCCGGCGGTGGTCACGCGGAACATCTGGCCGAAGGTGTTGCCTGGCATCGCCGCCATTATACACAATCGGCGGTGGGCCTTGGCCAGGGCGGCGGGCGCCGCCGCTCGCCGCCCCTTCGCGTCGCCCCCCGACCGGGGCTACAATGCAGGCATGGAACGGTTGCACAAAATCCTGGCACATGCGGGCGTCGGCTCCCGCCGGCAGTGCGAGCAACTCATCGCCGCCGGCCGAGTCGCGGTCGATGGCCAGATCGTCCGCGAACTGGGTTTCAAGGCCCGACCGGAGCAGCAGATCACCGTCGATGGCCAACCCATCCAGGCCGAGCGCCGGGTTTATTGGCTGGTCCACAAGCCCAAGGGCTACCTTTGCACCAACCGCGATCCCGCCGGCCGACCCTTGGCCGTGGACCTCGTGCCGCACGTGCCGCAACGGGTCTACACCGTCGGCCGGCTCGACGAAGCTAGCGAGGGACTCCTTCTTTTGACCAACGACGGCGACCTCGCCTTCCGCCTGACCCATCCCCGCTTCGGCATTGAGAAAACCTATCTCGTGCAGGTGGCTGGCCGGCCCAGCAAGGATGACCTCGCCCAGCTGCTCAAAGGGGTCTGGCTGTCGGATGGCCACGTCCGCGCCCGTCGGGCCAAAGTGATGAAGCGCCAAGGGGAAAGCACCTGGCTGCGGATCGTCTTGAGCGAGGGGAAAAACCGCGAGATTCGCCGCATGTTGGCCCGGCTGGGGCATAAGGTGATGCGGCTCAAGCGCATCGCCATCGGCCCGGTGAAGCTCGGCGGGTTGGCGCGGGGCAAGGCCCGCCGACTCAGCGGCGCGGAGCTGACCGCTCTCCGCCAAGCCGCCGAACGTAGCGACCTCGCGAAGGAGACACCGCCCACAGGTCGGCCATGACCGCCCGCGACCCCGATTGCGTCTTAGTTTCCGCTCCTGTCCCAGGTTGCTTCCACGGCCGGGTGCCGATCCTCGAGCAGGTGCAGCTGGCCACGCAGACCTACCGGCTCCGGCTGGGGGCGCCGGAACTGGCCCGGGCGATCCGCCCGGGCCAGTTCGTCATGCTTCGGCTGCCCCAGACCACCGACCCCCTGCTCGGCCGACCCCTGGCGCTGTACGACACCGTCCTCGACGCCGCCGGGCTGCCCGTCGGAGTCGACATCGTGTATCTGGTCGTCGGCCGCCTGACGGGTCGGCTGCCACCGCTGCGAGCCGGCGATCAACTGGAAGTCTGGGGACCGCTGGGCAACGGATTTCCCGATTTAAGCGGTACGGCCCACGTCGGCCTGGTCGCCGGGGGCATCGGCCAGACGCCGTTCCTCGCCTATGTCCGCGAGTTGCTCGGCGACCGCAGCTACGGCGGCCGACCCGCGCGGCGGCAGGTGCAGCGCGTGTCGCTGTTTTACGGCGTCCGCTCCGCCGATCGGGCCGCCGGGGTCGAGGACTTCCGTGCCACCGGGGCCACGGTCCACCTCGCCAGCGATGACGGCTCCCTCGGCTTTCGCGGCTTCGTCACCCAGCTCCTCGAGCAACGCGACATGCCGGACCATCTCGTCGGTTGCGGTCCCGAGCCGATGTTGCAGGCGCTGGCCGAACTTGCCCGCCGCCGGGGCGTCCCGTGTCACCTGTCACTCGAGACGCCGATGGCCTGTGGCCTTGGCATCTGCTTCAGCTGCGTCGTCCCCGTCCGTACCGCCGAGGGCTGGGACTATCGTCGCGCCTGCGTCGATGGGCCGGTCTTCCGGGCCGATGATCTTTTGTTTGAGGTCCCGCCGGCCCGCTGACGCGGACGATGGCCCGGCCTCCATCGGCCAGCCGGTCACAACAGCCCGTGCAACGGCCCCCCGCGAGCAGCCAGCGCCTCGACCCGGCGGACCACCGCCGGGTCGTCTTCCAAGGGGGGGGCGTGGTGCGGCTTGAGGCGCGCGTCGATCACCAAAGGGCCGGTACATCCCCAATGCTTCTGGTGGGTAAAGGCGCCGACCCCGTGCACGTCGGCGGCCGGATTGGAGCGCGTGAATGTCACCCAGAGGAAGTTCCGCAGCGACTGGGCCACGAAGTCGCTGTCGTCCACCAACACCAACAGCGGAATGGTCTCCACCAGGTCGGCCGGCACCAATCCATCGACCCGAGCTTCGCCGCCATACGGCGGTGCCTGCACGGCCAGCACGCCGGGCAGACACAGCCGGGGCTTGACATATCCCTCGGGCAAGACCAGATCGGCGGGAGGGGCCGTTGCCAGCACCCGCCGCGGTGGGCCGACGGCGGCGATCACCAACTTCGAGCCTTCGTTCAGCCCGGTGCCCGTGTAGTCGAGCGTGTCGATGGTCGTGCAGGTGTGGAAGTGGAGGTCGTGGCCCCAATCAACCCGTTCGAGGAGGTGCCGGAAAAACGCCGGGATGTCATGCACGTCCAGCTGCGGGTCATCCTCGTGAGCGACAATCAGAAGGTACTTGGCCAACGACAGCTGACCCTGGCCCAGGATGGCATGGGCGCAGGTGAGCAGTTCTTGCGGCTTCCGCCGCGGCGCGTAGGGGACGTAGCGTTCGCTGCCAATGGCCAGCAACAGCGGATGGACCCCGGCAGCATCGACGGCATGGACCGCCCGCACGCCCGGCAGCACGCTCGGAATCACCGGGCCGGTGAGCTCGTGAATGATCTGACCGAAGCAGGTGTCTTCCTGCGGCGGCCGACCGACGACGGTGAACGGCCAGACGGCATCCGGCCGATGGAAGACGTGCTCCACCTGAAGCACCGGGAAGGGATGCGCCAGGCTATAGTAGCCGAGATGGTCGCCGAACGGTCCCTCGGGCAAGAGCAACTCAGGATCGACGGTGCCCGTGATGCAGAAATCGGCCTCGGCGAACAGAGGCAGGCGCAGCGGCGGGTTCAGCCCGACGGCCCGCTCGGGAGCAATGAGGGGGATGCGATGCCCGCCCAGGGCGCCGGCAAAAGCCAACTCCGGCAGCCGTTCCGGCAGCGGCATGACCGCGGCCAGGGTCAGCGCCGGTGGCCCGCCCACGAACACATGCACCCGAAGCGGCACGCCCCGCCTCAGGGCCTGGGCATGATGCACGCCGATGCCACGATGAATCTGGTAATGCAGCCCCACCTGCTGGTTCCGCCGGTATTCGCCCCCCGAAAGCTGGACCCGGTACATCCCCAGATTGGAATACCGCCAGCCCGGCCGGTCCACGTCCTCGGTGTAAACCTGCGGCAGCGTGATAAATGCGCCCCCGTCCCGGGGCCAGCATTGGAGCTGGGGCAATTGGTCGATCGTCGTCTGCCGGGCCAGGATCGGCCCGCGCCGCACCCAGCGCGGCCGCATGTGCCATAAGGTAGCGGGCACGTCGCGGTAGCGCCACGGCCGGCGCCAGAACGCTGACGGATCGACTTTCATCTCCACGAGGTGCCGCACCGCGTCCAGGGTATCGCGGAACAGGAAGCGGGTGCGCTCCAGGGTGCCGAAGAGGTTGCTGACCATGGGAAATCGACACCCTTTGACCCGTGTGAAGAGCAAGGCGGGCCCGCCTGCTTCGTGGACGCGCCGGTGGATGGCAGCTGCTTCGAGATAAGGATCGACCTCGACCTCGATGCGCACCAGCTGGCGGGTCCGCTCCAAGTCGGCGAGGCATTGGCGCAGGTTGGGGTAGCCCATCGGGGTGCCTGCGGGAACTGTTCTCGGGCGTGGTCGGCACGGGTGGTCCAGCCGCGGCCAGCCGCCGCACGGGGCCGCGAGCCGCCGGGTCAAGCCCGGCGGCTCGCCTCCAGGCACGCCGGGTTGCCCTCAGGGCGGCAGCCCAGAGCCGCCGCCAATCGCCGGCACAAAGTGGACTTCGCTGCGCTCGCCCACCGGCTGGGCCAGGCCCAACCGCGCCACCACGCCATCCACCACCACCGCCATGCCCGAGCGCAGCGTCTCGCCGCTGCACAGCCGTTCCCGGATCCCTGGGAAGCTGCGTTCCAATCCGTCGATCAACTCGGCCACCGTGGCCCCGGAGACTTCGACCGTGTCTCGGCCCTGGGTCACGTCACGCAGCAGCGAAGGAATCCAAACCGTGGCCATCGTTGTTCATGCCCGCCGAGACCAGCCCAAAGACTCGATCAGCTCTTTTCCCGCGCGGACGGCCTCAACCGCCCTCGGCAATTCGCCATTGAGTTCCAGGGCAATCGCGCCGCGATAGCCGATGGCCCGTAAGGCTTCGAGCAGCTGCTCGAGTTGCGAGCGGGTCAATCGGCCGGTCAACAGCGGCCAATGGAGGTCGGCCTGGCCGTCGTTATCGTCCAGGTGGACGTAACCGAGGCGCGGGCCAGCGCGAAGCGCCGCCTCGGCGGGCTCCTCCCCGCTGATCAGGCAGTGCCCCGCGTCAAGCAGCAGCCTCAGGTTCTCGTGCCCCACCGCCTCCAGCCAGGAAAGCGTCGCCGACACCGTGGGCAGGGCTCGGCCGGGGAAGTGCTCGACGCACAGGCGAATGCGATATCCCTGAGCGATGTCGGCCAGCCAGCGGCACGAATCGGCAAAGGCCGTCAGCGCCTCGGGACGGGGATCGCTGCCCGGGACGAGGTAGGCCGTCGTGGCGCCCAACTCGGCGGCATCGCGCAAGTGCCGCGTGACGACGTCGACAGCGGCCCGGCGGGCGTCCAAAGGCACGGCATCGAGCGCTGCTCCGGCGGGGAGGCCGCGGCCGAGGGCGGCGCACGAGACCGCCAGACCGGTTTCGGCGAGCACGTCCCGGTCGTCAGCAGGGCGCTCGGCCAAGGCGACGACATCCACTACGGCGAACCCCAACGCCGCCGCCTGCCGGGCGGCGGCGTTCAAAGGCCCGGGGAAGGATGTCAGCTGCACGGCCAGCATGGCGGCTCTCCTACCTGGTCCAGGTGCCTCAGTCCTGGCTCGATCCCAGCCCGCCGCAGCGCCGCGACGTGGCCGCGCAGCAGCCGCCAATCATCCCAGGTGTCCACATCGTACCACGGGGGCAAGACCGCCAGTCGCCAGTCGGGGCCCAGGCGGGTGACTGTTTGCCGAAGCACGTCACTGCTTCCCCAAGTGACTCCCTCGAAAATAGGCGGCATCCGCCGGCAGCCGACCAGATAGTAGCCGCCGTCGGTGGCTGGCCCGAGGACCACGTCGGCCTTTCTCAGGAGCGCGAAACTGTCCCGGACCAGGTCCACCGGCAGAGTCGGGCTGTCGGTGCCCAGCAGGATTACCGCCCGGGCCCCGGCGGCGAACTGGTCCCGAAAAAACGCTGCCATCCGCTCCCCTAAGTCTCCCTCAACCTGCGGCACCAGGGCGAAACGGCCGGCGGCCAGTTCGGCGAACGCGGCCTGGCTTTCGCGGGGAGCGTAGACCAACACCCGCCGCGCCGAAACGGCCGACCAGCGCTCGAGGCTGTCGCGCAGCAGGGCGGCGGCGACGGCCGCCGCCCACTCCGGGCTGGTTCCCGCAGCCAAGCGCGTCTTGACCCGCCCGGGTTGCGGCCACTTGGCCAGCACGCCCAAGACCTCGACCCTCTCCGCACCGCAGCCTTCAGCCATCGGCGTCGTCATCCCCGATGTTTTAGGCACATGCGGGGCCGTCGTCCGAGATCATCAACAGGCGAATGGTCCAGCCAGCCGCACGGCCGCGAGCGGCGGGCGAAGTCGGCGCGGCGGTCGGACGGCGGTCAGCCACTGGGTCCACGCGCGCCAGTCGGCCGGGAGATGAGCCGGCTGAACGGACACCGGGGAGAAATTTGCTCGACCGGTGGAAGGGGATAAGATGACGCGCCGGTTCCGCGGCGATGCCGACCACGCGGCGGCATGGGGGCATGCACATGGGTCTACTCGATTGGCTGGAAGATTTGGGTCGGGCCGTTCAATTCAGCCTGCGCGCGGCGCTAGCCAGTCCCGCGGCCTTGGCCAGGCCGCGGGAGTTCACGCGGCAGTTCTACCGCGTCCTGATCGGTGCCCTGCCGCTGGCCTGCGTCGCCGGCCTGGCCTTGGGCGTCGTCATCTGGATGCACCTCCGCGGCGTGCTCGCCCGCTTCGGCGGCCGGGAAGCGGTCGCCTACCTGCCGCAGGCGCTAGCCCTGGCCGTGGTGTTGGAGTTCGCCCCGATCGGAGCGGGACTGATCGTTGCGGGCAGGTTCGGGGCCGGTCTTGGGGCGGAGTTGGGTTCCATGCGGCTGACGGAACAGATCGACGCCCTGGAAGTCCTCGGTCTGTCGCCCATCAAGCTGCTCGTGGCCCCGCGTGTCCTCGCCTGCATGCTCGCCTTGCCCCTGCTCACCATCACCATCGCCTACGCGGCCCTAGCCGGCAGCTACCTCGCCGAATCCCTGGGCGGCAGCCTCTCTTGGACGCAGTACCAGGCAGCTTGCCTCCGCAGCTTGCGCTTACGGGACGCCGTGCCGGCAACGTTGAAGACCTCGGTGTTCGGCTACTTGATCGGCACAGCCGGCTGCTGGTTCGGCCTGAATGCCCACGGCGGGACTGAAGGGGTCGGGCAGGCGGCCACACGCGGGGTGGTGTCGGCGACGTTCCTGGTGTTGCTTGCCAACGTCGGCCTGGTACGCCTGATTCAGGTCTGCACCTGACCGCCTGGTGGGCCTGCGGCAGGCCGGCTCGGGGCACGGCGGCGGGGTCGGCCCCGCCGCCGCGGACTGGGCTCGATAGTCGGCCTGGCGATAGGTCAGCGCCGCGTCAACGCCACGCCGCGCGCTTTCAGCCGCCGACCATAGACGCTGTCGCCGCACGAGACCACCAGCACGTCGCGCTCCGGGCCTGCAAAGGCGATGGCCGTCGGCGTCCTCGGCGACGGGTTGAGCAACACGCCGCTCAGCCGACCGGTGGGATCGAACATCTGAATCCCCACCGGCGTGCAAGCGTACAGTCGGCCATCGGCATCGACGGTCAGTGCCGTCACCCCGCTGGCGGTTTCGCCCGGACGTATGCGCAGCGGGTAATACGGTTCCGCGCACGTCAGGCTGCCGTCCTTTTCCACTCGAAACGCCCACAGGTGCTTGCCGGCCGCGTCGCCCACGACCAGCGTCCCCTCGTCGGGCGTGAAGGTCAGGCCGGAGGGCTGGGCCACCGGAAGGGCAAGGTCGCGGCTGGTGTTTTGTTCGACGTCGTGCAGACGCAGTGTTTTCTGGCCGGGAAGAAGCGAATAGACGAAGCGGCCATTCCGCGTGGCAAGGCGAAGTCCTGGCTCCAGCGTGATCCGACTTCCCCGCAAGACGGCCCCGTCGGGGCTGAGGACGGTCAGGTTGTGGTCGGTGTTGGACGGGTCCACCACGTGGATGTTGCCTGTCGCATCGACCCACATGGCCTCGACGGACTTGAAGCCCACGCCGATGGCGTGCCACTCCTCGCCGTCGATCAG
>JANWYO010000271.1 GCA_025055215.1 Gemmataceae bacterium
TGAGGGCGGGCGCTGCGAGAAGGACTGCCGGTTAGGCCGACCGTGCCGACTGGTTCCGCGGGACTCGGATGGCGGGCAGGTCCCGGGCGAGCGAAGTCGCGTGATCGCGTCGGGAACAGTGTTGCTGACGGGCAATCGCCCACCATGAAACGGCGACAGGCTGCGGGGAATTGACTTGCGGAGCGACCGCGACAGACAGTATCGTCTTTACAGTTCGACAAACTCAGCGACTCGCCGGCCTTCCCATGCCTTCGGCGCCCACTGCTTATCTGGTCGTCCACCGGGACGATGGGTCGGGAGAAGTCCATCCCTTGTATTCCGGCCATCGGTACACCATCGGCCGCGCGCCGAGCTGCGGGATCGTCATCAGGGATGACCAATGCAGTCGCGAGCACGCGGAGGTTTACGAGGCGGCGGGTCGTTGGTGCATTTGCGACCTGAACAGCCTGAACGGCACCCGGGTGAACGAGCAACGGCTGGAGGGGGAAAGAGCGCTGACGGGTCAGGACGTGTTGCTGCTGGGCCGAACACGGTTGGTGTACGTCGAGGACCCGGGGCAGCTGACGGCCCTGCCCTCGCGGGCGACGGCGGGGGACGGATGGGCGATCCGCAAGCGTCTGGGGCAGACGCGGTTTCTCAAGCCGGTTTCTGAGACGCGGTCGTCGGCCGATGCCGACGACCGCCCGCGGGTCAGCCGCGACCTCGCCCTCTTGTACCGGCTTGCCTTGGACATGGGGTCGGCCAACACCCATCAGGAACTGGCACGCATCGTCCTCGACGGACTACTGGAGGGGATCGCCGCCGACGTCGGTGCCATCCTCGAGGTCAAGGAGAACCGCGACGTGGAAGTCCTGGCCCATCGGCATCGCGATCCCGAGGCACGCAGCTATCATAAAGTGTCGCGTTTCGTCAGCAGCGAGGTCATTTCCAGCCGCGAGGCCATCCTCGCGGAAAACGTCAGCCGACACCGCCATCTGAGCGGGCGCGAAAGCCTGCTCGAGCTGGGCGTCACCAGTCTGATCTGCGCCCCGGCCATCGTCGGCCCCGATCTCCTCGGGCTGATCCACCTGTATTGCACCAGCCCCCACCGGTCCCTCGACCCGGAGGACCTGGAATTCACCATGGCGGTCGCCAAGCAGTATGCCCTGGCGACCCGGCAATTGCAGCGGCAAGCGAGCCTGTCGGCGGAGAATCGCCTGCTTCGCGATCAGCTCCGGGTAGAGAGCGAGTTGATCGGCGAAAGCCCGGCCATTCGCGAGATCCTCGGGCAGATTGCGCGCGTGGCCCGGACCAATGCTACCGTATTGATCCGCGGTGAGAGCGGGGTCGGCAAGGAGTTGGTGGCTCGGGCGATCCATCACTCCAGCCTGCGGAAGGATGGCCCCTTTGTATGCCTGAACTGTGCCGCCTTGACGGAAACGCTCCTGGAGAGCGAGTTGTTTGGCCACGAACGCGGGGCGTTCACCGGGGCCACGGAAAAGATGATCGGCAAGTTTGAAGCGGCCCACCGCGGCACCATTTTCCTCGACGAGATCGGTGAACTGACCCCAAGCACCCAGGCCAAGCTGCTCCGCGTCCTGGAAGGTCATCCCTTCGAGCGCGTCGGTGGCAGCACGCCCATCCACGTGGATGTCCGCGTGGTGGCCGCCACCAACCAGCCGCTGGAGAAGGCCCTGCAAACCGGGCAGTTTCGCCGCGACCTGTTCTACCGGCTGCAAGTGGTGGAAATCCGCGTGCCGCCCCTGTGGACCCGGACCAGCGACATCCCCCTGCTGGCTCAGCATTTTCTCAAGCGCTTCGCCCGGGAAACGGGCCGCAAAATCCACGGCTTCACCCCCGCTGCCCTGAAAAAACTCCAGGAGTACCCCTGGCCGGGAAATGTCCGCGAATTGAAAAACGTCATCGAGCGGGCCGTCGCCCTGGGCGCCGGCCCCACCATCGACGTGGCCGACCTCCGGCTCGGTTCGCCGGCGGGCGACGGCGCAGAGACGATGGCCTTGCCCGGCAACTACCAGCCGATCTCCCTGGAAGAATTGGAAAAGCGGCACATCGCCCGAACGCTGCAACACACCGGGTGGAACAAGAGTCGGGCAGCGAGTATCCTCGGCATCGAGCGCACGACGCTCGATCGGAAAATCAAGCTCTACGATCTGAGGCGCCAGCCCTGAGCATCGCCGACCGGCAGTCGCCATGAATACTTGGTCGCCCGGGAAAGGTGGCCCATGTCCCGATTGGACCTTTGGCTGCGCGAATATCAGCAACGCCAGCAGCAGACATGGTCGGCCTTACCGCTGGAAGCGGTGGCCCGGCTTGTGGAACGGCTGCGGGCGGTGTTAGAGGCGGAGGGACAGGTCTTTGTGTTCGGCAATGGCGGCAGCGCCGCCAATGCCTCCCATTTCGCCACCGATCTGGGCAAAGGCGCCTCCGACCGTCTGGCCCGCCGGTTTCGCGTCCTGTCGCTGACCGACAACACCCCGTGGATGACTGCCCTGGGGAACGATTATTCGTTCGACGACGTGTTTGTCCGTCAGCTTCAGAACTATGCTCGCCCCGGTGACCTGGCGTTGGCGTTGAGTGTCAGCGGCCAGTCGCCGAACGTGGTCCGGGCGGTACGCTGGGCGCGGGAGCACGGGCTGTACACGGCAGCGCTGGTGGGAGGCCAGCGCGGGGCCCTGGCGGACTTGGCCGAGCTAACCATCGTCATCCCGGACACCCATTACGGCCGCGTCGAAGACGCTCAGATGACGATTTGCCACATGCTCGCCTATGCGTTCATGGAGGGGGCAACGGGGGCAGCGCTGGGGTGAGGTTTCGGCGGCCCACGGCGTGGGCCGCCGAAACCACGCCCGCGCTTGTCGCGGCCGCGTACAGCGAGTACCGTGGGAGCCACTGACCCCCCACCGGGGCGCCGGATCAGAAAGGAACCCCACAAGAC
>JANWYO010000278.1 GCA_025055215.1 Gemmataceae bacterium
GTTGGTTTTCCTTTGGGTGCCACCCTTGACTTTTGTTGTGGGCTTTTTGGTGGGGGCTGGGGGCGGCGTGGGGGTTGACCTGCCCGCGTGGGGGCACGACCTGTGGGGCGCCCCCCCGCTGGGAGGCAGCGAGGAGGAAACCGCCGGTATCTATCTGCCCCTCGAACACGTGGAGCCGGCCTCGTTCCCCCTGCCCGACCCCTCACGGCCTGGCGACGACCGCTCCGGCCGTCTGTTGCGCGATGCCTTGCGCCTCGGCTTTCGCTCCAGCGCCGGGCCGTTCCGCTGCTTCGCCCGCCTGGCGTGTGAGCCTCGGCCCTACCAGCTTGTCCCCCTGCTCATGGCTCTCAAGCTCGACCCCGTGCGGCTGCTGATCGCCGATGATGTCGGCATTGGCAAGACCATCGAAGCCGCCCTGATCGTGCGGGAGTTGATCGACCGCGGGGAGGTGCGCCGCTTCGCCGTCCTCTGCCCGCCGCAGATCGCCGACCAGTGGCACGTCGAGCTGAGCGACAAGTTCCACCTCCATGCCGAGCTGGTACTCCCCGGCACGGTGCCGCGGCTGGAACGGGGCTGCCGCCTGGGGGAGTCGGTGTTCGAGCGTTATCCATACGTCATCGTCTCCACCGACTTCATCAAGTCCGACCGCCGCCGCGAGGACTTCCTGCGGGCCTGCCCCGAACTGGTCATCGTCGATGAGGCGCATAGCTTCGTCGCGGCCGCCGACGGCCGCGGCGGCCAACACCAGCGGCACCAGCTGGCGGCCGGCCTGGCGGCCGATCCCCAGCGGCACTTGATCCTGGTGACGGCCACGCCCCACTGCGGCAAAGAGGCGGCCTTCCGCGCCCTGCTGACGCTCCTCAACCCCGAGTTTGCCCACTTCCCCGACGACCTGAGCGGCCGTGCCAACGAACCGCACCGCCGGCGGCTGGCGGCCCACTTCGTGCAGCGCCGCCGCGGCGACATCCGCCACTACTTGCACGCCGACACCCCCTTCCCCGTGCGCGAAGAAACCGAGGAAACCTACACCCTCTCCCGGGAGTACAAGCGGCTGTTTGAAAAAGTGCTCGAGTATGCCCGGGAGACGGTGACGGCATCCGCGGGGGTATCGCCCCAGCAGCGGCGGGTCCGCTGGTGGTCGGCCTTGGCCCTGCTCCGCTCGCTGGCGTCCAGCCCCGCGGCCGCCGCGGCCACCCTCCGCACCCGCGCCGCCACCGCCGACACGACCACGGCCGAGGAAGCTGATGCCATCGGCCGCCGCACCGTCCTCGACCTGGTGGACGAATCGAGCGAGGGCCTGGACCTCGTCCCCGGGTGTTGGGCCGAGGAATTCACCACGGAGACCACGGAGCACACTCCCTCTGCGGTTACTCCCTCCGTGGTGCAACACCTTCGCAACCTGGCCCGGGAAGCCGAAGCCCTTCAGGGCCGCAAGGATGCCAAGCTCCAGAAGATGATCGCCATCGTCAAGGCCCTGATCGGCGACGGCTTTCAGCCGATCCTCTTCTGCCGCTTCATCCCCACCGCCGAGTACGTCGCCCTTGCCCTGCGCGACCAGCTCCCGGGGGTGGAAATCGAGGCCGTCACCGGCATCTTGCCGCCGCTGGAGCGCGAGCAGCGCGTCGGCCAATTGGCCCAGGCGGCCCAACGGGTACTCGTCTGCACCGACTGCCTGAGCGAAGGGATCAACCTCCAGCAGCACTTTAACGCCGTCATCCACTACGACCTGTCGTGGAACCCTACCCGCCACGAGCAGCGCGAGGGTCGCGTCGATCGCTACGGCCAGCCCAGCCCCAAGGTCCGAGCCGTCACCTACTACGGCACCGACAACCAGATCGACGGCTTGGTCCTCGACGTCCTGTTACGCAAGCATCGGGCCATCCGCAATTCGCTAGGCATCTCCGTGCCGCTCCCGGTGGAGAGCGAACAGGTCATTCAGGCCATTTTCGAGGGAATGTTGCTCCGTGGCCGATCGGGGACGCAGCCCACCCTGTTCGACGAACAAGAGCGCCATCAGCTCTTCCAGCACTGGGAATTGTCCCTGGAGCGCGAAAAGCGCTCCCGAACGATCTTCGCCCAAGAATCGATCAAGGTCCAGGAAGTGGTCCGCGAGCTGGAGGCCGCCCGCGCCGCGGTCGGCTCGGGCGTCGATGTCGGGGCCTTCACCCGCAGCGCCCTGGAAGCCTGCCGGGCCGTGGTCCACGGCCGCGAGCGGATCGAGGTGGACCTGACGGAGGCGGCGCCGATCTTGCGCGACGTCCCGGGCGTTCCCACCCGCTTCACCGCCCGCTTCGAGCTGCCGGTCACCGCCGGCGAGCTGTATCTGTCGCGCACCCACCCGCTGGTGGAGCGTCTTGCCAACCATGTGCTGACCACCGCCCTCGATCCGTTGGCCGATAGCGTCGCCCGCCGTTGCGGCGTCATCCGCACCAGCCAAGTGCCCCGGCGGACGACGCTGTTGCTGGTCCGCCTGCGATTCCATCTGCTGACGCGGCGGGGAGGGGAGGAGTGGCCGTTGTTGGCGGAGGACTGTCAGGTGTGGGCGTTTGCCGGGGCGCCGCAGCGGGCGGAGTGGTTGCCGCCGGAGCAGACCGAGGCGCTGTTGCAGGCCCGGCCGGAAGCCAACGTGGCGCCGGACCAGGCCCGCGACTTTGTGGGCAAGGTGATCGAGGGGTTCGAGGCGTTGCGGCCGCACCTGGAGGAGAGGGCCCGCCGCCGCGGCGAGGAGTTGCTCGACGCCCATCGCCGGGTCCGGGCCGCCAGCCGGACCCGCGGCCTCAGCTACCGCGTCGAACCGCAACTCCCTCCGGACATCCTCGGCATCTATGTCTATTTGCCGAAGAGTTAACCACGCAGGGCACGGAGAACACAGGGCGGGGACCACGAGAGACAGGGCCATCGTCGAGCAGAGCTGGCAAACCGCGGAGCGAATCATCGGCGCCGCCCTCACCCCCATCGGGAGCGAGGCCGGGGCCTTCTTGAATCCGCTGACGAGGCGTGCCTGAAGTTCGAACTGCTCGATCGCGAGTTGCGCGTCGAACGCCAGAAGGAGTGTCCCATCGCGTATCGCGGTCTCGACATCGATTGTGCCTAGCGGATCGATTTGGTCGTCGAGAACCTGGTGGTCGTCGAGGTGAAAGCCGTCGATGCCCTGGCCCCGATCCACGAAGCCCAATTGCTCTCGTATCTCAAATTGACAAAATGCTGAGTTGGGCTCCTGGTCAACTTTCACCGGCGCCTGCTGAAGAACGGTGTCAAGCGCCTAGGCTCGGTTGACGATCACTGTCGCCTCAGGCGGAGGAATCTGAGGATAGGCTGGATCATCCCCAGAAATGTCTGCTTCGGTCTTCCGTAGCGCCTCACAAGGCGGCGGAACCCTTTCAGCTTGCCGGACAGGCGCTCGATTCGATTGCGCTCTCCATAACGCTTTCTTGTTGAGCCCGCCCACTATGGTCCGGTTCCACTTCTTGAAAAGGATGACCGGCTTGGCCCCATAATATCGGCACGTCTGTCGTACCCGGTCCCCATTCAAGCCTTTGTCTCCAACCACTTCCTCCATGTCGGGCACGCCCGTCGCCGTCGCTTCGAGGATCCGCTCCCGCTGCGACGCCTCGTGCATCGCACTGGGGACGACGTCGACGTCAATGGCCGTGTCTTCGTCTGCCGCCGGCAGCACGATCTTGCTGGTGAAACCGCCGTGGCGGCAACCAAGCCCTTGCTCCGCCGCCGTCTCCTTTTTTGCATGCCCCCGCGGCGTGGCGATGCGCTCGCATGCTGGAGGCATCGGCCAGCACCTGTTTCAGCTCCGCGAACTCAGGATTGTCCGTGACCAACTCGAACAACTTGTCCAAGCGGCCGCTCGCGATCTATCGGTATTCTTTTGGGGCCTAGCCGTCAGTGGCCCGGACCGCGTGGCCAGCCGGTCGTCGGCGCTTCCTTCAGCCCCGTTCCCGGGCGGACGACACCGCCGACGCCGAGCGCTTCGGGGTGGCGGGCGATCTTGTCGGTGAAGACCTCGATGTCGCGCAAGGCCCGGTCGATCCGCGGCATCATGCGGACGGCTGCGGCGGCGATGTCGTTCAGGTTGTTGTACAACGCCGGGTCGTTGAGCAGGCGGCTCACCGTGCCGTCACTCTGGCCGAATGCCTTCATCACCTCTTGCACATCGGACAAGGAACTGTTGAGCTTCTCGATACTTTCGTCGAGGTTGCGGGCGATCCGATCACTCCGCTCGGCCAAGGGCTTCGAGACCTGTTGGAGGTTGGTCATCACCTCATCGGCCCGGGTGAGGGAATCGTTGATGCGCCGCACCGTCAGCCGACTTTCCTTGATGAATTCATCGGTGGTGCGGGTCATCCCTTCGAGGTTTTCGCTGGCGATGCGGATGTTTTTCAGGGTGGTGGCCAGGTTTTTCTGGTTCTCGTCGTTGAAAGTGGCGGCGATGCGCTGCACCGCGTCGGTGAGATCGTCGAGGGCCTTGACGATCTTGTCTTGATTGCTTTGAAGCAGGACGTCGAGCCGTTCCCCGAGTTTGCCCCAGTTGCGGGCTGTCACTTGGATTTCGTCGTTGGTGCGGCGGAGTTCCGGCACGGCGTCTCGGAGCGACTTGGCCAGGCCCTGGATTTCGTCGTTGGTCCGGCGCAGCTCGGGCATGGCCTCGCGGCTGGAACGTGCCAGGTCGCGGAACTCGCGGGCCGTCTCCTCCATCAGCGGCACCGAGCGGTTGAGCCGTTGCGACAAGGTGCGGATCTCACGCAAGGTGTCCTGGGCCTCCGGCACGGCGTTGGCCACCTGCGTGAAGACCGCATGGGCATCGACCTGGGGTGCGGCCGCCACCTCCGATCCCGGCGGCACCACGGAGCGATCCACCGGCTGGCCGTTCGGCGGCACGGGGACGAGGTCGACCGTGGCATCGCCGAAGACCGTCTGCGTGATGCGTGCCTGCTCATTCCGTCGGACGGTGTAGGGTTTTTCCAGCAACAGGGTGACTTCCACCTTGCCGGTTTCCTCGTTGAGGACAATTCGCTGCACCTCGCCGATGCGGACGCCGGCGCGACGCACCGGCGTCCCGGAGCTGATGCCGGCGGCGTTGTCGAAGACGGCGACGTACTGGTGGTGGGCACGGAAGAAGGTCGGGGCGCCGCTGAAGAGGAAAATCAAGGCCCCGAGCAGGGTCAGGGTCAGCACCATGAAGCCGCCGATGCGGATTCGCAAGGTTCGCTCGTCCATGGGTGTCGGTCCCGGTTATGCCGCCTGGGCCAAGGCGGGGGCCTTACGGGGTGTTGTTCAAACGCATTTCCGTCAGCCGGTCACGGGCCTCGCCCTCGACGAATTGGCGAACGCGAACGTCGTCGCAGTCCCGCAGCCGGGCGGGATCGCCGTCGTAGAGGATTTGCGGCTCATCAGGGCCAAGCCGCGACAGGGGATACAGCATGACGACGCGCTCTGCCACCTTGAAGACGGTCTTCATGTCGTGCGTTACCACCACGCTGGTGACGGGCCGACGGCGGCGCGTTTGCAGGATCAATTCGTTGATCACATCGCTCATGATCGGATCGAGGCCGGTGGTCGGTTCGTCATAAAGCATCACTTCGGGATCGACTGCCAAAGCGCGTGCCAATCCGACCCGTTTTTTCATTCCGCCGGACAACTCGGCCGGTTTTTTGGAAGCGACCGACCAGGGCAGGCCGACCTCCAAGAGGCGTTGGCGGACGCGGTCGTGGATTTCCGCCTCGGTGAATCGGCGCTGTTCGCGGAGGCCGAGGGCGACGTTGTCGAACACGCTCAGGCTGTCGAACAGGGCGGCGCCTTGGAAGAGGAAACCGAAGCGCAGCCGCTGCCGCGTCAGTTCCCGGTCATCCAGGTCCACGAGGACGCGGCCATCAAAGGCGACACGACCGTGGCTCGGGCGGAGCAGACCGATGAGCAGTTTCAGGAAGACCGTTTTGCCGCAGCCGCTTTCGCCGATGACGGCCAACGTTTGGCCGGGTCGGATCGTGAGGGTGATGTCGCGCAAGACGCGGTGCGGGCCGAATTCCATGCCGACCCGCTCCAGTTGGAACAGCGCCGAGTCACCGTCAGGCGGCATCGTCGTTTCCCGCGTGGGGTCCGCGGAGGTGTCGGAGGCGACGTCGCTCAGCCGTTGAAGTGGCACTTCGCCCTCTTCAGATGAATTTGACCGCGGCCTCAGGCCACAGCTGATGGTACAGCGAGGTGAAGAACATCGCCAGGAAGAAGTCGATGACCAGGATGGCGATGAACGAGACGACAAAGGCCTCGGTGGCGGCCCGGCCCACACCCTCCGCCCCGGCCCGGCTGTTGAAGCCGCGATGGCAGCTGATGAGGGCAATGGCCGCGCCAAAAAAGATCGGCTTCACCAGGCTCGTCCACAGGTCGTACATGCCGACGTATTCCCGCGAGTAATGCCAGTAATGGTGCGGTTCGATGTGAAAGACCTGGAAACAGAGCCACGCTCCACCCATGACACCCATGAAATCGGCCAGGACGGTCAAGAGCGGCACGAGCACAAGACACGCAAGAAACCGTGGCACGACCAGGTAATGGACCGGGTTGATGCCTAAGCAGGCGAGGGCATCGATCTGTTCGGTGATGCGCATGGTGGCCAGCTCGGCCGCCATGGCGCTGCCCACGCGGCCGGCAAGCATCGTGGCCGCCAACACAGGCCCCAGTTCCCGTACCACCGAGAGGTTGATGATCGCTCCCAGCCGCGTGTCGAGTCCCAGCTTGTGAAACTGAGCGTACGCCTGGACGGCCAACACCATGCCGATGAAAGTCCCGGTGAGGGCAACGACGCCGACGCTGCGCACCCCGATCTCGTGCAGGCAAACCGTCAAGGTGCCGCGGCTCGGCCTCCGCCGCACCGCCCACCCCACCGTCCGAAGTGAGAAGATCGTCCAGTCACCCAATAATTCCAAGGCCCGAGCCAGCCGGGCACCCACCCCGGCCAGACCCAGCTCGGAGACGGGCAGTTGCGCAGTGGCCATCAGTCCCTCCTCGCGGCGGTCCTGACACTTCCTCGTGTTGAGTATCGGATAGATTGCTTCGATCGCCGGCGGCGAACCGTTGCCGCGACCGATGCCGACGCCCCGTTTCTGCCGCAGCGTCGGTGCGACCGCCGCGCTCAGCGCCGGCCGCAACAGCGTCAGAAACGCTTCAGGCTCGCCGGGCCTCGGCGAGCCTGAAGCGGAATGCTTGCTGGCGACGCAGCGGTCATCTCTTGATTTGCAGGTCTTTGACGTTGGGTTCGGCTTTCAGGGTGATCTTTTCGGACTTGGGGGTCTTGCCCATGCTCTCGTGCCAGTAGTTCAGCGTGACCTCCGCCCCCGCCGGCACGGTCTTGATCTCGTAGTTGCCATCATTGTCCGTGACGGCGGCAAAGGGATGGTCGAAGGCCCAGGCATAGGCCGTCATCCACTTGTGGAAGTCACAATTGAAGATGATCGGCTCGCGGTCGGGCTTGAGGGTGACGTCGAGGTACGGGGCCGGCCCCCCGGGAGGCTTGGGCTTGAGCGTCTCGTTGCGGGCCGGATTGGCCAGCGCGCTGCCCGACCAGCGCGTGTTGTGCGAAATCTCAGCACTATTCAGGACCTTGAACGTCTGACCCGTAGGGACCATCTTCTTGGTCTTACCGTCGTAATAAGCCGGGAACAGGACCGAAACGTGCGGGATGAAGGCGCATTCGGGCTGGTCGAGGGTCTTTTCCTTTTCGAAGGTTTGTTCGAGGTTGGGGGGCATGGGGAAGTACTTGCCGGCGGGCGGGCTGAGCCAGACGACGACGTTGGCGACGCCTTTGTCGGCTCCGATTTTCCATGTGGGATTGCTGATGTCGCCCTTCAAGCAGTGGTCCTTGTCTTTGTGCCCTTCGATCTGGGATCGGAAATCGCTCGGTGGAGGCACGTCACCATCGAGCGTGACCCGCCCTTTCAGCGAGCCCCAGCCACTGACCGCGAGTTCCGTCTTGGGACCACTACTGCCACCGCCCGTGACCGGCCCGGGGCCGCTCGTGCCCCCCTTGCCAATCACTGGCGGTTCCTTGGTTGCTTTGCCCGTGTCACTGCCACCGCACCCCAGGGCGATCAGCGAGGCCGTCAGAATGGGCAGCAGGGCGATGGATGTCCATCGGTGAACGTGCATCTCCTGGAACCTCCAAGACATTCAATCGATGCGCTGACGGACCAAAGCGGTCGCAACACGCCTGCCGCCTCGGACCTCCCTCGGCCAGCGCTCAAGGCTTGAGGTCGAACTTGACCTCGGTCACAGTGTTGGGCGCGATGGAAATCTTCTCCCCGGCTCGACCGGCGGCACCGCCGCGCCAGCCGACCGCATCGTGCCAGATCTTGAGGCGGAAATTCCCCGCCGGTGCCTTGGCAATCTCAAACTGTCCGTTGACATCGGTGACGGCGAAATAGGGATGGTTGTAAACTCGGACCACCGCCCGCATCCAGGGATGGATATTACACGAAATGGTTACGGGAAATTTCTCATCGGCACGAAGCCCCTCGATGGCAAACTCCTTTCCTGGAGGAACGAGGACGTTTCGACCGGGGTTGGTCAGTTGGAAGCCCGCGAAGTTGACATTGTGGGCAACCGGGGCCGAGTTCTTCGCCAGGAGGACCTGCCCCTCCCGCAACCCAAGGGCATGGGGGATGAACATGCAGCAGGGTTGATCCATCACGACCTGCTTCTCTTTGATGGTCTTGAGGTCCGGGTGGATTGGCAGGGTCTTGACCGGGGCGTCCGGCTCCGTGGCCAGCCAGACGAACACGTCCCGGACTCCCTTATTTTCCTTGTTGACGACCCAGTCCTCTGCGTAAAGGGGCCCTTTCGACAGGCAATGCGCCTTGTCCTGGTTGTTGTTGACCGCCTCGATGATTTTCGGTTGGGGAATCGTATCACCGCCGAAGACAATCTGTCCTTTGACGGTCCCCCACCCAGCAGGATCGCTGGCCGCCGAGCGATCCTGCCCCAACAGGACCGCAAGGCCGAACACGCCCACCGCGGCCGCCGTCGTGGTCAGGTAGCGCATGTCACTGTCCTCCGGTGCCCGATGTCGGACCTCGATAGCGGTTGACGGGCATGTCGCTGACGCGCGGGAAATTGAGCAGCACGTCGCGGACTGCTGTCACCTGCTCGAGGGAATCACCGGCAAAGAAGGCCTGGTATTCCTTCTTGTCGGCGGGGAAGTTCTGCGGCATGGGGGTGATGTAACTCATGAAGCGCTGCGGGTTGGCCAGCCAGAATTGGGTCCATTCGGGCCGCAGTCGCCGCCAGGTGAGGTCGAGCGGCGGGCCGGCCTTTTGCTTAGGAGCGATGTTTCCCACCTGGTGACAGCCCAGACACAGGTCGTAGTTGGCCAAGAGCCGATAGGCGTCGGTGGCATAGGCCTCGTTGGTCAGCCAGGCCTCTTTGAGGGTTCGGAAGGAGCGATCTTTGACCTGCGTTTCCAGGTCTTTCAGCTCGGCTGCCAGCCGGTCACGGTCCGCTTCCGCCTGCTTGCGGTTGGCTTGGGCCGCCGCCTTCTTCGCCGGGTCGGTTTCCCGCTGCTCGTCAGCAATCGCGGCCTTGATGAGTGCCTCAGCCTGTTCCAGTTTCCGCCGGACCTCGGGAATCGTTTCGCGCTCGAGGAGGGCTGCCCAGAGGGGTTCCAGCTCTTTCAGGCGCTGATCCAACAGGTTTTCCCGTTTCAAGCGCTCGACGTAAACCGCGGTCTTTTCCCGCCAGAACGATTCCTGCGTTTGCGGGATGCTCAGGTAGGGGTAGCGGATGCCCGCGGCGGGGTTGCCGACCCGATCGACGGCCGCGAAGTAGTTCACCAGTTGCATGGCCTCGTCGTCGCTGAGGTTGAAGCGCGGCATCCGGAGCACAGTCACGGGACGGATTTCGTGAGGCTGGCGGAGGAACTGGTACAGCCATTCAGGCTGGACCTTCTCTCCTTCCCGCAGCAGGGCGGGCGGCGCTGCCGCCCGCCCGTCGGTGCTGTCGCCGTCGGCCCCAGCCTTATATTTTTCAGGATCCTTCTGGATCAGGTACGCGACCAGCAGGTCGGCGAACGTCCCCCCATATGGTCCCCGATGTTTCTGGCTTTCCGCCAATTTCTCCGGGCTGGTGAAGTCGCTTGGCGGCGGATAAATCATGTCGGCCGGGGCGATGCGTGCATTGCCAAAGGCCCGCAGGTCGCGCACCTCTTCCTGACCGTCCACCCGACTCGTAAAGCGCAACGCCTCCGTCAGACGAACCAGCACCAACTGCTTCGACTCGTCGTTGGGATCGGGCAAAAGCTGTGGCCGAATGCCCCGCGCCGTCAGCCGGTCCGAGCGAGCAGCCGACTGGGCGGTCCAGGCGTTGTGGTTCAGAAAATGGAAGTCGGGCTTATAAGTGGCGCTACTCTCCAACTGGTAGGCTGCCTCGAGCATGGCCAACGTTTCAGGCGTGGCCTTGAACTCGAACACACCCGGACGCACGAGATGGCAGCCCGCACAATTGTACTTGTCGAGGACTTGCCGCCCCTTCACCTCAGCCAAGCGATCCGGCGGTGGCTGGTGGACGTACTTGAGCGGGACAGGTTCGGCCACTAGGCCGAGGACAAACGTCATCACCGCCTCGCGGGCCTCGGCTTCTTCGACCTCGCGCCGAGCCTCGAATTCCTCATCCGACTCCCCCTCACGCTTCACCGTCCGTGCGAATCGGAACTGCGGCATGCGCAACCGCTCGTCCCAACTGCGAATGCGGTTGGTGTCGTAGCTCCGCGGCTCCATCAGCTTCTGGTACAGGAACCCCTCGCGCTGATGGTGCTCGAGGGCGTTCCAAAAGAAGTTGTCATACGGCTTTTTGCCGTTGACCGGCGCGTAATACTGGCCTTCCCGGTTCACTAACCCTGGGGCTGGGTAGTGCTTCTGACGCACATAGGCCATGATGTCCTCGAACGCCAGACGTTCGGGATCCTTTTTTCCCCAATCGTTCAGGGGCGTGCCGATCGGCTTGGCTGTTTCAAAACCCGGGATGTCGTGGCAACCGTAGCAGCCCAGCTGACCGATGGCCTTGCGACCGATGTACATCTTGAGCTTGTGCTCATCGACGCCGCCGGCCAATTCCCCCTCATCGGCGCCGCGTCGTTTCATCTCTTCGAGACGCTGGTTGACTGCCGCCCGATCGTGGCTCTTCGGGTCAAAGAGCGCTTCCACCTCTCGCCGGGTAAGGACCTTGTCCAGGTACACCCGGGCCAGCTTCTTCAGTGTTTCCATGCCGGGTGCGATCACGTCGGGCGCCTGCCAGTCCGCCGGTTGGCTGAGGAGCCAACCGGCGATCTCGTTGGCTTCCTCAATCGTCAGGTGCGTCACCGGCATGAACGTGCGCGGGTGGTAGTCCGTGGGGTTGAGGATCCAGCGCACCAGCCAGCGGCGGGCGGAATCGTCGTTTTTCGCCGTACCGAGCTTAGCGGCCAGGCGCGTCAGGTTCGGACCGAAGTGAGCGTCGCTGGCCAGGGCCGGCTGTCCCGGTTGTGCCTTGGCGGTGGACTCGTGGATGTGACATGCCAGGCACCCCTTTTCGATGAAGAGCGCCCTTCCTCGGTTGGGATCGGTGGGCGGGGGTGGCAGGGGGAAGTTCTCAATCGGGGGAGCAGCCCGACGCAACGCCATGACATGGGCCAACTCCTCCAACTCCTTTTGTACTTTCTCCTTGTCGGCGGCATTCGTCGGTGCCGGTGCCGAAGAGAGCGTGTCATAGCGCTGCTGGTCCTTCTGCCGCTGCTCGGGAGGATCCTTCATGTGCCGAGCAACGTCAGACAGGTAACTTTGGCTGCGTTGGAACAGGTAGTAGGTGATGGCATGGATTTCCGCACTCGGGAACAAGCCCTGGTCTGTGCCCGACAACACCTCGAAGGAGTTATTGCTGAGCCCGTAAAAATGGGGCATCTTGGTGTCCGGGCGGAAATCGCGCGGCGCTCTGAGCCATTTTCGCACCCATGCCTCGTTGGTCTTTTCGGCCAGGCGCTTCAAACTCGGGCCGACCTTGCGCATCGTCCCCGGTGGGTTCAGAGGATCGGCCAGCGCCTTGGTCCGCTCCGCCGGCGTCAGGTCGTCCAGCGGCGGGTAGGGCTCCAGACGGAGATCCGGCCCCACCCAGCGACCATTCTTGATCCCAGAAATTTCGTGGCACCCGAAACAACCAAACTCGCGTACCAGGTTGTAACCCCGGATCAACTTGGGGGCCTCGATTCGGCTGCCATCCCGGATGAGGTCGGTGATCTGGTGGTGGCATTTGACGCACGACGCTTCCAAAAAGCGCTTCGGCAGCATCGGGAAGTCCCAGTAGTGGACGTGATACCAGCCGTGCTCGTGCTCCCATCGCTCCTGGTCGTCGGCACTGTTGGGGGTGTGGGACGCCAGCGCGAAGGAGGTGGAGGCGCCTTGCCCGGCGTGGCAAACGGTACATCCAAATTTCTCCGCCGGGTGCGGACTATTGGCCGACACGAACAGGTCCAATCGCGGGTGGGCGGCGAATTCGCCGATGTGTTTCAACTGGATCGGCACCGTCGTTAAGCGCAAGGCGTTGGGATCGTAACCCAGGGTCTCTCCCGTTGCCGCCAAGAGCTTCTCCCGGGCGGCCAACATGTCCCGGGCCTTTGCCAGCTTCTCATCCAATCCGGCAGGCACCTCACCCAGCTGTCGGAGCGCTTCACGGGTAAATGCTGGCTTGTCGATGCCCAGATGGCACGTCATGCAGCGGTCAAAACGGGTCACGTATTTGAAGTTGTAATCGATCGGCAGTTCCTCCAACGTGAACTGCTGGATGCGGATGGGTGACGCGAAAGCATCGATGACCGGCAAGGCCCGAAACGTGTCGGTGAATTTCCAGCGCTTGCTCACCGCGTTGCGGGCAATGCGGTCAAACTCGTCATGCAACCGTTTGAGGCTCGCTAACGCCTCGGTCAAGGGTTTTTGAAGTGCCGTCAACTCTGCCTGCGCTGTCTCGATCACCGACTTGACCGCGTCGACCTCCGCCTGTAAGCGGATCAACTCCTTTTGCATCCGGTTGATCTGCCCCCGCATCACCTTGGCTTCGCTCGACTCCGGCCCGTGCTCCTCAACGGCGATGTTGTACAAGCTGCTGATCGAATCAAAGTCAGCCTTCAGCGCTTGATAGGCGTTCTCCGCACGGACGCGGCGGGGTGTCTCGTCGGCGATGACCCTCCTCAGTTCCGCAATTCGGTCCTGTTGGGAGTTGACCCGGGCTTGGGCCGCGGATACGGCTTCTTCGGCCTGGCGAATCTGCTCGGGATCGGGAAGGGCCTGCAACGCGGCCCGGCTGGACAGAGCCTCTTCCACGTCGCGGAACCGCCGCTGTTCCACCTTGTATTCCCGGTTGAAGTCCTGCACGAACATCCACACGATGCTCAGCAGCATGAGGATGCTGGACACCCCGAAGATGACATCCAGCGTCTTCTGGTCTCGATAGAATTCTTCCGAGGCGGCCATGACTTGCTCTCAGCATTCGGCTGCCGCCCGGCCTCCGGCCGGCGGGCAGCCGTTGGCGTCAGATGTTGAAGAAGTACTCCGGGATGTACACGATGTACTTCAGGTTAATCGTCCAACGAAGGATCATCTTGATGGGCAACGCGGCCATGAATTGGATCAGCGTCACCAGGATGAAAAACCGAATGAATCCCATGCGGATGAAAAACGTCCGCAACACGGTCTTGGCCAGCAACGGCGGCAGCAGCAGCAGATAGGCCAACACGAGCACGATCCCGGGCAGTTCGCGCACAAACCACCCTTTCCCTTCCTCAAAGACCACCCCGAGCGGCAACCAGAACATATCGCTCAGGTTGACGTTGTTCAACGGCAAGACCTTGTGCGGGTCCCAAGGCTCAAACGGACCGAAGAAGTTCCAGTTGGGCCCACGAAGGAAGGTCCCCAACACGATGAGCGTCACCCACAACACCACGAACCCGAACAAGAACATCACCATGGCAAAGGGGCGCTGCTGGAAGGTGTAGTATCCGTTCCCTTTCTGGTTAAAATCAATGTAGGGCATGGCGATCAATCCCAGGATGATCATTGTGGGAAGGACGACACCAGCCATCCAGGGATCGTAATACACCAGCATCTCTTGCAAGCCGAGGAAATACCACGGGGCTTTCGACGGATTGGGGGCCTTGGCGCTCGTGGCCGGCTGCTCCAGCGGCGCCTTCAGGAGCACCGACCAGACTACCAGGACGAACGTGCAAACGATCATGGCCAGCAATTCCGTGTAGACCAAGTCCGGCCAGACCAGCACCTTGTCCTCTTCGAGCTTCTCCAGCGGCGGCTCTCCTCGGCGAAGGCGGTCGTCATTAAGCACCGCCAGACGCAACCCCAGCCAAGTGAAGAAACCAACCGTGAAAATCAACATCACGATTGGAACATTATCTTCCTTGGTAATGATCTTGCGAAAGTTGGCATCGGTCATGGCCCAACCGGAAAAAAGGAGGCTGACATTCAGGATGGACCATGCCACGACCGGTTCGGTGAAGAACCGACGGTAGTAGAGGAGAAGCGCGAAGCCGATCACCGACCCCGTGAAATAGGTCACCGGGCCCATGAGGCCGTCCACCAGGTCGCGCACTTCCTCCGGAATCACCCATCCCCGATGAAGCAGGTAAGCGCCGGCGTGGAAGAGGAAGACCAGGCTCACGGCCGTCCAGACAAACGTCTGGAATGAATCCCGGCGCTTGTAGTAGTGATACGCGGCAAAGCCCAGGTTGAGGAGAAATACGAGAACGTAGTAGACTCCCAGGCCGGTTTGGGCAGAACCACTCAGCACATGAGTTCCGTGATACGATTCGGCGCCGATCAGGTCGGGGGTAGGGAAAGGTTCCGGGCCGTTCATGCCGCCTTATCCTTTTGAGGATCACCGAGCCCGACCCGCGCCGTGGCCCTGGGCAGAGGCAGGGGGCGCGGGTGCAGGCGCATGGTCACAGAGGTCCGCTGATGCCGCCATCTTTCCGCACCCGCCAGAAATGCACGGCGATCAGCACGCCGACCGCCAGGGGAAGGGCGACACAATGCAGGACGTAAAAGCGGAGCAACGTCTCACCACTGACGAACCGGCCACCAAGCAGCAGGAAGCGGGCGTCGCTTCCAGAGTGGATCAAGGGCACGCCACCCACGCTGAGGAGGGTGGCCCCTGGCCCCTCATAACCGAGGAACGGCGTCGCCCGCGCCATGTTGCTTCCGACTGTGATGGCCCAAATGGCCAATTGGTCCCAAGGTAACAGGTAGCCGGTGAAACTTAACAGCAGTGTCAACACCAGCAAGATGACACCGACCGACCAGTTGAACTCCCGCGGCGGCTTGTAGCTGCCGGTGAGGAACACCCGATACATGTGCAGCCAGATCGTGATGACCATGGCGTGCGCCCCCCAGCGGTGCAACTCGCGGAGGACGCCCAGGGTGGTGACGTGGGTCAGGTTGAGGATGTCGTTATAGGCGTGTTCCAAGGTCGGCCGATAGTAGAACATCAACAACACGCCGGTGACGGTTTCCACCAGGAAGAGGAAAAACGTCAAGCCGCCCATGCACCAGGTGTAGCTCAGGGCGATGCCGCTTTTCCGCACCGAAACGGGGTGGAGGTGGAGGAAGACGTTGGTCAGTATCACCACCACGCGGTTGCGCCGGTCACGCGGCGCCGGATGGCGAAAGATGCTCTTCCAGACCTGGCT